>NZ_JBHRSW010000006.1:0-322716 GCF_042646125.1 Agaribacter flavus
AAGTGAAAGGCACATTATCAAATCATTGCTGGGCGTTAACTAGGTGTAATTGTTTTGACTGACACCAGAGTTCAGCGCTTTGCCTAGTTGTAATGGTCAGATCACTCAAGAAAACTTGCCTGAGAATTGACCATGAGACAACAGGCATGGTCGATTTGGTCTGATCACATCTAAGTAGGTGTTTTAAGACAGGCGATAAAAAGTATCCGATTTATGGTTCAATTCTTTCCAAAAAAGGCTCGCCTGAGCCTCTGAGTCATAGGAAAAATTCCGATACCACCGCGTGGGTCTCCTCGCAGACCACGTTTTATTCCCTTTGCTATACTTAATAATCTATACAGAACGCTTCCAGTTTTTGAAGATAGGCGTGAATTAGCAGAAAATCTTGTAAGTGAGGCATTTGTGTGTTGAACACGATATATTACCGCTCTAAAGGGCACCGCAAGCCAATGCCCTTCCTCAACTTTGAAGCGCTTGAATATTAAATGATGACTTCCGATCTCAGCGATACCGTAATCATGGTTTACCATACCCAGTGAGTTCAACTCATTCTCGTTGAACATAGCATAAGCATTCTTAGGAAGTATCAAAGTGGATCCGCAAAATTTGTGGATATTGTCAATTTTACCAAGGCGCTTGGTTCCGCTCTCCCAAAAGTATCCTTTTTCGACATAAAAAAATTTCTGTTCAACCTTATCTGTAATGAAAGAAACCAAATTCTCGTGTAACAAATCATCGTCGTCAACTACCATCACTAGCTCGTCGTCTTCCACACAGTCCATAGCTGCAGCGATTCTGCTACCTTTATCATGGCGAATCGCAACAAACATTTCTTCCCTAGTCAAGCTCGCAACCTCATGGTTTGAAGGTCTAATGTTAACGTAAACGACATGAAAATTCTTTGGTAATTCAGGGAGTTTCTGCTCTGTATTGCAAGCAATATACACTTTCCAAGCATTGCAGTTTTGATTGTCAAAAGAACGAAATAGTTGAGATAAGCAGTCTTGCTGGTGTTCTTTGTCCTTTACCGTATCTGGGTGACGTATTGGTACAATAAAATTTAATACTCGAGACTTTCCAAGCGAGTTAGTTCTGAGCCGAAATTCTTTGTGCATATTTAAGTGTAACACTGCTGTTTGTGTTACATACTATCACTTCTTTAAAAAAAATACTGTTGTCTTTTTTATCAAATTGTAGCTTTAAAGGTAGGTAACAATAGATAACCATCGAGATTCAATTCTTGCATCATTAAAGTTGTTTTGCGACTGCTGAACCAAGGCCTCTCTATCAATATCCGCCAATAATTCGAGATCATTGGCTATCGTCGTTCTAGAAAACAAGGGGGTATCACCAATCTCAGATTTTATGTAATGCCCAAAATCACCTTTAGAAATCAAACATGGCACACCTAAACTGATCGCATGAAAGTATACGCCGGTGACTAGCATTGAGTTATCTGCATGCGGTAGTACAACAAATTTCGCTGACTTTATTTCGCGTTCAAGCTCTTCTGCCGACAAAAAGGCGTTTACAAATGTACAGTTTAGCTTTCGACTCTGTATTACCGTATGTATTTCTTTTTCTAAGTCTGAGTCACTGCACTTACCGACTACTCTAATCGTTAAGTTTGCGGGCCACACCGATAATAACTCGACTATACCTTTATACTTTTTTACCACTCCCACAATAAGAAATGGTGCAGTGGCACTTGCTCGTGATACAAGTACCGCTTTTGGTAGATACAGTGGATGAGGTATATATTCTATATCTAACTGCTGCGTTGGCCGATGAGCAACAACTGCGTCAGAGAAGCTTGACAATAGCTTCCTCAATAGTGAGAACCACCTGAAAGCTTTGCCACTATGTGGGTTTAGATTGTGCCGCACCCAAATAATTTTTCTAAACTTAAACCGACATACAATTAGAATGAAAGTAGATTTGATAATTTCAAGTAACGCAGAGCTTCGATAAGATACACGGTCTTCAAACCAGTTTAATATCAGCACACTCTGTTTATCAATAGTAAGAACATGGCGAATTTCACTTAATAAAAGATCGGTTTGTTCCACCGAAAAGCCGCAACCTTTCCATATCCGAGTATTTAAGTCTATATATTGATTTGTATTGTTTACTCTTGGGTAACAAACTATATGTGTTTTTTTTGCGTTGGCCATAATTTACTCAAACATAATAGTCTAAAGGTAATGCACCTAGCTTTATTCGACAAAAGGCTTGTTTCGTCCAAGTCTAAGCTGAAGAGTCTGCATAAATTTATGGAACAAATTAAACAGATATTTCCAAACTCGGCTGCGTTTCTTCATCACGATTAGCATAGTATAAGTAAGGGGCAGATAAACGCACAAGAACAACAAACCGCATAATAATGCCTCAACGAGCAAAGGTAAGGTACTAGGTACAACTGCATTTGTGATGGACGCAAGGACTACAATAATTGATATTAAGGCGAACTGGAAAAAAATTTGCAAAAGTGTTTTCCAACCAAAATATTTTACAATGATAACTACGGAAAACAGAGTAGCAAGCGTGGCTTCTATTGCGACTTTTGTTATCGCGAATGCTTGAATAGAATCCAAACTTAACAACAAAAGTGCGCTGTATATCGCCACGAAACTAAATGTTTCGATAATAAAACACATTCGAGTATTGCCATCAATAATGAGTAGTTGGATTGTATTTCCAAGCAAAGTTGAACTTATCAATGATATTGAGAAAACAGCGAACAAAATCGAGTACTCCGTCCAACTACCTCCTAAAAAAACTTCTGTTATCAACAAATGATTCCCAATCATAAATCCAACTATTGGCGCAGCGAATAAAAATAAGGCAATCATAATGACAGCAAACTGTTGTTCAAAATATGATTTATTATCTCGAATTTCTGATAATTGAACGAGGAGAGGTTGCGTTGCTGGACCAATAAAATAAGTTACTGGAAAAGAAGACAAGTATTTGATGGTGTGATAGGAGCCAAGACTGGCACTAGAAAATGAGGAACTCACAATTATTGTATCAAGCTGAGCCTTGCCATACCCCATCAAAGACTGTAGCCACAACCAACTTGAAAAACTCCACTGCGCTTTAAAGTTCACCAAGGTAAATTTGGGTCTGTGGGAATGTATAATATATGAGCCGGCACTTGCTACAATAGCCATCGTAAACTGCCCTGCAATCAAAGCCCAATAATTTTTCAAGGTAAAGGCTAAAGTCACTGAAATAATAACAGCCAATACTTTTCCAGCAATACTAACCTTCGTAATCGGTACGTAGTTCTGTGCTCGCTTTAAGTGGATTATTCCAGGATTTGCTAAACCAGACACAATAAACATACTGGCGCACACGTATAGAATATTTTGTAGCCTATCGTCTCCGTAATAGCTAACAAAGAGGGGTGAAAAAATGATGAGCATTGACGATGTAAATACGTTGCTAATAAAGCTGATTGTCCAAGTAGTGTTTATCATATCGTCATTAATAGTTTTAGAGCGCATCAAGTATGCTCCTCCACCAAGCTGTTTTAGAGCGTCAAAAAAGCCCATCACCAACAACGCGATTGCAATAATACCGAAATCTTCAGGTACTAATAGTCTTACAAGTATTAATGTGCTGACCAAGCCAACCATTTTTCGAAATACTTCTGCTCCACTCAACAGCATACTTGCTGAAAAAAGTTTTTTAACATTTGCCATAAAAGTGAATGTCCAGTTTGGTCAAATTAATAAGAAATGAAAATAGCTCATAATGCAATGTTAGCATTACCGTAAAAAACACTGCGAAATCCCTAACAACTAATAACAAGGCGAATAATACGTAAGGAAAAAGCGACATATAGCTAGTGATAACTTTTCAGTATAGCCACCAGTAGCAAACTATATGATTTTATGTGTAAAGTAATACGCTTTTACTACCAAATAGCGCACAACCTGTCTAAGTAAACTCTCTGAAACATCCCTGCGCAAAGCGCCAGTATAGTATCGTCGAAACAATTTGGCTCTTGGATGGGGATCTAAATAAAACCACGGTTTGATCCCAGAAGAGTAATGCATGATAACAGCTTTATCTAACGCTTCCCTCAGCGTTCGTTGTTCTACTTTGTCAAAAAGGTGTATTTTTCTAATAAAAAACGTTTGATAGTTATAAATTGCATCCATTTGATAAAAACAACCATTCACCAAGTGATTGAACACATCCTGATCATGGAAAATTAAGTGTTGACCTTGCTTGTTAATATATTCATGTGCTCGCGCATAAAATCCAGTTTGTCTCATCATTTTTAAATTCATCAATAACACACCAGCATTGAAATATACCGCATCCGAATGCATATTGAGTGCTTCATGGCGAGATGAAAATGGATTTTCCACTGCTCCTAAACAATAATCAGAGATGTCTGTCTCCCAAAGTGGCAAAAGATCGTCCAACACAATGATATCGCCATCTAAGTACAAAATTTTATCAAGCCCGTCGATTGCCTTAATAATCTCAAATTTAACAAATGTAGCTTTAGATACATGGTTCTTAGGACCAACATCATCAACCAAAATGTCCGTGCTAACAAAATGAATCGACAAGTTTTCAGATTGGTGCTGCTCAAAATAGGATTGATTTCTAATAGACAGATCATTAAAAACCAAATGGATATCAATAGCATTGTTTGCATTAGTCGCCGCAATCGAGCGGATAACCGCATCTACTTGTTGAACATAGTTGTCATCCAAGCAAAAGGCAATTTGTATTCTAGAGTGCTGTCGCATTTTTTCTCGCAATCATACAAAGACTAGTTGATGTAAGCTGTATACGCACCAAACGTCTAGGGATAAGGCTGACTAAATGTAAGTTTTTTGTATGTGTGATATAACACTTTAAAAAACAATACCTTCAAGCTTGGCAATATAGTAGCGATAAAGCGCTGAGGTCGCACGGCGCGATATTCTATTTTTTGATAATTTCTTTCAATACCTAGTTTTTGAGATTTTATGTCCCAACTTTTCATTCGATCGTCAAAACTCACCGCGGTATCAATCTCACGTACTCCCCCCTTAGCAATTTGATCTCTAGGGTTACAGCAAGGGATAATATCAAAAATGGCTATTTTGTTGCGCTCCGTATCCTTGTCTGCAAGACGGCTCGAGTACCAATAATCCACACCGATTCCCACTACCTCAGCATCGTACTCTTTAAGAAACATCAACAATGATTCACGTTCAAATAGAGGCGAATTGACTTCCACAAAGTTGGTATACCGCATATAACTGAATGGTTTAGCTTCATTAATTTTGTGATTTACTTTGCCTCTTCGGTGAAATGCAAGCTGCGACAACCATAGTTTTTCTGCTTTATGCATGGCAAAATGGCGATTAAAATCCTCTGCGCGTAAAGTCAGATCATCATCAATCACCAGAATATAGTCGTAACGATTAAGAATATCCGGCCAATGTTGGTAAACCCAAAGTAAATTAGGAAATTTTGCACCTTTGTGCTTGACGAAATAATCAGACGAAGACGCTAAGTTATCCTCATTTCCTTGTGCGTAATACACACAAAACAAATCGAAGTTTTTATCACCAAGTACCCAGCTGGTTAGTGCCGTCTTATTACCTGCAGAAGTAAACACTAAATAGGGATGATTGCTTTTATCTAAACTTTTGGAAAGAACAGTCAAATCAAGCTTCACTACACAATATTGTAATTGTATCTAAGGTGCTTGATAGTACAATAATACTTACCCAATTTACCAGAGACTGTTTTATCTTTGTTTGCTATTTATCACAACGTAATTATGCATGGCTGGAAGTTTCTTAGCAGAATCAACCATGCTGAAGATACGGCTATGCGACTGAATAAGCATTTTTTCATCCAATATAAATATATTTCAAATTTACCGGGACAAATTTAAGTATATGTTTTTCAATAATTGAGAAGGTCAATGTTGTTTAAAAAGAAATTAAAAAAAAGATCACGCTTAGACAAGGCACTAGAGCACAGAGATTTTGCCTATTTTTGGCAACCAAAAGATGGTGTACCTAACATAGGTGATTACTTAGCGTTTGAAACAGTGAACTATTGTCTAAATTTGGAAGATAAAGACGTATCTCAAATTAAATCAGGTAAATTATTGTCTATTGGTTCGGTGCTACATTTTGCAGCCAATGGCGATACACTTTGGGGAACGGGCAAAAACGGAAAAATATCTGAACATATGCATGTTTATAATACCTTGAACGTCTCCGCAGTAAGAGGACCTTTAACCCGTCACTATCTTTTGTCTAAAGGTATTGATTGTCCCGAAATATATGGTGATCCTGGAATACTTGCGCCGTTTATTTACCCTGCTTCACTTTTGCAATCAAAAACAGAGAAAAGAGATTTTGTTATTGTTCCGCAACTAAACGACGATATGAATAAATATAAAGCCTATACCGAGAAACTTATCTCGCCTCGCTTAATGCCAAGCCAATTCATTAAAAAGTTACTATCTGCGAAAAAGGTAATCTCTAGCAGCTTACATGGAATTATACTAGCTGAAGCCTATGGTATAGAAGCGGTTTTTTATGACTCAGGTAGTGGAGAAAGCGCTTTTAAATATGAAGATTATTACAAAGGCACGGGCAGAGACACTTTTCACAGCGCCAAGAGTATAGAAGAGGCGCTGATAGCAACAATGCCTCCCATTCCAGATTTATTGACACGCCAGCAAGCGCTAATCAAGGCATTCCCATATGATTTATACGAATAATGGACGAATAGCCCTTACTTAATAAGAGTAAAATATAATAATATGGGCAGGGTAGAAACATTAACATTTTGTCTACAGCGCCAAATAATCTCTTGGCGCCAAACTGCATCGAACAAATGCTTTTTCCTAAGTGCTTTTATAAATGTTATGACTTCTTTTAACTCTCGAAAGGTCAAGCGATAGTTGGGTAGACCTGCGAAAACGTTATACCAAAATTTCTGAAAAATACTTTCTGATATATTAATCTGGTAATAACGCTCGATGAATTCTTGTGAAATAACAATGGTTGAACACCACATCTTCATTCGTTTTTCAAACGAATCTGGAGTGAGTCTATATTGGATCAGATTTTGATTTATTCCTCCTAAGGTAAACCCACTCATCACCAAGTCAACCCAAAGTCGATAGTCTTCAGAAATACCGTATCCACTAGTGTACCCACCAAGCTTTTCTAGCACTTCAGTTTTAATGAATAAAGATGGATGTCTCAGTCTTGAGTTAAAAGCAAGTTCTGCGGCCATAGTTTCATGTTCTGTAGATACACCGAGTGCACTTTGACGTTTGCCTCCTTCGTCTATGATAATTGCGCCAGTAAAACTGGCGTCAATCTGGGGATTATTTTGCATATATTCCAATTGTTTTGCTAGTCGCTGTGGTTCAGCAATATCATCAGAATCGTGACGAGCAAGCCATTTGGTATGGGTGTTTTTTAATCCAATATTGAGTGCATTTACGATGCCACCGTTCTGTTCACAGTTGATTAACCTAACTCGCTCATCTGAGCATGCAATCTTATTTAGAAGTGCACTAATCTCTGCACCACTACCATCATTCACAATCAGAAATTCAAAATCTGTGAGTGTCTGCCCCAGTATACTGTTGATTGACAGTGTTAAGTGTTTCTGATTGCCGTTATACACGGGCATCAACACTGTGATTATTGCTTCCATTGACTGCCTTGTAATAGTTCGCTCGTGTTATTATTTTTAGTTGAACATAGGGATACGCAAATGTATATACTGATAACACTTTTTGCAGTAAGATTTTTGCGTATTTTAGAGACTGTTTATCTTATGTGGACTCGCCAGTTGTCAACATAAGATAGACAGCCTCTAGTATAAAAATACTTAACCCATATCGTGATGTAACTTACTATTTTTGAAGGGAATAAAAATTGACTTATGGAAATAGGACGCGTAATCCCGCTGTAACGCTGTCGAAGTATGACTACCTAGTGATGCTTACGATTTCAATTGCAACGTTTACTATAGTATTCCTTGGAGCAAACACACTTAATTTTTATGCGCTTAGTCATGGCGATAATATGTGGTTTCAAGCAGACACCACAAGGTACGTGGAGATTTACATTTCGAGGTGGGAAGATCATTCACGCACCAACCTACACCCTCTCCTATCCTTGTTGACGAGTCTCCCAACACAAGCATTGCTATTTTTGGGGTTCGCTCCGAAAGAAGCAATAAATATTGTACTAGCTACTTACTCTGCTTGCTGGGTATGCATATTGTTTGTGATCGCAAGAAAGCTAGACCACAGCTTTATGTCATCATTGATAATTGTATTATTGGGTGTATCTTCCGCATCTTTTTTGTTTTTTGCCATCATTCCGGAGAGTTTTCTTTTGGGCTCGATCAGCATGCTCGTTGTCATGCTTGTGATGTGCACCAACGAGAAAAATAAATACAGTTATTTGTTCTATATTCTAGCAAACATTGCCGCACTGTCCGTAACGGTGACAAACTGGATGGCTGGATTTATCGCGACATTTATGCGATTCCCAAAAAAACTGGCGATAGAAATACTTAAAACGACATTTATTATTGTTGCAATCTTATCAGCAATACAATTTAAGATTTTTCCATCTTCTGAATTTTTTCTATTTATAGGAAATGAAGCTCAATATGTCTTTATGGAAGAGTCTGGTACGTTCATTGACAAACTACGAGTATTTTTCATTTCTTCGTTTGTGATACCCGAATTACATGCATTACCTAATCCTTATGCAGAAGCTTTTCCATTGTTCTCAATTCAGACATTGCGTAGTCAGGGTGTATTAACACTAAATAATCTCCTAGCATTTTCATGGCTCGCTCTTTTAGTTTACGCGGCTTTCATTTACTACCAGTCAAACAAGACGCAAACCAACAATTTTTTGTTATATTTGATTATTGGCCAGTTGTGTTTACATGCGATTTATGGCGACGAAACCTTCTTGTATTCGCTTCATTGGATGCCTTTCCTCGTAATATTTGTAGCAAATATTATGCTGCATCATAAACAGGTTTGGGTAAAATTTGCGTTTTTAAGTTTTATTGGTTTGCAGATGATTTCAAACCTGAAACAATTGCAGATAGCAAGCAATATTATCGCTTAACTTAGCCCACAACTTCTTGATAGTGCTTCTAACATATGAACCCTCAGTTTCAGAGTCGACTATTTTCTACCTTGTCAACTTCGCAGACAGCACGCTAGTTAATTTATTTATTTCCTAGTTTTGACATTCTCTTGAACCCACAATATGAAGTATTGCATACTGACTATGTTTGGTAAGAGATTTGGGGTAATACTTTGAAGTATATTGGATTTTTTTCACAAGCACCATTTATCAGTGGAGCAGAAAGGTGCTTGCAAATTATATTGCATGAAATAAATCAGCACCCCAAATTCGCGCCAATACTCTTTGTACCCGCTAAATCACCAATGATTGCGTGGGCAGCATCGGAAAACATTCCTTGCGTACAAATTGAGCTCCTTGCAAACAAGTTAACTGCTGCGCAACGATTGATTGTTCAAGCAAAAATAATTTTTTGGTGTATACGCTATCGGATACAAGTTATACATAGTAATCAGATTTGGACATATAAAATTATTCCGAGCCTACTTAAGCTTTTGGGTATCAAAACAGTTGTTCATTTAAGAGACCCAATTGACTCAAGTACAACATGGTGGTTTGATCAAGGTGCGAATGCCGTGGTCAGCATAAGTTCATTCATTAAAAAGAGCTTTTCAGAAACCTTCCCCCTCTATTCAGGGCTTAACGCCCAACTTATTGATCCGATCAACAAACCTCAACGCGCAATCCACTCTAGAGCCAAAGATAGTAAAATAGTTATAGGGTTTATTGGTCAGATTCGCGATGAGAAAGGCTTATTTGAACTAGTTAAAGCCTTGGAAAAGGCAAAGTTAACATATTCTTGGCAACTGCGGATTGCAGGGTGCGATAACTCAAATACACAGGCTTACATCCATCAAGTACAGTCTTTTATCGACGAGCATAAGCTTACTTCACAGGTAGAATGGTTGGGTTTTGTTAACGACTTAGATACGTTTTACGACTCAATTGACATAGTAGTAGTGCCATCAAAGCAAGAGCCATTAGGCCTTATTCCTTTAGAAGCAGCAATTAGAAAACGTCCTGCCATAATCAGCGCAGTGGGCGGTTTAGTCGAAAATGTTCAGCACAATACCACAGGTTTTATATTCCAAGACTACGAGACTGATCTTATTGATACCTTGAGGGGTCTAAATACACATCCACTCGAAAGAATGGGAGAAGAAGCACATATGGCTTTGGATCCAAATACCTCACCAAAACAACACGTCAGTGCCTTATTAGAAATATTTGAGGATCTTTGACAAAAAACGCTATAGACTGTTTATCTTGGTTATTTTTTCTTAACTAATTTACTCAACCTAGCTTTCACCAATCTTTTCTTATAAAAAGACAGTGATTTAGTATCCTCTTCAAAATTCTGCGCGATCTCTTCATTGATCCCAAACATATTCTCTGGCCAACACTTCACACTTAATGCATCCAAGTACTTCTCTTGTATTTTACCCAATTCATAACGAGCAATCCTGTTGAAATATAGCTTGATATCATCAAGATTAAGCGGGGAAAGACTTGTAAAGGAATAACCAACCCCTTCTAAATAGGTTACTCGATTAGGTAAGTTGTAGTCAAAAAACTGGAGATCTGTGTTGACTGCTTTTGTCAAAAATGAATCAATCCAATTCAAACCAATCGGCAAATGAAATTGTTCTTCTTTTATTCTGTTAACAAAACTATTTTTTAATCCGTACAAATTACCAAAAAAACACGCTCTCTCGATAACTAAAGAACGATAGAAATCGATATTTCGACCACTCAATGGAAAGCCTGCAATCGCCACTGTCGACTCTTCTGTATGCTCCAGCTTTTCGTGCATTTGTTCAAAACAGTTTGGGGAAAACTTAACATCGGCATCAACAAAGAAATGTATTTCCGTATCTGAACTTAGATTATGCATATAGTGATTCCAAGCATTGCATTTGTCGCCAATATCCAAACTAATTACATTTAACTCGGTAAAATCCAGCTTGTTTTTTAAATTTTCCGCCTCCTCTGTCGTGGCGTCTGTGCATCCGTTCGCGATAAGATAAACTTTATTGAGCTTAGCACCTTTGTTTTCAAATATGCTACGCAAAGACGATTGAATGTTCTTCTCTTCGTTGTACGCGAACATCACAATGTTGTACATAAAATAGTCCCTAGTTAAGCTCTTGTTGTCTTAGTTTGTTTGAGGTTGTCGACAACAGCTTGTTGTTTGTCACCAAGCTGAGAAATCAAGAAATTATTGGCTACGAGTAATATCAACAGGAAGAAAAAAGGTTCGAATATTATTAGGTCTAAAAATAAAGCACCGAAGAAAAAACCTACCATAGAACAAATAGTTGCATTGTTCACAAACTCAAATAACTTGTCGGGTGATTCCTCAAGTTTCTTTTTATTTTGTTTAAACATTCGCCAAGCTTTGTAGAAAAAACCCAAGTAGATAAAACCAGCAAAAATTCCTAGGTTTGCAGCAAAATTCACCAAAGTATTATGGGCAACGTGAGGTGAGCGGTTATCGGTATAGAAAGAAGAGGCTTCAAGGAAGCGTTGTGGCCCCACACCAAATAGAGGCCGGCTCTTAACTAGCTCATACCCCACTTTCCAAGAAACAAGGCGAGGGTTTAGGGGCTGTTCAGTCTCTGATCTTGCTTGTTGGACGGTAGAAACCGTTCGGCTCATCAATTGCGCGCCTTGATCAATAATAAAAATACCCATTCCAAGCGCCAGTATTATATTAAAAGCTTTTGAACGTACTATAGTGGCGGCGAAAAGTGTTGCCATACCAGTACTAAGTAGTGCGCCTCGTGAGGCACACAAAATAATTGCATGTAAAATGAGAGGAATACAGCATATAAGCCCTACTTTCACCCAAATACTCTTTACATTAAAAATAGAAAAGATGATAAAAGGCATCCCAATAACCCATATGATAGACAATACATTGCCATCACCATATGGACTGCCAAATGGTCCTGTCAGTCTGCCATTTTTAAACATGGCCCAATTACCTGAAAAATACAGTTCATTTGCCCACCAGGCGTAATACAAGGTGAGTGCGATAAATCCCCAAGACAAAAACTGAACTGCTAATTTGTTGTTGATTAAGCCCAAAACGACGATGAACATGAGAACGATAGTAAAGTAAATACCCATTACCAAATCTGAGCTAACCGATGAGCTGTATGATTTAAATGGCGTAAATAGCTCTGACAAGTGATATAGAGCCAACAGAGCGATTACCCCAAAAAAAATAAAGTTGTTGTAAACACGCCAGTTAATCTGCCCACGCAACATACAAAAACCCCAACCCATAATAGCGATACCGGCCGTAATTTTGAATAAAGACACATTTTGAAAGGCCCAAAACCAAATGTATTGCGGCTGCAACATCGACAAGAACGCATAGCTCACTGCAGCAACCCAAGGGGCGGAAATAAGCAGTATGATAGAACCTGCTATAAGTAAATATACAAAGGTGACAAACATTTATTTACCGTAAATCGAGAGATATTGTTGATTCATAGTCACCGAAGAGAACTGTTCCTGATAAATTTTTAAAGCATTGCTAGCATACTCATTTAATAAACCAATATGCGAAGCTAAACCAAACATTGCATCTGCAAATGCTTGTTGGTCGTCATTTGGCACAACAAGACCATTGACTTTATGCTTGATAATTTCAGAATTACCGCCAGCATCGGTTACCACACTGGGCTTAGCCAAAGACATTGCCTCTAGTAAGGTCATCGATGTACCCTCACTCAAAGAAGAAAGTAAAAACACATCCATAATATTTAAGTAATCGGCAGGATAAGGTTTGTATCCAGTAAAAATTACTCGCTTTTCAATATCAAGTCGCTTAGCAAGTTGTTGCAAACTTTCCATAAGTTCACCATCACCCACTACCAGCAAAATTGCATCCAGCCCTCTAGATATAACATTAGCAAAAGCTTCCAACATCATTGTCTGGTTTTTGATTGGGTCTAAGCGAGCGATGGTACCAAACACCACCTTTCCTTCTGAAATATCGAGTGCTCGTTTTATTTCGACTTGGTCTTGAGACGGAATGACTTTTTCAATACCGTTGTACACGACTTTGATTTTACTTTCAGACAGAAATTCATAGTCGACCAATGCTTGTTTAGTTGCTGCTGAAATCGCAGTAATGCTTTTGGTCATATTTGAAAGTAAGGGGTTAACCAGGCGCCTTTTCCAGTTAGAAGAGTCAGGATAAAAACGCCCATGTTCTGTAAACAAAACACGAGCCTTTGTTCCAAACGTTGCAATCGCACCGTATACCCATGGCGTATACTGATGGCAATGCACGATATCAATCTGCTTATTGTTGATAACCTTTCGTATCGCCACTATCAATCGCCAATCAAAACCCTCTCTACGCTCAAAGCTATGGCACGGGATACCTTCTTCAATGAGATCCTTCCCCCATTGACCAATTGGTTCTTCAATGCAAAACAAAGACATATTTACATCGAGTTTCAACCCATTGACAATATTTTTAATCACCATTTCCGTGCCACCAATGCGCATGTCATAGGTGATATGCAGTACGTTTTTTTTAGGCATTTCGCATATACCTATGCCACCACATTTCAAACATCAGCATCGACCATAACACCGCGCTATGATCTTCACTCCCTGATTGATGCTCATGCCACAATTTGCTTACTTTGTCTTTGTCAAAATAATGCGGTATCCCTTCGGCTTGCTCCAGCAAATACTTCGACGCAATGCTTTTTAGTTCGACTCGAAACCACTGCGCTAGCGGAACTGAGAAGCCCATTTTTTTGCGGTACAAAATATCCTCACTCAACATGGATTTAAAGGCTTCTTTTAAAGCATATTTCTTTTCTGTTCCTCGCAGCTTCATGCTAGACGGCATAGTAGCGGCAAACTCGATGACCTCTTTATCCATTATAGGAGCTCGCACTTCTAAAGAATTCGCCATGCTCATTCTGTCTACCTTAACCAGAATCCCAGCACTCATGTACGTTTTCATATCTGTGTACAAAATCTTACTTAAGTGATCGTTTCCATCTGCAGAAGCATAATGCTGTAAGGTATAGATTGAAGGGTGGTAGTCACCGAGCTCTTGACGAATCTGTGGTTTAATAATGTCCTGCCATTGTTCGTCAGTAATAAACGAGTTACTGATGTAAAAGCCCATATCGGGTTCGACACTCAAACTACGAAGCAGACTTTTTGCACGCTTGAAGGTGCGTATGTTAATCAAGCCACAAAATGACGCTAAACTAGGAAAAATGTACCGCCTGATCCAAGAAGGAAATTTTTCTCGGATGCGGTTTTCTATATAATCAGTGGTATATTTTTCATAGCCTGCAAAGACTTCATCCCCTCCATCACCGGCAATAGCGACTGTGACCTCTTTCCTCGCTAATTCTGACACAAAGAAAGTAGGAACAAGTGATGGATCACCAAAAGGTTCATCAAAAAAGCTCACAACATGCTCGATTGAGTCTTCTACATTTTGGTTTACTGCGAATTCGTGATGTTCCGTTTTATATTGTTCAGATACTAATTTAGCGAATTCTGCTTCATTGTATTTTTCGTTGTCAAAAGCAATGGTGCAAGTTTTTATCGGCTTTTCAGATAGAGCGGACATCGTCGCCACTACGCCGCTCGAATCGACACCGCCACTCAGGAATGCCCCCAAAGGAACATCACTGATCATGCGTCTTTTCGTGGCATCGGCAATAAGTGATTTAACCTTTTCAACTGACTCTTGCTCATTGTCGCTCGACTGATTAGCAAAGCTTAGTTGCCAATATTTTTCTATCGTTAGCGTCCCCCCTTTAACAAGCATATAATGTGCGGGAGGCAATTTATGAATATGTTTAAAAATACTTTTGGGGTCAGGGATATATTGATAAGCAAAAAAATCGCTGACCGCGTCTGTTCTTACCTCTTTTTTAATATCAGGTAATGTCAACAAGGCCTTAATTTCTGAAGCAAAGGCAAATTTGCTATTCGAATTAAAATTATACGCAAAACTAGCGTTTTCCGCTTTGCTAACAGAGGCGTCGCTGCCTTCGGATGTATATGTATCGTCAGACATATAGTAGTACAAAGGTTTTTTACCTAAGCGGTCACGAGCAATAAAGAGTTGTTCTTGCTGTTTGTCCCATAGAGCAAATGCAAACATGCCGTTGAGTAGCGGTAGACAATCAATACCATCTCGCTCATAGAGCTTAATGATAACTTCTGTATCTGAGCTTGATTTGAAATGACAACCTTGTTGCTCTAACTCCGCACGTAGTTCCAGAAAATTGTATATCTCTCCATTGAAAACAATCACGACGTTGTTGTCTTCAGAATACATTGGCTGGCGGCCAAGCGGAGACAAATCCAAAATACTCAGCCTGCGATGGCAAAGGCCGACTTGTTCATCAAGGTGCTCACCACTCGCATCCGGCCCCCGATGCGCTATCGCCTCTCCCATTTGTTTAAGGTGCTGCTCAGTGAGGTTTGCGTAGTTATTTGTCAAGAATCCGGCTATGCCGCACATAATGTTCCTTTTAATCCATATCAATAGATACGTGACTTTTGCTACTACCTATCGAAGATCGAACGCAATTCAAGCGCGCGTTTTAATCAATACTGCTGGGTTTCCGCCTACAATACTATTCGCAGGGAAGGATTTTGTTACTACACTGCCGGCAGCAACTATAGTGTTATCGCCCAAATCAGCCATGACAATAGCCCCGTTGCCTATCCAACAGTTTTCGCCAACTCGCACTTTGGTTAATGCACCTTTTTGGTCTTTGATTGGAACGCGTATGTCTTCAAAGCCATGTTGATTTTTTCCACTCAACACATGCACCCCACTACCCAACAAGCTATTTCTACCAATTTGACAGGAACCTAAGTTCGACTGTGGACCGATGTAAGCACCCTCTCGAATATCAATATCAAGTTGCGACAACAACACACCAAATCCTACAAAGATATCTAAGTCTACATCTGTACAAAGCCATTTGTAAAAGCAGATTCGACAGAAGCTACCTAATTTGCCAGGAACTAGGCTCAATAGCTGACAAAAAGATTGAAAAAGCGCGTCTTTTTCACTTGTCACCGCACTTAAGAGTAGATAGAGAAGGAACAAGGGAAAAAGAGCCACCGATAGGAAATAAAAGATAAACTGTTTAGCTACTTTCATTTAACTCCCCAGTAATAGTTTGTTTAAACACTTGTAAGTGTTTTTCCCAAGAATATTCCTCCACAATTTTTTGTCTGGCATGCTGCGATATAGTACGAAAATGATCACCCTCCAAGAGAAAATCGAGCGAAGCTAGAAAAGTGTCCGGTTCATCGGCAATGAGAATGTCCTGTCGATGTTTACAATTGATGCCTTCTGCCCCTTTGGAACTCGTTATCACAGGTAGGCCTGTGGCCATAGCTTGAAGAATTTTATTCTGCACGCCGCGAGCAATAGTAAAAGGTGCAACAAATATATCCGCACTTCTAAAATATTCACTTACATCATTAACTTTACCCGTTACTTCGATACCCTTTCGGTCTGCGAGCTTTATTACCTTGGGGATAGGAGACATGCCAACTATTCTAAATCTTGCCTGTGGGTACTTCGACACTATTTGTGGCCAAACGTTTTCGACAAACCAGAGTACTGCGTCAACATTCGGTTTATAGTCCATTACCCCAACAAACAAAAACTCTAGGGAACTATGCTCTTTTAGAACGAAGGAACTCTGCCTTTCCGACGGGTAAAATTCAGAGGTGTCGATACCATTACCGACAGCCAGTGGCAAAGACGCATTATCGGGCAAAAAATTAGCGATGATCTCCAGTTCTTTTTCGGCAATTAAAAAGCAGCGCTCTAATGAAACACAACTCTTTATCTCGAGTTCTCGAATGAGCCGAGCCTCTCGTTTGTAAATCCACTTCATTACGAAACCAGCCGTCTCTGCATACTGATGCCATTTGTCAGAATCCACATCCATGAAGTCGCAATACGCACGAATGTCAGTTGTTTGGCTCATCCGCCACCAATAGGGCGTCAAACTAGATGCCGAAAAAATCACTGAGTCGATTTTAACGGTAGATAATATACGCTCGAACGTGCTTTGCACCTCACTATCATAAAATTTGGCAACGCTCAGAGCAGTCTCGGTTAACAGCCCTTTCATGTAGTTAAACACATTGAATTTGCGCATGATAGGATAAACATTCAATCCAAGAGAGTCTCTAAGCTCCCCAGCATCTCTCAACTCTGATTCGCTCTCTACTGGCGCTAGCACTTCTACGTCAATGCCGCTCTCTTGAAGATACTTAATCTGATGATAAGTTCTTAGCTTCTCACCTTTGTTTGGAGGAAAAGGTAGGCGTTGACAAACAAACAATATTCGCATGCGTTTACAATTTTGTTTGTAACTGAACACGCTGACGCAGCTTTGTAAACCGCTCAGTAATTTGCGCCTGAGAAACCGAACTACTGTCATCCATAACCGCTATTGCTATCATTGCTCCTCGCGCTTCGCCTTGACTTAATTTTTTCCACGTCTCGTAGATTTTTGCCTTTGTTTTATTTGTGAACAGTTTGTCATGAATCAAGTAGGCAGAGTAAATCACCATATTTTGATTTGTTACAGACACCACGCGTTCGGAAGAAAGTGGCGTATTTTCGTCGACATATAGACTAGCTTTGCTTTCTATTGTCCAGCGATCTTGCGCATACAGCCGGTCTTGATTTCGGACTATTTCCCCTTGGGCAGTCGAAAACAAAGCGACATACTCTACGAAACGAGCGTTACCTATCTCAAACGCATTATTTTGAATAGATACCGCTTTATCAAAAGAGGGTTGCCAACTAATGACCGACTGAACTTTTCTCTGTTGATCTTGTGTCTCAAAAACTGGCGTAAATTGAGGTGCAACTATGTCTTGATTGAGAGCATAGATTTTCCCTAAACCAGCTATAAGCCCGCACAACATTATTCCCAAGGAGACTTTGCTATTTGTTGATCGTAAATAGGGCTTCGTTTCATAAAGAGTGCTTGGCGCTTCTTCAAACTTCGAGGAAATGGGCTTTTCATATTTTCGTATTATTTCGCCAATCACAAACAAAACAATCAGTACAAAAGCAAAAAAGAACCAACCGTATATTAAATGATCAGCACCAACAGCATGTTCCATATCTGTAAGATGACCAATCATTATAATGCCATATACTCTAATAACATTGGCAAAAATCGGAAAAGCAATACTGAGACCAACAAAAAACAATCTTGTCTTCCAACGCTTGAGATTTAAATAGGCGTAGAGATTTCCTAAAACGATGGAAGCAATAAGAAAGCTAATACCCGAACAGGCCTCAGCAACTAAAAACTTGCCTTCTGGTATTTCTATATACAGACCACTTTTGAATACGGGAACACCCGATCCCTTGAGTAATATTACTGAAAAATCTGCCGCTATTTCTTGTAATAGCGGTACTAATTCTTCTCCTATCGGGATGCAAAAAATGACGAAAAATAAAGGAAACATAATAGATTTCGCTATCTGATTTCCCAACATGAACCACGGGAGGGAGATTAATAACGAAAATGCAGCAAGGTGCATGAACAAATTGATATCGCCCGCATAGCCAAACAAATACAGCAAGATTTGCGAGAAAATAATAGGAATGAGCCAAGCTTGAATATGGGCATTTTGCCATGGTACTTGCTTACGCTTTTCCCATATAAGATAGACACACGCGGGAAGGACAATAAAACAATGATTAAAGATCTCTGACACATACCATATTTTTACAGCAGTGACGACCCCAGTCCAAGTGAAAGCCAACCACAATGCAAACACTACAGCCATTAACAAAAACATAGGCTTAGAGCTATTTCCTTGCTGCAACATCGCTTATCCTTGTATTGCGTCTTTGTAAACTTCTGACATTGTTGACCAAGCGTAGTCTTTAAAAAGCATATCTAGCTTCTTTTCCATCGCATGCAAATTGACATAATGCCTCAATTTGGACTTAAAGCTTGCTTGCTCAACCCTAGGCTGATTCACGTCAATTTCCCAAGGGTGAAAATAAAAGTTATACGGGGCATTAACTTGCCTAATGTAACTTTCGATACGTCGCTTAGACAACCAGTAAGGATACAATCTAAAATATCCACCGCCCCCTATTCCTTTATTTTTGCCTTTTTGCAAAAGAGTCGAAACAGGTATTTCTACGATACCCTCTTTTCTCTTATGCACAAAACGCGGCCATGAAGGAACACCGTATAAATCATGCGTAATCGGGTAAGTACTCGATGAGTATTTAAATCCCATTTCAACTAATAGATCAAATACATACTCATTCGACTCATCGATAGAAAAACTAGGCGCGCGATAACCATCGACGGAAATACCTGAAATATCTTCGAGCACGTGCTTGCTTTTTAATATGTCTTCTTTTACTTCATTTTTTGATAAGGCAGTATTGCGACGATGATTCGAACCATGACTAGCCAGTTCGTGTCCCTCGTTTACAATTCGCTTGATGAGTTCTGGGCATCGTTCAGCTACCCAACCTAAAGTAAAAAATGTCGATTTAACATTGTTTTCATTGAAAATATCGATTAGCCGGTGAGTATTATCACCCACTCGTAGCGCTAGAGAGTCCCAATCATTTGGGGAAATCACGCTTTCAAACGCAGAGACATGAAAATAATCTTCTACATCAACCGTCATCGCGAAAAGTTTATTATTATTTTCCATTCACTAACGACCTTTGCCAAATAAGACGATTTCAACGGTACGAACTAAGATAAGCAAGTCCAACAACAAGCTCTGATGCTTCACGTAATAGAGGTCAAACTTCAGTTTTTCTAATGAATCAAGTACGCTCGCGCCATAAGGATAATTCAGTTGAGCCCAACCGGCTAACCCAGGCTTAACATTGTGGCGCTGCGCATAGTACGGTACTTCTTTAATTAATTGTTCTACAAATTCTGGCCTTTCTGGCCTTGGACCAATAAAAGACATATCGCCACGTACTACATTAAACAATTGAGGAAGTTCATCAATGCGATACTTTCGAATGAATCCACCGATTGCAGTGACTCTGGAATCATTTTTTGCAGCCCATTTTGCACCGTCTTTCTCGGCGTCTGGTCGCATACTTCTAAATTTCAGAATATTGAAAGGTTGCCCATCTTTGCCAATACGCTGCTGCTTGTAGAGCACTGACGTTTTTGTTCGATATCCGTCATCGATATATATTGCAATAGCCGTCACCAGCATGATTGGCCACGTCACCGCTAAAATAATTGTCGCCAGTGTTATGTTGATCCAAAAATCAACCAACTGCCTGAAATAATTTTGAGATTGAAAGCCATTTGAATATATTACCCAACTCGGATACATCAAATCTACTGCGATTTGCCCTGTTTCTCGTTCCATAAAATCCAAGAGATCAGTGACTCTCACACCTTTTAGACGAGCATCAAAGAGTGCTGCAACGGGCAAAGTACCTCGCCGTTGGTCGCATGCAATGACTATTTCGGCTATCTCGTTATTAGTCAAGAACGAGGGCATTTCTGTATCAATGTCGATGGATATTAACTTTTCATTTTTAATACCATTGTCCCTATCATCGCTAGGCATTGGAATAAAGCCAATTAAATCAAAATTTGCACGATCGACATCTCTTCTCATCCGTTTTTCTATCACCGATGCTCTTACACCAGAACCAATGACCACTATTCGAGGTTTGCTGTAAAACGTATCAGTAGTGTGAATGTGATATCTGAAAATAACGAGTGCAAGAATGATTAAAGGGACTGCAGTCGGTGCATATAGTGGGTGGGGCGAAAGAGATGTAAACAACACCCCTGAAAACATAGCTACTACAAAGAAAGATAAAATTGCGCTGACAAATATTCGTCGAATTATGCCCCGAAAGGGTTCTCGCAATTTAGCCTCATACAAGCCTACCGACAAATTGATTATGACAACCGAAAGTGTGAACACAACAACATTTGCAAAGGTAATCGTAGTGTTAGCATTGGGAATAATATCCAGCCACGCCAAGCTCAGAGCAGCAAAATAGGCGACGTAAGCGATAATTGCAGCTTCACTTATTACAAGTTTATACGATCTACGACTTGGAGATTGCTGAGATTTGGCCATTGATGGGCTTTCATTCCTTTTGCTTGTGCTGAATACTGATAATTGAGTACTTAATTACGCCCAATCAATTGAGCACACTCAGTCCGAAGTTTCATTATATAGAGATTTTTATCGGTAGGTAAACCCAAGATTTTAGCGCATAATAGTGAAAATAGCTTAGCGTTGGTGCATAATCACGCTAATGAAAACCCATTAACTGTCGAATTATATTTCTGATTCTATTAATATTGTTAGCTACCATTTAAGGATTTTTGTATGAAACCGTTATCGCTAATTGTTTCTATAATGGGCCTCACTATTGCAGGTGCATTGCTAGGAGGCTGCGCTACACCCGAGTTGCCCACAGCAACTTCTAGGGCTTCGTTAACAACAGATGTCAATGACTATCAATACCTCATTGGGCCCGGTGATCAGCTGTCTATTTTTGTATGGCGGAATCCAGAAATTTCCGGTGCGTTTATCGTACGCCCTGATGGGAAAGTCACCACATCACTAGTTGAAGATATTGAAGTGTCTGGTCGAACACCCACAATGTTGGCTCGCGAATTAGAAGAACAGCTCTCGACCTACATAAATAATCCCCGAGTAACTGTATCTGTTACTAACTTCAGAGGACCATACAGCGAACAAGTACGCGTAATTGGAGAGGCATCAAATCCACTTGCCATCAATTATACCCAGTATATGACTTTGTTGGATCTCATGATTGCCGTTGGCGGGCTAACTGAATTTGCCGACGGAAATGACGCAAAACTGGTGAGAGTTATTGACGGTAAACAAGTAACATACAATGTATTTATTGAAGATTTAATTAAAGATGGCGATATCACTAAGAACGTAGATATGCTTCCGGGTGATATTGTTATTATCCCAGAAGCTTGGTTCTAGACTAGGAATAGTTACTACTTATGCAGGATTTACAGCAGACTATCCAGATGGTCTTCGATTATATTCGAGGGATATGGATAAAAAAACGCTATCTTATTATATGTTCATGGCTGATATGCCCCATAGGGTTCGTATACGTTGCAAAAATGCCCGATGTATACCGCTCCGAAGCACAAGTGTATGTAGATACGCGGTCGATGCTAGCCCCCATTTTAGCGGGCATTTCTATCTATAATAACCCCGAACAAGAAGTTCAGATGATGGCGAGGACACTAAAAAGTCGCGCAAATATTGAAGAGATAGCGAGGGAGTCTGATTTAGATATTACAGCAACAACCGATGCCGCTTATGAAGGGCTAATCAATCGTTTGACAAACGGTATTCAGTTGCGCACCACTGGCCGCCAAAACATTTACACAATTTCCTTCACCGACACTCGACCAGATATAGCCCGCACGGTTGTACAAGAAACACTCGATATTTTCGTCGAAGGTTCACTTGGTGGCAACAGAAGGGGCACAGACAATGCATCTCGCTTTCTGGACGAACAAATCGCCGAATACGAGTCACGATTGACTGATGCTGAACAACAAAGAGCAGATTTTCGAAGACAGCACAGCGATATACTCCCTCTCAAAGGCACATTTCACGGAAACTTGGTCGAATTGAATGAGCAACTTGGTACGACAAGACTACAAATTAAAGAAGCTGAGCAGCAAATCTTGAGTTTAGAGGCTCGACTATCCGGTAAACAAAAAGCTTCAGATGGATTTGCTGTGCGCAGCGGCGACGAAACGCCAGTTATTACAACACGATTCGACTCGAGAATTTTAGCGCAAGAAGAGAAACTGGATGCTTTAAAGTTGCGATTTACAGACAAGCACCCAGATGTTATCGAGACGCAAAATTTACTTAACGCATTGATAAAATCTCGTGATGCGGAAATCAAAGCATATTTGGAACAAGATCCTAATGAAGATAGTTCACCGATATTAAATCAGTTAAATCAAGAAATTACGCTTGAAATCAGTAAGCTTGAAAGTGCAATTGCGTCTCTAAAAGTAAGAGAAACCAATTTTATATCTAAAATCGAAGATTTGAGAAACAAAATTGATTTGGTACCACAAATTGAAGCAGAAGGTATCGCCAAAAATCGCAATTACGACATCATCAAACAAAAGTATGAAGAGTTACTTTCTAGGAAAGAAGCAGCCGATATTTCTGAAAGAGCGGCTATTTCTTCAGAAGAGCTCCAATTTAGAATTATCAAACCACCATTAGTACCAACTGCGCCCACGGGACCTGAACGCTTTATGAATTATACTGTTGTTTTAGTGCTAGGATTTGGCGTTGGCATCGGTATCGCTTTTTTAATGTCACAACTCACACCGATTTTAGTAAGAGGTCAACAATTAGCCACTATCACAGGCTTTCCAGTTCTCGGCGCGGTAACCCACTTGGATTTGGATAAGATTAGACGCAGAAATAAGTTACGCATGTTTTTGTTTATTTTGTCTTCTGGAGCCATCGTGTCGATGTACGCAATTTTAGTCGCTGCTGACACGATGAATATAGACTTAATCAGTAAATTTAAGGTGATGCTGTGAAAAGTACGATAGAGAAAGCACTGCAGAAGCAAAAAGAAGCTCAATCAGTTTCTGGTGAAGTTTCTTCCAGCGAATTGCCCAATCAAAAGATTCAGGAGACAACGCCCGCTCCTAAAGACCACGAAAGCCAAGTTCTTGGAGACAACGAGAAACTTTTTACGCCTGTTGAAAACTTTTTCGATATAGATTTAGCCCGTTTGGATGAGCTTGGGTTTGTCACCACATCAGATAACAGACGCAGAATTAACGAAGAATATCGTGAGATAAAACGCAAATTAATACTCAATGCTTTCGGGCCACTTTCCAGTACACTCAACAACAGTAATATTATCATGGTGACGAGTGCTCGGCCGTCTGAAGGAAAAACATTTACTGCTGTTAATCTGGCTTTAAGTATCGCAGCTGAACAAGATAAAACAGTATTGCTTGTCGACGCAGATGTATTAAAGCCCAATGTGCTTCGTACCTTAAACCTAAAACCCCAAAAAGGATTGATGGACTATTTGTTGAGTGAATCAGAGCCATTAAGTCAGTTTATATATAAAACAAATGTAGATAAGCTCAGAGTTATCCCGGCAGGAAGCTCCCACCACCTTTCGACAGAACTTTTGGCCAGTTCGATAATGCAAGAAACGGTGAATGAGTTCTCTACACGCTACCCAGATCGAATAGTGATCATTGATACTCCACCGATTATTGGCATAAATGAGTCAGCTGTCCTTGCAAGCTTTGCAGGTCAAGCAGTAGTAGTTGTGGAAGAAGGCACATCTAAATTACGAGACATACAAACCTCAGTAGAACGACTCAATCAAGATATGGCTGTAGGTTTTGTCGTCAACAAATCGATCAATATCTCTGAATCAGGCGGGTACTATGGCTATTATTACTATGGCCACAATCCGGATAAAGAATAACTGGAAACGGAATGGACTCAAATCATCTAAAATTTAAGTGCTTTCTATTATTGCTCGCCACCCTGAATCACACAAACGGGTATTCTGGTGAATTGAGTTTTGATTCTGGTATAACTGGGAGCTATACGCGCCAAATTGCCGAATCAAAAGACGGTAGCGAAAAGTTTGCTGCCGATAACTGGACATTTTCTCCGTTTCTGAGTGCTATTTATACCGCAAAACGCATGAATGGAGCGGCAAGAGCGCAACATCAGCATATCCGTCGTTCACTCGACGGACAATCATTGACCAACAACTACACCAATTATCGAGGGAACGTAAACCTTACCCTTGTCGAGAATCTACTCCAAGCGAGTGCCAATGCTTCTCAAAATTTTCGGGGGGTTAACCTCAATAGTGTTGGGGTCGATGATTTCCTTCTCAATGAAGATGATTTAGCAAAGATCAACAATTATGGTGGTTCGCTTACACTTAGTCTTAGACCAAAAGATTACTTTGGTTTAAACGCCAATCTTCGGTATTCCAAATTCGATGCAGAAAACAATGTAAATGACACTATTGAAAATGAGAATATTAATTTCGGTAGTGAGAATTTCGGCGCTCAGTTCAGTTTGCAAAGTGGCCCTGACTTTAGGCCATTTGCAATGCAAGTGCGCGGCGCGACTTCTGTGACAAAACGAACAGAAAGAAATGATTTTGAATCTTCGAGAGCGAATGCGAACTTCGGTTTTCCAATTTTCACTCCTAAACTGCTATTTACTACTGTATTTTCATATGAAAATAATGAAGTACCAAGTGTTCAAACAGGTGAGAACCTGTTGAGAGAATTTTATTCTTACGGCGCAGGTTTGACTTGGCGGTCTTCTCAAAACAAGTTTATCCGAGTGACTTGGAACCAATCAAAAATCGCCTCAGGTGCTGGTTTTCAAGAAGAAACAGATAATTTTTTAGCAGGAACTATCAATTGGCAATTAAGTTCTCGTACCGAACTTAGAGCAGACTATTCGAGACGTTTTTTCGGAGAGACAGCAAACATACTATTTCGCCACAACACAAGACATTGGAGAAATGTGCTGAGTTACACTGAAACAATCTCAACGGCCTCTAGTATCATTCAAAATGAAGAAGTTAGTTTATTTGCATGTCCAAATACAAACAATATATCAATAAACGACTGTGAACTCCTTGATAGCCTTGATCCCGCGAACTTGCCCCCCGATTCTGTTTTTGTGCCATTTCAAGAGATTAGTTTTGAATTAAGTCCAAATGTAGTTATTCGCAAAAGAGCGCTATATACGTCTGGGATACAACGCAGACGAAGCAATTTGTCACTGACTGTTTCGCGCACAGAAGACGAAGATGTGGAGAGAGACTTAGTTAACACCATTGACTCACTTCAATTATCAGCATCAATTAATATTAGCAGTCGCTCAAGTATTGTATCTTCGATCGTGTTCTCTGACCTTGAACGACGTACAATAAACTCAATTGAAGAATCAAGGGTGAATCGTTTTAACCTTGCCTTTGAACGCCAAATATCTAGAAAACTTAGAACGGCTATCGGTTACACATATCTTGATCGAGATGGCGACAATGCTCAAAATGCGGGAGGCTTTGGCGCAAATGGTCTAATTCGTATAGATGGACCATTGACCGATAATCGAATTACAGCTTCATTGACTTATAAGTTTAGTAAGTAAACTAAAAGTCTGCATGGAATAAAAATTCAGCGCGACTAAAAACTGCAATTATTTAGCACTTATACATCCTTGTCCGTTTTAAGCCGCACATACGCTTGGTATTTTTGCTTAAGCAACTTGTCGATGTATTGCGTAAGTTTTATCTTGTGTTTGATGGCATCATCTAAGGCATCCACTAATTCTCCAAGCATCGCCTTGTAGTATGCCGCATCTTCAATTTTATTGCCGTTGGGTGTGAACTCAGTAGGCCTTTGTTTCGTTTTTTCAACACTTGCTACTTCTTTATCAAAGCTCTCAGTATTTGCATTTTCAGGAACAAACATCTCAGCCTTTACTTCATCAATCACTTGATTGGCCGCGTCTTCATCAATCCCGTCCAACTCTTCTAAGAATCCAAACAATAGCACTCGATCCATCAGTGTATTTACTTTCCGTGGCACACCATTAGTAAATGTATAGATAGCGTCAAACGCCTGATTTGAGATTAAGTTGATGTTTTCACAGCCGGCGTGTGCTAATCGGTATTCAACGTATTTTTGCATTTCTTCGCGGCTAAGTGGGGCAAGATGACATGATGCTACGATGCGCTGTCGAAATTGCTCCATATTAGGCGCTCGCAAGATCGGTTGCAACTCTGCTTGTCCTAACAAAAAGCTCTGCAAAAGTGGTTTACCCTCTTGCTGAAAATTAGACAGCATACGCAGTTCTTCAATGGTTTCTAGAGGTAAATTTTGTGCTTCATCAACCAGTAATAAGGCGCGTTTTCCTTGAGAAGCAAGGGTCTGCAAAAATGCTTGTATGGCTTCGAGTAATTCTGACTTAGTACGACCTTCAACCGGCAACATCAGCTTGGATGCCACCATTTTGATCAACTCGTCAGGATTGAGTTTTGGGGTAACAATTTGGACAGCATAAATGTCGTTTTCTATCTCATTTAGCAAACTGTTTGCAATTGTTGTTTTTCCTGTCCCTATATCGCCGGTGACAACAATGAAGCCTTCAGCTTGGGAGAGACCGTATTGCAAATATGACATCGCTCTTTTGTGCAACTTGCTGGCATAAAAAAACTCTGGATCAGGCGTCAGCTGAAAAGGTTTAGAGTTTAGTCCATAATGACTTTCGTACATGTCGTTAATATCCTATTGTGATTTATGCAAACCTGCTAGAGGCTGTTCTTTTCTGCAAACTAGTTGTACTCGCATGCTATGATTGAATTATCTATCGAGAATTTGCAAAATAATTGCCGTTGTTGATACGCCATCTTCAAAACTTAACACACGGACTTCTCCACCATTTTCTATCACCTCTTTGCCGCCAACAATATCTTTCAATTGATAGTCACCGCCTTTTACCAAGACATCAGGCATAAGTGCAGTAATGATTCGAAGCGGCGTATCTTCATCAAATTCAACAACCCAGTCAACCGATTGTAAACCCGCTAATACTGCCATCCGTCTCGCAACGCTGTTTACAGGTCTCCCATCGCCTTTTAAACGACTAACAGATTCATCACTGTTAACTGCAACAATTAGTCTATCGCCCAAAGCCGCAGCTTCCTTGAGGTAACTAACGTGCCCCGAATGCAATATATCAAAACAACCATTGGTAAAGACAACCTTCTCCCCTTCTCTCTTTGCTTGCATTAAAGCCTGCAAAAGTTGAGACTCTGACAATACTCCCCCGTCAGGGACTTTGTGAGAATGAACAGCCAAAGCCAGCTCTGTGGCAGTAACAGTGCTGGTACCCAATTTGCCAACAACGACGCCCGCCGCATGATTTGCCAATTGGCAGGCAAAAGATATTTCACTTCCCGCAGCAATAGCAGAGGCAAGTGTTGATACAACAGTATCTCCCGCCCCTGTCACGTCGTACACTTCTTTAGCCAAGGCAGGAGAGTGTTTTACTTCATCTGGGGAAAACAATGTCATGCCGTTTTCTGAGCGAGTAAGTAATATGTTTTTTATATTCAGGGATTTACACGCGCTTAATGCACTCTCTTTGAGAGATGTTTCATCCTCATGCTCGCCAAATACTCCTTCAAATTCCTGTAAGTTGGGTGTGATCAAATCAGCACCTGAATATTTAGAAAAATCACTGCCTTTGGGATCCACAACAACAGGGATAGACTGTTGTTTAGCTATTTCAATGAGCGCCGATACCTCACTAAGTGCACCTTTGTTATAATCAGAAAGCACGACCACATCGCAAGTCGCGATAGCATCAGAGAAGCGCTTACACAACTCTTCTTTACTCACACTCTTAAATGATTTTTCAAAATCCAATCGAAGCAATTGCTGGTTTCTGCTCATGATACGCAACTTGGTTATCGTGTCATAACCCTTGACTCTGATAAACTGACCGTCAATATCATGTGCAAGCAACTTCGATGCGAGAATATCAGCACTTTCGTCTAGACCAGTAAAGCCAAGCAATGTAACCTTGGCTCCCAGAACAGCAGCATTTACTGCTACATTAGCCGCTCCACCCGGTCTATCCTCCACGTCTGAAACCTTGACTACGGGAACAGGTGCCTCGGGCGATATCCGTCCGGTACCACCAGACCAGTACCTATCGAGCATAATATCGCCGACAACTAATAGTCGAGCTTGGCTAAAATCTGGTAATTGCATATAGAAAAAATAAGATGATAAAAATTAGGTGTAGCGAGTATACCAGTGAATCAAAAAAAAGCAGCAGAACCCTGGTTTATCTATCTGATAGAAACAGCTAAAAACAGTCTGTATTGTGGTGTCACCAAGGATTTAGAGCGTCGTTTCAACGAACACAAAGCGCAATCAACGAAAACCGCTAAAGCGTTAAGAGGAAAAGCGCCGCTACGACTTGTATATGCCGCTCAGTTGAACAATAAATCTGAGGCCTTAAAAGCTGAAATTTGGATAAAAAAAAGAACACGACTGGAAAAATTGGCGTTGATCGACGGACATAAACTCATTCCAAATCAGCACAAAAAGATATTTTTACAGGAGTAACCGAAACAGTAGAATGTCAAACAAATTTACTGTACTCATCTTCTGAACTACTTGGCCTTATAAAGTTTTCACACAAAAGCAAACATCAACAGGCTCTAAGTACTCACAAATACATTTGAAAATAATAGAGCTATACCAATCGATAAGACAGCCTCGATACTCGCTACGCCAATATTGTGCTGCAGCGCGACTTCTGACTTCCAGTTTACACCTAACAAGACGACTCTTTTAGCGACAGAGGTAATTAACATAAGAGAAAAAGCCAAGCCTAAGCCCACTATCAACCAACCAGTTAGATTGCTGACATATGCTGTTGCTTCAAAAGCCAACAACTTCGAAGCCGAGGACACCGCTATGGCAATGCCGATTAAATTCCCACTATGCTGAATAGCCAAGGCAATCTGGCCATTACAAAGCGTTTTTTGAAAAGACGAATTTTGGTTGCTTTCTGCAAATCTGTATTCATACAAGCGAGTAGTAAACAATAGCACCGCCAGTACCACGAGAGCGCCAGAAAACACCGCAATAAACGCATTCACATCAGCTCCTTGCGCCCAATCGATAATGCTTTTTGCAATAATTGCTGCTGCAATACCGCTTGACGCGTCGACCAGAGCAACAGACACATTTTTTTGCGCTATCATGTCATCCTTGTCTAATCTGTTAAGCACCAATTTATCATGCGCAAAACGGCCAATTTTTACCAGTAGGATGCCCATAGCTCCAAACAAAAACATGCCTACAGCGGCAGCTTCAAAGCCCATATTCACATGCCGTCCGACAACAGCAGACAACACAATTGTTAAAGAAAGCATGCGGCCAGCAATACTAATACCAAAAGCAAAATTATCTTTTTCACCCAGTTCTTGACGAACACTGATCTTGGTAAAAAAGCCCGACAATGACCGAATGGCAAACAACAAAAGTATTGCAATACTGATGTCAATGGCCAAGTAAACCACCGTGTCTCCGGCTATGGGAAGTAATTTGACTAATTGTTCCATGTGTCTAAAAACCACTCCAATAAAACGCGCAGATTTGCGCTCAAGCTATGTGCCTTATAATATGAACAAATTTGCCCAAATACAAAGACATTGATGAGCCTATCCGAAGCAGATGTTAAATTATTAAGCGACAGCATCACAAAACATTTTCCCAATCAACATGCTATCGATGATGATTTTTCCGATGAATGTGCCGCACTATCTCAAGTGTTTATACTCAGTGACTTTGTTTGCCGAGTGGCTAAGCAGTTTTCTGCGCAGTTTTCCGCCGGTTTTTATACCTTAATCAATACACCAAATAAGCAGCAAGATTACTATGCTCTTTGTAAGAAAGCGGCTGAAGACAGCACAAACGAACTTGAACTTGATACCGCTATCCGCACTATTAGACAAGTGCAGATGAGCCTGGTAGCTTGTGCTGACCTGCTTGAGCTACAATCGATTGAAACGTCGATGCGAAAAGTATCGTCCTTGGCCGATGCGCTTATCTATCACACATATCGTTGGCACTACCACAAACTCGCCTATCGATATGGCTACCCCATCACTACTGAAGGTAAAAAACAACATCTGCAACTCATGGCTATGGGAAAACTTGGCGGACAAGAATTGAACTTTTCCTCGGATATCGATTTGATTTTTGCCTATCCAAGTGTGGGAGAAACTAATCACCCTCGTAAGCCTATTGAAAATCAAGTTTTCTTCATTAAGTTGGCACAAAAACTCATTAATGCACTAGACAAAATCAATCAATTTGGACAAGTCTACCGAGTTGACATGCGCTTGCGTCCCTTGGGAGAAAGTGGTCCCTTGGTCATACCATTTAGTGCCTTTGAAAACTACTATCAAGAACAAGGCAGAGAATGGGAACGATTCGCGATGCAAAAAATGCGGATCATCAATGAAAGTGAAGAGGAAAACAAAGCTTTCGCACAGGAGCTATACGCTATTGTAAAACCCTTTGTATATCGTAAATACCTTGACTTTACTGCCATCGATTCCATTCGAGAAATGAAGACTCTGATTGAAAAAGAAGTCAGACGAAAACAAATTAAACAGAATATTAAATTGGGTAAAGGGGGGATTAGAGAAATTGAGTTTTTCGTCCAGAGTCTCCAACTCATCCACGCTGGGCGCCACCCCGCTTGCCAACAAAAGTCGTTGATTGACGCTCTGGAGGCCTTAAAGTCTGCCGCGTTTATTGATGCTCCTGACTATTCACGTCTGCGTGAACACTATTTAAGCTTGAGAAAAATAGAGCAGTACCTACAAATATTCGATGATGCTCAAACCCAAACCTTGCCACAATCCGAAATAAACCAAGCGCGACTGACTCGCTTGTTAAAAAAACAGAACTATCAACAGTGCGTTGAGGAAATTGAAAGAATCATGGACGACGTTCACACCTTGTTCAAATATGTTATCGCGACGCCCGACGAGCAAGACACCCCTGCGGCTGATATACAAACTATGTATCATGACCTATGGTTATTGCAACTTGTCGAAAACGAGCAAATCACAATATTGAGTACAGTGCTTTGTGAGGCACATTCCAGAGTATTAATCAACGCGCTAAATAACTTTAAAGAAAAGGTAAATAAATCCAGCTTGTCAGAAAACGCACAACGCTCACTCGCTCGTCTTATACCCGTTCTTCTTGCAGAGCTATGCGAGAGTGAACAAGGTAGCTTTTCCAATAAAGTTACCGGTATTTTCAAAATTATCACGACTATCTTAGGACGTACAACCTACATAGACCTGCTAGAGCAATCCATCGATGCTCGTCAGCGCCTCATTCAACTTTGTGAGAAAAGCACTTGGTTAGCCACACAAATTGCGCATTTCCCGATGTTACTGGATGAATTACTTCATCCGAGTTACTTATCGCCTGACACGCGATCTTTAGAGGAGGTAAAACATACTTACAAAGCCGACCTCCGTCAGTTTCTGTTGAGAGTGTCAAAAGAAGATGACGAAGCTCAAATGGACGCATTGAGACAATTTAAGCATATTCACCAATTGCGTATTGCGGCAGCTGATGTAAGTGACACAATATCCATCAATAAAGTAAGCGATCACTTAACTGTGTTAGCAGAAGTCATAATAGAAGAAGTGGTACTGCAAGCCTGGCAACATACATCAGGTAAGTTTGGTCACCCTAAGTTAGACAGTATTGACGAAAGCTTCGCTATTGTCGGCTATGGAAAACTAGGCGGCTATGAGCTGAGCTACGGCTCAGATTTAGATATTGTTTGTTTGTACAACGCAAAAAGAGATGATTCAACTGACCATTCAGGCACGCGCAACCCCATTAGCAATCAACAGTTTTTTGTCAAACTCGTGCAACGAATATCTCACTTGTGTATCACCCAAACCTATCAGGGCATACTATATGAAATAGATTTACGATTAAGGCCTTCTGGGAATTCAGGTTTACTCATTTCTCACATCAATAGTTTTGAAGAATACCAACAGTCAGAAGCATGGACTTGGGAACATCAAGCATTGGTTAGAGCGCGAGTAATCTATGGAAATGGCAGTATACAAACTGCATTTGAACGCATACGCCACCAAGTACTTTGCCAAGCACGAGACACGCAAAAACTAGCTAAAGACATCTATGACATGCGCGAAAAGATGCGAACTCATCTGGACAAAACATCAAAGCACCATGTAGATATTAAACAAACAAGAGGTGGGATAGTTGATATAGAGTTTGGTGTGCAGTTTTTAGTACTCTTGTATGCCTCAGAATTTCCAGCGTTGGCAAAATGGTCAGATAACTTGCGGATATTAGAGGAGGTAAAACTAGCAGGGCTTTATCCAAATGATGCAATCGATAGTCTGAAATCCTGTTTTTTGAATTTACGAAATATTGGACACAAGTTGCAATTAGATGAAAAAGAAACCAACGAACTAAGTGAAAACTTGCGCGAGATACTCTCAAGCGTAGAACAAAATAGTCCAATGTTCAGCCTGGTAGAAAGCCTAAAACTAGGCAATGTTGAATCGGTATAATTATATAGTGGAGCTTGACGGTATATTACCTAGCGATTTTGAGCTAATAACACTGGAACAACAAACGGTTCTTTTTATCGACGAGGCATTAGGCTGACTAGAGTATTTGACTCATCGTTAATTAACAAGCTCGGTTTAAGGCTGACCAATAGCATTCTTCTCTAGCTCAGATATATCAATGGCTGGATTGTCTTTCTTTAGACTGCACACCAATAAATCAGCCATTAAATCTAATCATTTTACCGGTTGATTTTAAGGTGCAATAAAAAAATATATTGACAAAAAACTTTGTGGTTGATAGCGTCGTTTGTGATGGAATTCATAGTGTCATAAAGGGAAATATAGATGAAATATAAACATAGTGATCCAACAGCCAACAGCCAACAGCCAACAGCCAACAGCCAACGAAATACGTTAGAAAACTTTTTACTCAACTAAGAGTTATTTATACTTTTTTATTAGCTATTAGTTTTTATTCTCAAGTGGCAAACGCATGCATTGGAAATACAGGTCCAAGTGGTGACACTAGCGAACAAGAAGTTCCTTGTAGGGATGATGATGAAAACAACGCTGGAACTTCACCGCCATATACTCCAACCCCAACGCAGCCTTCTCCACCTCCTTCTAGACCATCTGCTCCGGGTGGCGAACGGCCTTCTACGCCTCCCGATGAACCTTCTTCTCCACCTGAAGAGCCCAAAGAAAAATCGCCACGAATAAAATGTCTCGAGGAAAATCAAATAGCAAGTGCAAATCATGCTGAGTGTGAAGCTATAGCTGCTAGTAAGCATACTGACGAAATGAAGAACATTTGTGCTGGTGGTGGAACTATTCAATTTGGCCTCTCGGCTGAAGCAGGATATCTAATTGTAACAGGTGGTGCGTTTGCCTCTATTTCTATAGACCAGTATTCGATATGTAAAGACAAACGAGATTCAAAACGCGAAACAATGTATAAGAGTTGTAACGTAATTTTGCAGCGGGACACAAAAGTTTGCCCTGGGGATTGATTTATAATATGCCAACGAAAGAAAAATTAGTATCTTGGACACTGTTAATAGGCATATTACTAGCAATAGGAGTTGCGATTTTTAGCCTTATTAATGAAAACGGGTCTTTGAAAACCGATAGTCCACACAATGATACACTTATGTCAGGTAAGGATAAGATTGATATGATTGCTCAAAACTCGGATGAAGCTAGTTATTCGACTATAGCCGAAGTTGTAGCTGCTGATGCTGGTCAAGATTTTAGTATTAAAGAAATAGATAAATCTATTTCAAATTATATATCGATTGATGACGACTGGTGCGAGCCGGAAGAGGAGTTGAATGATAAAGATATTCAGTATGCGGCAACCATAGAACAAGACTGGAACGAATATGTAGGTTTATCGTATCGGGAGATGCCTGATATCGGTTATGGCGATGAAGTTTTTGACCGCTATAATGGTTATATCGCTCCATATACAGACTTGCCTATTGATGAGCTTGAAAAACTAGCTTTAGGTGGCAATAAATGGGCAATGGTAGCATACGTACAAGACGATAGATTCATTGTATCTCCTCCAGAACAGAAAGAAGTTGCTCGCCAGTTGTTAATTACAGGAGCATCCTACCATGCAGTTTCGTTTCTTATCTTAGAAGAACTAGTTGAGGCGCAAGCAAATTTCAGAAAAACAAAAAGTTATGAAACCAGTCGCGAGCATCTAATTAACGCTATCGCATATTTGTTTTTTGGATTACAAAACTATCATACAAGTGCACTAAATGCTTACTTTGGAAACATTTCATCCAATGAGATGTTTACGGGTGTATTAAATCCTAGCTATGTTTTAGCTGGTGCTGAAGAAGAGATAAAAGCAAGATATGAATCGTTAGTGTCGGAAATTGAGCAAGAACGAAACGAGCAAGCTATAACTGTTGAAAAGCCCCCGGAAGTTGTTAGGAAATTGTTTACGTTTGATTTGGCCATCTATCAGTTTCATCACCCTGAAATTATAGAATGGTTAAAGGACATTAACATAACCTCTGACGTCGATTTAGGTGAAACAGATTGCACACATAAGCATATGCAAAGGCTCAAAAAAGTAAGCGGATATCTCAATTAATGGAGTGCGCAAAAGCGCTATTCTTGACAAGGGACATAGTTTTTCTGCTGCCTATACAAGCTGAGTTTAATTAAAAAAATATCCCGACTTGATCAGCGCAGCATATTCGTAAAACGCGTGCTGCGTTCTCAATAAATTGCCATGGCTAAATTCAAAGGCAGATGATAGCTCTAAACCACCGTTCATGTGACCCACCGAAAAATAATGAAGCTGTTCAAATCCCTCAATATCGAGAAGTTGAACTAGTCGCTTCGTATGAGTGGTGTTCGATACTACCGCTAATTCAATCTGGTTTGTTAACTTTTGCTTTAAAGCGACGATTTCTTCATGGGTGTTTTTTCCCTCAGGAATAACGACTATATCCTCAGTTTTCACGCCTAGCTCAACCAAAAAATCATGAGCGCGTTTCGCATAAGCCACTTCCGAATTCCGCATGAATGTTCCGCCTGTCACCACTATCTTTGCTCTGGTTTTGTTGTAAAGGATGAGCGCTTGTGTAAGCCTTTTAAGAGAGCAGTCTGTCCATCGGCTAACAAACGGATAGTGATCAACATCGCGATAGTAGCACGCTAATACATGCACATAGTGCTCGCTAGTAACGTTTTCATAATCACTTTGTTGTTCACGGCTAAACTTTTCTAGAGGCTCTATGATTAGATAACTGAACCATGTTTGGGAGCAAAGTAGTACCCAAGCAAATGCAATGACAAAAGGATAAGCATACTGCCTTCGAGGAAAGGACCACTTCACACCTGCTATCCAAGTGGAAATTAGCCCTAAGACTATGATAATAAAAGCTTGATTAACTGGGCTAATCGCAAATTTGGCAAAAGAATCAAACATTCGATTCGAAGCAGATTAAAAACATTTAGAAGAGCCTAACACATTAGCATTGTTAGATCTTCGCCAATCGCGAAAGATCAATATCAGTTAGCTGCCCTCATAAACTTGACAGTTTACTTGCAGATACTCTGTTACATTGTCAGTGATAACTAAGGTTCGCTTTTTCCCACAAAAGTATACCTTGAGATCAGCAGGAAAGTTTGCATCAATCGCACCAGCAATCTCATATAGCATGCCCGCAACCGAATTTTCAGAAACAAAACGTTTCTTAATCACAAAATCTTGGTCAAGATCCCATATTAAGGTCATGCCGTTATTAATAGCATGCTGTTCGGCCTCGGCCTTGAGTGTACTCCCCTCGCCAAAGGCACGCTGTTTATAATCTCCTTCCCAATTGTCAAGAGGTGGGAAATTAACCTTTGTAACCGCTTGAATTTGAGCTTCAATAGGCGCGCTACTTTTCTCAATTGGGACGACATAATCCCCATACTTTTCTTTGATCGGATCTCTTGAACTTAAACGAAACTCAGAGTAAAACCGACTCACACTCTCCTGCAGAGAATTGCTCTTAGGCTTAGACACAGAAGTATCGCTCGATGCGGTATTTTCTTCTGGTTTAAAGATTAGAAAAGCCACTGCTCCGGCTATCACAGCCAGCATGACCAATATGCGTTTTAACCAAAATTGAAAATTACTTGAGCCGCTCATATAGGGATTCAGGCGCCTCCTCAGGCCGTGTTTTGAATCGCTTATGCATCCATAAATAGCTTTCTGGCTGTAACTCAACTATAGACAATATGTCTTTGTTTAATTGTGTTAAAGCCGCGTCTATATTGTTATCGGCAAAATATTCAATCGCTGGAAAAAATTTTATCTTATAGCCTGTGTTGGTATACATTGACGTCACTAACATAGGTACACAATTTGCCCTTTCAGCAAACATGAGGGTTGCCGTTGTTGTTGCCGTTTTTTCAACACCGCCAAATGGCACAAAAATACTCTGTGCGGCTCCGTAATCCTGATCAGGTAAATACAAACAAAGCTCACCTTGATTCATTGCCTGAATAAAAGCTTTCGCATTTCGCTTGTCAATCATGTATTTGTTTGAGCGACTCCTGCCATGATATTGCAAATAGTCAACTAAAGGGTTGTTATGCTTTCTGTAAAAACCAATACTGGGTTGTCGATAGCCAATGGCTCGGCAGGCAAACTCCAAGTTAACATTGTGCAGCGCCAGCCCAAATAGTCCTTTACCTGAAGAAAGCACTTTTTCGACGTGTTCAAAACCTTCAATTTCGATGTGTTTTTTGACCCGCCAACCAGGCCACCACCATCCCATTGCAGTTTCAAACAATGCAATACCTGTGCGTTCAATATTCGCTTTAAGTACCGCTTCTTTCTTTTCTTTATTCCACTGAGGGAAGGTTAATTCAATATTCCTTCTTGCCACTGCAACGCGCTTTTTCGCGAGAATTTGCAACAAATATCCTACCCCCTTGCCTACTCTTAAGATCATAGAAAAGGGCAACCATGAGATGACATAGAGAATTGCCATACCAAGCCACACAGGCCAATACTTGGGTAGCAAAAATCGAAAGGTAAACTTGGGAGTAGAAACAGATTTTACAGGCACTTATCAATCTCGTCAATCAAACTACACAAAGGCTATATCCTCTTTACAAAAGAGGGGTGCATATGCTCGTGCAAAAGTGGAAGTCTAACAGAATACAATAAACTTAAAAACGCTCGTCGATATTGTCTATTTTCTTTTCGAAATTAGAAAGTTGAGAAGAGTCCTCGTACTCAAAATGGTATTGATTGTGAAAACCGAAGGAGAGACTCACTGTGGCATCTTCAATAAAAACAGTGTAGCCGTCAAAATCGGTGTAAGCGGTGAGCCCCTCTAGAAAATGAACCGTTCCTTTTTGTTCATTTTTCTTTGATTCCCCATGCTTTCGGATTTTATCAAAAACGCGAAGCAACTTTTTTGTATCAAGCTCGTTTTTCATTTTTGCCCATATTCATGCGTTTTTACGCATTTAGCGGTATTCACATTATTGCAGATAGTTCTCAAATTAACGTTTATTCGGAATACTGAATACTTTGGATCACAGTTAAAAATTTAGTCGTACCCCCAGATATACCGCGGCGGCCGAATAATCCTCTTGTCCTTTTAGCCATTCGATTTCTGTTCGTAAAATGGTTGAATGGTGAATGTAAAAGTCGAAGCCTAAACCAAATTGTCCCGCGACAAGACTTTGATCAAAAGCACAAAGCTGCCCCAACGGACGCGTGCTGAGTTGCTGAGGTACTTGACAGCCTTCACTCGAAGGCACAGATTCTATCGTAGAACTGACTTGCATCACGCCCAAGCGGTAAAACAATTCTCCATATGCCCCTTGTGCCTTGCCTAAGGCAGATAAGTACAACGCAGAATACTCGGTGTTGATTCCATCAACACTAGGCAGTTCGCCAACATTTTCCTCGCCTAAGGATTGAAACCCTGCTTCTAAATACCATTTTGGAGCAAGTTCGTAGCCTATCCCTAACTTGTATGAAGCACTATCAAGCTCCAAATCAACCAAGTCACTTTGCGCATACCCCAACGATATAATGCCGTAAAACCCCTGATCAGCCTTGGCATTCGAAATACAAAGTGCGCTAAAAAAAAGAACAATTACTATACCTTTCATTACCACTCCTAAAAGAAATACTCGAGTTGAATGCTCAGATGGTCATCTCTGCGAATAGCAAACGTCGGATCCGTGTCTACGTCGCTCGAAAAAAAGTATGCGTTTACTTCTACTCGCCAATTTTGACTGAGGCGAGTAGCACCCTCAACAAAAGCAGAATAACTACTACTTTCATCTAAATCTTGAACAAAACCAAATAAAAACTCGGTACCGGAAAAGTCATTCATCATAAAACGCGCACCAAGCATGAGATCATTTTGTCCGAATACTACAGGGTTGTTTTCACGTTCGTCGTATTGATGTTCCATCAATATCCCCAAGTCATAGCCTGAGCTCAATATATCGACAAGCGTATATTCAAACCCAGCCACGTACGCAGAGTATTCTTGATCTAGCCGCTCAGCTTTGATCGCTTCAAGTTTTAGCAGCCAACCGCTCAATACATACAAGGCATCAACACTGAACTGCTGTAGTTGCGGATAGAATGTAGCCAAGGATGGTTGCTGGATTTCGTCAAACTGTATCAGCGCGTCAGGCACGCGATCTGTACCATCAAAATATGATATTCCCAACTCCAATGCACCAATGCTTTGTTGCCAGCGAACAGCAAAATCAAGATTGCTCTCTTCATCTTTTGATTCATAGAAAACACTCTCGGTATCAATTGGAATAGGCGCGCGTAAGCGCCCTTCGGTTCCCGGAAATGTCCGCTCTCTAAAATAAGGTAAGGCGTAAATACTTATGTATCCCGTGTCCAATAGATATCGTATATCGAGCATGGGCTGCCCTAGTTTGTCTTCCGTATCGATTGACTCAACCATGTCTGTTTGATTGATAATATCAACTAAATGCAAGGATTCGGTTTGTCCCCAAAAAACCTTACCAATGCCCGCTCGTACTTCAAATTTATCAAAGTACACTGAGTACAACGCCTCTCTGATGTCAACATGTGTACGCTCACTGTCTCGTTGGTCTAGTCTGGCAAAAGGAGAAAAGGTAAAAACGCCACTGCCTCCAATGCTCGTTTCTATTTGCGGTGAAAGCGCCATTGATACTTGGCTTTGTGCTTGTTGAGGGTAAAGCGCATCCTCAAAGAAATAACGTTGCTGAATACTCACACTGCCTGAATAAGAGGTATCTGCATACAGGCTACCTGATGCGCCTACAGCAATAAGTGCAGTAACACTCCACATAGTAAAGCGCCCTTTTGAAGCCTTTGGTGTTTTTTTATAAAAATCTCTCTTCATGACTTACCTTGCTCTTCTTAGCGCATTTTTATCAAAATCTTGCTCGTCAAGACCGGTTTTGAACACAATATCGCTGGTCAAAAGAGTGGTACTTTTACCCGTTTGAACGTTCTCCATATCAGCTCTTAGCGCGCGCCAAAACTTGTTTTCATATTGTTCATACTCGTCCATGGTTAGTACTTTCAACAGTGCATTTTTTCTGTCGTAATACTCAATCTTGTGCACACGATAATGCTCCTTGTCTATCCATGCTACTTGCCGCTTATATCCGGAATATTTGTCTACAGGTACTTGTTCAACAACAAAGCAATCAATATCGTTGAAAGTATCATCTTGCAAATAAGCAAATGTATACTTTTCAATCTCAAATGAGGCCATATCCTCGTAGGCAAATTCACTGCCCATGAAAGGACCGGACTTGTTTCGTGTAGCAATGCGTTTTACTCGTTTAATAGCCGGTAAATATATCCATTGGTCATCAGGCCCTACTGGATGAGAAAAGCTCAAGAATGCGGTTCCAGCGACATCTCTTGGCTGATCAAAAATGGTTAAGGACTTATCGCCGTCCTCCAATATTTCAAGTGTTTTTACACGAATATCACGAATAGACTCTCTACCATCAGGTGAGCGCAAAATCATTTGAGTTTCGGCAAGGGTATCGACCCAGCCTTCATCGCGCTTTTTCATTTCTTTGGCGATTTCTAGGCCTTTCGCTGGATCACCTGAATGCGCACACACACTCATTACAGTAAAGGAAAAAATAAGCAGTAATTTTAACTTCCAAGGGGTATTCATGACTCTTCTCAAACTAGGTTTTTACATGCTATATCGTTAACGGCATATTCTGAAAAACGTTAAGCATGCAGATCGCAATGACACGACATACCCGCGTATGTTTTTCAATACGCAGCAGAATTTTTAACTCACCTAAGATACACAAGCGTTTATTTTTCAACCAAAACACTTTGACCTGAGCCCAAATTTGTGTCAGTATCACAAAACCAACTGGTCAGATGAGCGGATAAGTTAAATATGAGTATCAGAACAAGCCTTAAAAAAGTACTACCTCCTATTTCTGTCACTGAACAAGAAGCATTGGATGCTGGCGACGTTTGGATAGAGTCGTCGATATACCAAGGAAAACCTGACATGCAAACACTGCGTGATTTACCCCACGCAAAATTGTCTGCTGACGAACAAGCGTTTTTGGATGGTCCAGTTCAGAAATTATTGAGCATGATCGACGACTTTGACTTGCAAAACAGCAAGCACATCCCACAGGCAATTCTCGATTACATCGCTAAAGAACGCTTTTTTTCCATGATCATCCCCAAAAAATTTGGGGGCTTAGAATTTAGTCCTTATGCAAACTCCACGATAGTCGCCACTATCGCGGCAAAAAGTTCAGCCATTGCGGTCACTGTGATGGTGCCAAATAGCTTGGGGCCAGGTGAGTTATTAATGCACTATGGTTCCGAAGCGCAGCAAAATTATTGGCTTCCCAAATTAGCTATAGGAAAAGACATCCCATGCTTTGCATTAACCAGCCCTGAAGCAGGTTCAGATGCTGGTGCTATTCCTGATGCCGCGATTGTTACAAAGGGTCAGTGGGAAGGCGAAGAAGTGATTGGTTTGAAAGTTACTTGGGACAAACGTTATATTACCCTTGCGCCAATTGCCACTGTGTTAGGCTTAGCATTTAAAGTGTTTGATCCGGAGCAATTGCTCGGAGACCGGCTTGAACTTGGTATTACCTGCGCTTTATTGCCTAAATCCCACCCCGGCGTCGAGTTGGGTAATCGTCATGATCCTATGGGCGCCACTTTCTACAATGGCACCACACGTGGAAAAGACGTATTTATACCCATGGAATTTATTATTGGTGGCGAGAAAAATATCGGTAAAGGCTGGCAAATGTTAGTCAGCTGCTTAGGTGCTGGACGCGGTATTTCATTACCTGCAATGGGCACGGCAAGTGCGCAGTCTGCCTTTAAATCCACTGCCGAATATTCGTTTGTTAGAGAACAATTTGGCGTACCAATTGGTCGTTTCGAAGGAATACAAGAAAAACTCGCTGATATTGCTGGAAAGACTTTCTTAGTAGAAGCCATGAGGGTATTAACAACAGAAGGCTTAGGTGAAGGAATCAAGCCATCAGTTGTCACCGCCATCGCAAAATACCATATGACTGAAATTGGTCGAGAGGTGTGTAATGCTGCTATGGATGTGCAGGCAGGTAAAGCCATTCAACGAGGCCCACAAAATACGCTTGCCAATACTTATACCTCACAACCCATTGCTATAACAGTAGAAGGCGCTAATATTCTCACTCGAAATCTGATGATTTTTGGTCAAGGAGCCATGCGCTGTCACCCCTATCTCAAGCAAATGGTTGACTTAATCCACAGTGACGATGTTCATGCCGATGAAGCTTTCAATAAAGTGCTAGGCAAAACCGTTAAATTCAGTGTAAAAAACTCACTTCGCAGTTTAGTCAACAGTTATCTGCCGTTTATGCGAAGTGCCGAATCAAGTTTATTAGAAGTCCGTCCATATGAGCGTCGCCTAACGGCTATATCAGCGAAACTCGCTCCGCTTGCAGACTTATCACTGCTTGTACTAGGCGGGGAACTCAAAAAAGCAGAATTGCTATCTGCTAGACTTGGCGATGTAATTAGTCACGTTTATGGTGGCATGGCTGCCATTCGCTATTACGAACAAAAAGTTGAAAATAGGCAAGAAGCGTTACCCTTCTTTAAATACGCGATGGAATGGTCTTTAAGTGAAGCAGAAAAAGCGATAAGCAATTTTGTCGCGAATTTCCCCAATTTGCCTACGCGCCTACTCATGCGTGTATTGACAAATAACTATACCGGCGCCACAGCAAAAATAAGCGACGATCTTGTAAGAGAGCTCTCCACTGCCGCTTTGCAGGATTCAAGCATAAAAAGACAACTGTCCCATCTAATTGTCCCAATTGAAGGAGACGGAAACTATATTAACGAGCAAGCGTTTAAAGCTAAACATGCTGCGATGCCCCTGTTATCTAGAGTGCAAAAAGCACTCAAGCAGGCACCCGTAATTCCATTTTTATCATTTGAAAACGCCGTCAACAAGCTGCATGAGAGAAAAGAGCTTTCAGATAGTGAAAGAGAAACCTTACTCGCGTACAATGAAAAACGTAAACTGGCGGTACGGGTAGACGAGTTTACCTTTGATTTAGAGAATTTAGATCTGAGCAAGCAAACTCCTCAAGAACCTGCCAATGCCGCATAATCTGTAAGCATAGCCCAGTGGAGTGCCCGTCTTTTGCAGTGATATCAATCACCTGATAGAGACAAACACTCCCCAAAAGGTGTGCCGGTAAGCACACCTTTTTTTTCGCTAAGGCAAACCAAATGGCGCAGTTATATTTTTATTACTCAGCAATGAATGCGGGCAAATCTACCTCCCTGCTTCAATCGGCATACAACTATCAAGAACGCGGTATGAAAGCCTTACTCTTTACTGCCGCTCTCGACGACCGCTTTGGTAAAGGCAAAATAGCGTCAAGGATAGGTCTTTCTGCGCCTGCTGAGTTGTTCGAGCCGACAAGTGATTTGTTCACTGAAACGAAGCGTTTTAATCAAACAAAATCCCTAGGCTGCGTCTTTATCGACGAAGCCCAATTTTTGACGAAAGAGCAAGTTAAGCAATGCCTACGCATTGTTGATCAGTTAAATATTCCCGTCCTTGCTTACGGTTTACGCACTGACTTTAAAGGTGAAACCTTTGAAGGCAGTCACTATTTGCTTGCTTGGGCTGACAAACTAAGTGAACTAAAAACCGTCTGCCATTGCGGACGTAAAGCGAATTTCGTAGCACGAACAGATCAAGACGGGAATGCCCTTAGAGATGGGGCACAAGTCGATATCGGAGGCAACGATAAATATATATCTTTGTGCAGGAAACATTATGCAGAACTTAGTCAATTCTATTGAAAATCAGTCGTAATTCAAACAGACTAGCAATACATAGACTCTCACCATAGTTCCACATGTATCTGTTATCACTGCGAATTGTCATATTTGGTATTTGCTGTAGCTTTACGTCACTTCTGTACGCCCAAACAATTATCGACGAAAACGAATTAGAAGATACCGTTCTGCAAGCCTTGGAAAGTTTTAACACGCCTGGGATGTCAATAGCCCTTGTTTATCAAGGCAAAACGATTCTAAGCAAAGGTTATGGCCTCAGTAACTTAGAGCAAAACACTCCTGTTACTCCTCAAACTTACTTTCGCTTAGCGAGCACCAGTAAAGCTTTTACAGCCGCAAGTCTAGCGATACTTGTAGATGAGGGAAAGTTGAATTGGGACGACTTAGTTATTGACCACATACCTCAATTTAGGCTGAATGACTCCTACGCGACACAACATTTTACTGTTAAAGACTTGCTCACACATAACTCAGGTTTAGTCGGCGGCGCAGGTGATAGCATGATTTGGCCTGAACCCAGTGGTTTCGACCGTAAAGAGGTCATTGAAAATTTGCGCTTTTTAAGTCCTGAGTATCCTTTTCACTCTCGCTATGCATACAGTAACGTGATGTATATTGTTGCGGGTGCTCTGGTAGAGCGCGTATCCAATATACCTTTCGAGCGTTTTGTCGACCAGCGCATTTTTAAAGCTTTGGACATGCCTTGTTATAGTGGCTCTCATCCCCAAGCAGTCGCACAAGCCAGCGCAATGGCCTACGGTCACAACGACCGAAAGGGCTTGTACCCCATTCCACGCAATGCAATAAAGGAGGATGCGCTCATGTCCGCGGCCGCGGGAGGAATGATATGTAATGCTGAGGGTATGAGTAAATGGCTGACAGCGCTGACAACCAAAAGCCGGCTACCATTTAGCGAGGCGCAACTTGAGATGATGTGGACTGGGCATACCTTATTGAACCTTTCCAAAGATGATCAGCAATGGTTTGGTAGCAATTTTCACAGTTACGGTCTAGGCTGGCGCTTGTCAAATATTGGCCAGTTTAAACTTATTTCTCATACGGGTACTTTATCTGGCTACCAAGCTTATATTGCTTTAATACCGGAACTTTCACTTGGCATAAGTATATTGAACAACGGCTCAAACTACGGTGCCCGCAGTGCGGTAATGAACACCATATTAAGCCACTTTGTGCTGAAAAACCTAAACAGTGAAAACTCGACACTGTCAGCAAATGTTGATTGGGTAGCACGTTTTATCGAAATCTTGAAAGACAGAGAACAAAAATGGCTAGCCAATAATCCAACTCCCGTCTCAAAATCGCGCGTAAGCATACCAAAGACTTCAATAATAGGAGATTACCAGGACGAATGGTTTGGGGGCTTAAAAATTTGGCTTAACGATAACAAACTTCGTATAAAATCTATGAGAATGAAGACACTTATTGGTACGCTTACTCCGTTTCAAGACAGTACATTTAAAATAGATTGGGACAATGAAAACGCGCAAGCCGATGCTTTTATCGAATTCGAGCTGAATACTGCCCGAGAGGTTACGGCCGCAACATTGCGACCATTTTCTTTAAAAACAAGAAAAAACCATGCATATCGAGACATGTATTTCATAAAAACAAACGGCGGCGATGCCAAATGAGAGTGAAAAAACGTCGCCTGTTTCCCCTCGTGTTTGTTGTAGTGTGCCTTATTCTCGCAGTTGATTTTTCTCGTTCTGTTGAGATACCCCGAGGTATCCAGCCAGAGCAGGTAAAACAGGCACGCGGTAGGATAAAGGCTCTGGTATCTGGCCTAGCTTCAACACAAGGTTCGATTCAGATGTCGATTTCACCTGATGAGGCTAAGGCTCTGGGTGTTGCAGCTTCTGCAATTTTGCCCAATACGACGGCAGATATTGCTTTTGACTGGCAAGCTGCACATCTAAAGTCCTCCACAGCTATTGTTGCAAACTCAATGTACTTAAATGTAAGTTGCAAAATTACCCTCGACTTTGGGGAAAGCCGACTTTCCTATTGCTTTATCGGTGATTTACCTATTCCGGGGATTGTGGTGTCATCGTTTAGCTACCTAACGAATGCCATTGTTTTTGACAGTGAAGTGGCAAAAACGATTAACAATATCCTAAGCGGCTGGACTTATGATCAAGGTAACTTGCGACTTTTTGCCTTAAAACCCGGCGATTTTAAGGACAGAGTAAACCAATCGATTGATTCGGCAAAACAGGTTGCTCGGGTAGCTATCAGTCAGTCAATTCCACCCGCAGAAAAAATTCAAACATATGTGGCAAGTCTTGAATCTCAGTCATTTCCAGATGATTCATTAGCTTACCCCATTCAACATTTATCCCTGCTCGCTTCGGTAGAATCTTTGGAGGGTGATCCAATACTCGAGAATCAAGCACTAATTTGGGCTTTAGCACTCAAATATGGTGGCAGGCGATTTGCTAAAATGGCTAGTCTTCCTCCTGTCGAAGTAGAGGGAAAAACCTTGAGAGGTAGACGAGACCTCGCACTTCATTTTATTTATTCAGCGATATTGCAACAAATTGGAGACAATCAAATTAGCTTTGCAATAGGTGAACTTAAAGAACTATACGATACCAATGCCGGTGGCAGTGGTTTCAGTTTTGCGGATTTAGCCGCAGACAAGGCAGGTACACTGTTTGCGGACAATTTAACAAAATCCAAACGCCACGCAATTGAGATGCAAAACAAAATGAATGGCATTCAAGATGAAAGTAGTTTTATGCCTTTTATCCATGATTTGCCTGAAGGTCTTAGCTTAAGCAAGTTTGAACAGCTCTTTGGCAGCACAGAATCTGAGTACTACATCGCCTTTGAAGATGACATTCTAGAGCGTGTATTGGCGCTTCCGATCTATGCCGATGAGAGCCAAGAAAAACAAATTTCCTATTCTAATAAGGGAATGAGCCTACCATTTCCCAGAAGAGGTCAGTATTTCGTAATCGACACCCATATCCACACCCGCTACTCTGACGGCGCTTACTCGATAGAAGACATTGCTGAACAGTCTTCTAGTTTCGGCTGTGACGCAATTGCAATTACAGATCACGGTGACAAAAACTTATCGGGTGTGCTGTCTAATGAATGGTTTGCAGATATAGATTTTGCGCGCGCAAAATTTCCCAATCTCACGATCATACCCGGATTGGAATGGAACATTCCCCCTTTTAACGGCAGAGAGCATGCAACACTGCTATTGCCTAAAAACCGAGATGAAAAACAAAATTTACGTACATTCCGAAACAATTTTGACCATTATGGTCGAATCAATCGACAGCTAATATCGACTGAAGCGGCATTTAACTGGCTTAACGATGTTTCGGCATCAAGTGATATATCACCTGTAGTTGTTTACAATCACCCCAGTAGAAAAGACAAAGACACCTCAGAAAACTATTTTGATATGTTGAACTGGATGTCTCAGTCAAACGCGCTGATTGGTATGTCAGCAGCACCTGGTCATCAGAAAAAGCGCGGAAAAGACAATGGTTCCTATAATAGCCGGATCAGAACTATCAATGGTTTTGATCCAGCAACAGCGGTAATCGGTGGTGAGTGGGATCGATTGCTGCAAATAGGGCAACGAGTGCTCGCAGCGCGAGCTGCTTCAGATTTCCACAATACGTCGATGGATTTCTGGCCTTGTCAATTTTCACGTACTCATGTTTTCGCAAACTCTAGTGCACAAAACGACATTCTTCAAGGCTTACGACTGGGTCGGACATGGGCACAGCATGGAAATTTTGTGAAACACTTAGCATTTTATCTAAGTCACCAAAGCAGTGAGTATCATAGTGGTCAGACGGTTTCTGTGGAGGCACTTGCTAACTCCGAAATGTCGGTATCCATTCAACTACAAAAAAACGACTGGCAAGGTTTACCTGCTACACTCGACGAACTTCAAGTTATTATTGTACTTAAGCATAGGGTAACTGCGGTCGACTTACTACCCTACGTAAATAAGGTCGGGGATGAGCTAAACGTTACTCTGCCCCTTTCACAACTTCTGGGTGTAGCAGCTGACAGCCTAGTCGCTCTGCGTTTACAAGGTCGCAGTATTCAAGCCGAATTACATGACTACATGTTTCTCACGAATCCAATTTTTATTCAAGGAAATGAGCAATAAAAGATGGTCAAGCAATCAAGTATATTTATTTTTAGTGTGTGTTTTCTCTTTAGCTGTGACTCACCTGTAGATGCTCCAAAACAAACAACATTCGATCGCAGTGACTTTGGCGCCAAATTCCAAGCGATTAACGCGAATCACTTTAAACCACCAACGCTTAGTAAAATAGAGGGTAGTTATAAATACAATGGGAATGCCATTTGGGGAGCGACGGGCAGAGATAGACAAGGTAAAATTTACTTTGGTGTATCCAACTTGGTAAATCCTGAAAGCAGTGCTTACTTATATCAACTTGATCCAAATACGCAAGATATTAACCTACAAAGTGATACAGTTAGCCAACTTAAACAGAGCGGTAAATTTACACTCGGTATGGGTCAGAATAAGTTACACTCTAAGTTCTACCAAGCATCTGATGGTTACCTTTACTTTTCAAGTTTTGATGAACAAGGCGAGTCCAACTCTCGAATACCGCAATATGGCGGAGTGTTGTGGAGAAAACTTCCTGAGAGAAACGAATGGGAATTTGTTTTTTCGAGTGACGAAGCACTTATCGCGCTCAACTCAAATGGGCGCTATGTTTACGCCTTAGGTTATTGGGGACACGTGTTGTACCAATATGATACTGAGCTAGACTCAATGCGAAAAATTGCAGTAGGCAGTATTCCTGGGCATATATCACGTAACTTTTTGGTGAATCGAGATGGCCATGTTTTCATCCCCAAAGTATATGGCGAAGAGCCGATGGTGGAGTTAGTCGAATACAGTCCCAAGTTGCACCAAGTGAATACCTTTCCATTTGATGGCTACACCCATCAAGGTGTATTTAGCAATCACGGAATCGTTAGCTACGTTAATATGAAAAACGGTGACATTTATTTTATGACGGCAACCGGTATTTTGCACCGTATCGAACAAACAAAAAATGGCAGAAGTAAAGTCGTCAATTTAGGATCGCTAGACGAAAATGGTGGAAATACGTATGTGGGTGCACTTTTCTCTCCTGATGGAGCAGAAATGATAGTTGGGCTTGGCAGAGATCACGGCGACACAAATTACTACTGGATTTTATACAATATTGCAGCCAATACCTCTGTTAAATACCCAATACTTGATGTTGATTTAAAGGGCCATCTTTTATATGGCTCATTTACGACAGATAATAATGGTAATTTTTATATTGTAGGATCAGATAGACGGGACAACAGTAAACATTATCCCGTCATATTTAAAGCAAGCTACTAGTTATTTGATTTTTAATAGCTGGTCTACGCCTAACTTTCCTGCGCCCCAGATGATGTTGCCTAACAACAAGACACCCCATACATAATGCAAGTACAGTGCGGCTGCCGGAATATCTTCAAGGCTTATAACAGCAACGTAGTTTACAATAAATAACCCAACCGCCGCCTTTCTTGTAAATAAACCAACGGCTAACAACACTGGCAAGACAAGTTCGCCAAAGGTTGCTAGATAGGCTGCGAGTTCAAAATTTAATACAGGTACCGCATACTCATATTCAAAAAGGAGTAGCGTTGATTCCCAATCGCCAATTTTAGTTAAGCCCGACTTAAAAAAGACCCAAGCTACATATAGACGAGCACCCAATAGAGCTGGATGTTCTAGATGAATCAGCCACCCGAATACTTGGTTATACAAATCAATTATCTTTTTCATTAGTGTTTCCTTTAGTCATGCATATTCATCAAGAATGTGTTGGTTTAACGGCACAAATTTGTTGTTTTGCTATACAAGTTTGTAACCAGTTCGACATCTGCTCTTCGGCATCGCCAAAATTGCTTAGTACCGCTTCTACGGATTGACCTTGCAACATTGCGTCAAATGCCTTTTTAGAGAGTTCATCTACTGGCATTAATTCAGCTTTGTATTGCTCTCTCCACAATACAAAAGACCGAGGCTTATCTAGATTAATTGCATCATTAATTTCTTTTTTTAATGCATTTAATATGTTTTTTTTCTCTAAGGCAGTATCTGGTGATTCAGATAAATTCGCCAATTGTTGGAATGACATCATTGGGAAAAAATAGTCAACACGTTGCAAACCATAGGCAGCAACAAACACTACATCGCTTGCTGGTGAAGTTGACAACAAACTAAAGCTATCCACGTCCACTGTAGTATTTTTTGATCGCTCAGTTTGTTGTTTTGCCCAGTCATAACGAGCGAGTTCAAATAGAAACGGGGACGATTGCGTAATGTCTTGATCGAGTAAAAACTCAGCCATTTCAGCACCGAAATCTGCCCAGTCAAATACAATCTTATGATGTTTAGCTAAATAGGCAGCGGCTAGTTGTCTAAATCCTTCTTCCCCCATTATGTTGGCAAGCGTGCTATAGGTAATGGAAAGTGCGCGGATACCATTCTCAATATAATTGTTTCTATATACCTTCATTGCTGCAAGGGGTGTTTGATGAGAGCTTGACATAACAATGCTATTCACCAAAGTAGTTTGATAGTCCACACTTTATTCCTTAACTTGCTGCGATATGTCTTGCCGTACTTGCTTGTGCAACAAGCACCGACCATTCAGGAAGATTATTGTCCCATTCAATTAGGGTTGGCTTGTTACCAAAGCTCGACACAATATACTCATACAAGTCCCAGCATTGTTGAGAAACCGCCGCACCATGATCGTCTACGATAAATCCTTCAACTTTCTTATCAGTAAAGCCTGCAAGATGGATTTCACCTATAAGATCTGCAGGTAAAGGCGTTAACGCTGACTGAATTGATTGCAAAGGGTTTTCAACGTTCTGATTTAAGGCATTAACGATTAAATTGTTCAAATCCAAAAGCAAACCACAACCCGCACGTCGACACATTTCTGTGAGAAACTCAATTTCAGACATCGTATCTTTTACATCCCCACTCAGATCTTGCGGAGATAAATAAGCAGATAAATTTTCAATCAGTATTGGTCGCTTTATCTTATTTTGCACATGGTCAATGTGTTCAACAATGTTGAGTAAAGACGCATTATCGTATGCAATCGGCAAAAGATCACCGGTATGAACGACTTGCTTGTCGATTGCAGCGCGATTAAAACATAAATGCTCTGATACTAAGCGAGGTTGCGTAAATTCGACTAAATCCGCAAATTTTTCGAGGATATCATTGGGCACGGGTAACTGTGATCCAAGGCCTAGCGAAGTACCGTGTACACTCAAAGCGTACTTATTACAAACATCTTCCAATAGAGCGCGAGTAATGCCGCCCTCTGCAAAAAAATTTTCCGCATGAATTTCTACAAAATCGATAGGTATTTCTGTTTGATTATGGGAAAGTGATTGTTCGTAGTGGGGGTGGCGAAGCCCAACGCCGATATACGGGTTGGGCTGAGAGTGCGAAACAAAGTTGTTCAAAACAACCTAGCTAGCTTTTTTCTGCATTTGTTTCCAGATTTTCTTGGCTTCTTTTTTGTCGTAGCCGCCAAGCTCTTTACAAGTACCTGCTTCAACTAATTTCCACTCACCGATATCATTATCAACAGTAGATTGACCTGCACAGCTGTGAGTACCTGCTAGGTTACCACAGTCGTTTTGGCCAGCAGGAGAAATACCGTAGCACTTTTCTTTTTTCTTTTTGGCTTCTGCAACATCAGCAACACCAATAGTTAAAACAGTAGCAATAGCAGCAGCAACAGCGATATTAGTTTTCATAACAATTCCTCAATTAAATCGTAGTAGTTTATTTGTTTAAGTTAGCGTTTATATGTTAACGCTTAAAGTATTAATAGTGCTTGTACGTTCAGACATATATACCGAATATACACCTGAAAAATTTCATTATTCTTTCAATTAAAGCTCAGACGCTGGTGTATTTTCAATATCAGTCCAAATATCGTTAGCATCAGAGATCAATTCTTCTTTGTTCAACACCCAACGACTCTGTACTTTAGCATTTAAGTTCAAGTATAGCTTGTCGTCAACAATTGCCCAAGCGGTAGGGTCAGTGTCGAATTTCTTCTCTTTTGAAACACCAAATGCGCAGTAACCACCATATTGCGGCGCGTACTTGTCAGGATTGCCCTTAAACAAAGATTGGTGCTTGGCAGATGCAAAATAATATACCGCACCATTGTGCTCTGCAGAAAATTGCTTGTCACCCTGTACCGGCTTTGACTCAGTAAAATACGCGACAGGATCATAACCTTTTATTGCAGTACGTGTTTCGTCAACATTGACCGCGTCAATTGAAGATTTAGCCTGTGACGGAATGAGTCCACATGATGTTACTGTAAATGCAATAACAACCGCGAAAATAGTAATGAGTTTAGAAGGCATATTGGTTTGCTCCATAAATTAAGTTTTAGTTTTATCTGCCAAAATATTTAACAGAAAGTACGTAAATTAGACCTATATTGTATTCAGCTAATTTCGTGAGAACTATAAAGAAACCATAACAAATTATCACAATTCTATACTAAACAAACCATAATAACACTATCTATATGAAATTACTCATAAAAACTTGGTTTCCATTGAAATTCAGACATGCTTACACGATGATTTAATACCGCAATATTTTCTTCCTGAAGTTTTGAAGTTTGTATTTTTGCTTGCTCTGAACCCTTTTCAAACGCCAATTGACCTGAACTACGCACCACCCGATGCCAACTGATAGCGCGACTGGCGCAAGCTTGTCCCAAATATTTTCCCACCAGTCGCGCACGTCCGGGCAAACCTGCTAATTCGGCAATTTGACCATAAGACGCAACACAACCAAAGGGGATCAGATTGATGACATGATAAATAAGTGCTTGTTTTTCATTTGGCTCGCTTAAATAATCTATTTTCATTCTTGAATACTAAATACAAAACAACATGATAAGACACTATAAAATAACCCTCCCGCCATTCCAACGAGGCTTTCATTTGATCACTGAAAAAATCATTGATGCTGTAGGCGACATTCCTGACCAAGGCATTCTTAATGTGTTTATACAGCATACCTCGGCCTCACTATCCATAAACGAAAATGCTGACCCTACTGTTCGGCAGGACTTTGAGAGCCACTTTAATGTGATGGTGCCCGAAGATGCACACTATTATATTCATACTTACGAAGGCAGTGACGACATGCCTGCACATTTGAAAACGTCTCTACTTGGCAGTAGCGTATCCGTGCCAATAATAGACGGTCGACTTGCTCTTGGTACATGGCAAGGAATTTATTTAGGCGAACATCGCAATCATGGCGGTGCTCGTAGACTCATAATTTCGGTATATCAATAGGGTCTGAGGATCTTTGTTTGTTAATTCCCAGTGTGCTAGTTTAGGCCTTAGCAATATAGGCCGTAGCACTAGTTTCTAGCTCTACAACCATTAGGAAACCATAAATGTCAGAACGCTCGACAGAATCGACGCCAGAGTTTAGTCACCTACTCGCGCAAACTAAAGAAAAGCAGAGACTAGAACAGCATCAAAATGCAAGCAATCAGTGGAAAAAATGGGGCCCATATTTGAGTGAGCGGCAGTGGGGCACTGTACGCGAAGATTACAGTGCGAATGGCAATGCTTGGGACTATTTACCGCATGACCATGCGCGAAGTCGCGCCTATAGATGGGGAGAAGACGGCATTGCTGGCTTTAGCGACTTTCGGCAACGCATTTGCCTGTCCTTAGCTTTATGGAATGGTCAGGATCCAATACTAAAAGAGCGCTTATTTGGTCTAGCAAACGAGCAAGGTAATCACGGAGAAGATGTCAAAGAGTTATATTATTATCTCGACGCTAGTCCTAGCCACTCTTACCTCAAAATGCTTTACAAGTACCCACAAGCCGCCTACCCCTATGCTGAACTTGTGGAAAAAAATCGGCACCTGAGCAAACAAGAAAAAGAATTCGAACTCCTAGATACAAATGTGTTCGACGACAATGCCTATTTCGACGTATTTGTAGAGTACGCACAAGCAGCACCTGAGGATGTGTTGATGCGTATTAAGGTTCACAATCGAGGGAGTAAAGCAGCGAAAATACACGTTCTCCCGCAGCTAACCTTGAGAAATACTTGGGCTTGGACGAAAAACATGGAAAAACCAAGTTGTATCCAAGATACAGAAAACAGTATCCGCATCACCCACCCCGATTTGGGCGAATATTATTTTTATACCGAGAATTGTGATCACTTACTTTTCACAGACAACGAAACAAATACGCAAAAGCTATTCAACAAACCAAACGACGCAAGTTATGTAAAAGACGCTTTTCACGAATTCATCGTAAATAAACGAAAAGACAGTGTTAATCCAAGCAACTCCGGCACTAAAGCAGCGGCGCTTCATGAGCGAACAGTGCCTGCGCAAGATCATATTGAGATTTACGCACGGATATCTAAAAAGGCACACGCTGAGCCATTCGCTGGCTTTGTTGACATAATAGCTGAAAGAAAGCAGGACACGGATACATTCTACGACGCTCTACAAGAGAATATGGCAAGCGAGCAAAGACTTGTGCAACGACAAGCTTTGTCGGGACTTATTTGGAGTAAACAGTTTTATTGCTTTGATGTGCATCGGTGGTTAAAGGGAGACGAAACGCAGCCAATACCAGAACAACATCGCGAGCATATTCGCAATGGCGAATGGAAGCATCTTTACAATGCCGATATTATTTCAATGCCCGATAAGTGGGAATATCCTTGGTATGCGGTATGGGATTTAGCCTTTCACTGCATCCCTTTCGCTTTGATCGATCCTGATTTTGCAAAACGACAAATGCTGCTGTTTACGCGTGAGTGGTATATGCATCCAAACGGACAAATACCCGCTTACGAGTGGAATTTTAGTGACGTTAACCCGCCCGTTCATGCTTGGGGAGCTTGGCGCGTATATCAAATTGATAGAAAGCAAAAGGGCAAGGGAGATCGTGTTTTTCTTGAAAGTACCTTCCACAAACTGATGCTCAATTTTACGTGGTGGGTCAACCGTAAGGACAATGACGGACTCAACATTTTCCAAGGTGGTTTTTTAGGTCTAGACAATATTGGGGTGTTTGACCGGAGCAAGCCTTTGCCTACTGGGGGTTACATCAATCAAGCTGACGGCACCAGTTGGATGGCAATGTACAGTTTAAATCTCATGCGCATTGCGCTTGAATTGGCAATAGAAAACCCAGTCTACGAGGATATTGCATCAAAGTTCTTTGAGCACTTTTTACACATTGCTGGCGCGATGACCAACATTGGCGATAGTGACATTTCGTTGTGGGACGAAGAAGACAAGTTCTTCTACGACGAATTGCGTTTGCCCTCTGGCGAGCTTATTCCTTTGCGCGTAAGATCGATGGTCGGCCTCATTCCTTTATTTGCTGTCGAAGTCCTAGACGCAGAACATATCAATCGCTTTCCGGGCTTTAAAAAGCGTTTAGACTGGCTGCTGGAGCACAGACCAGAGTTAAATAAACTTGTGCCAAGGTGGAGCGAGCCAGGAAAAAAAGACCGACGCATGTTTGCGCTAACGTCGGAAAGAAAAATCCGCAGTATTCTACAACGCGTGTTAAACGAAGAAGAATTCTTATCCGATTATGGTATTCGGGGTATGTCGAAAGCGCACGAGGCGTCTCCCTATGTATTCAAGTGTAGTGGCGTCGAAGTCAATGTCGCATATGAACCAGCAGAATCCCAGAGTGGTTTATTTGGTGGTAACTCCAATTGGCGAGGTCCTATTTGGTTTCCACTCAACTACTTGCTGATTGAATCACTACAAAAATTTCACCACTATTTTGGCGATGAGTTTACGGTTGAATGTCCCGTTGGCTCTGGGCAACAACTCAACTTAAATCAGGTAGCGGAATTTTTAAGTGAACGATTGTCACAAATATTTTTAAAGGGGGAAGATGGTGCTAGAGCGGTCTATGGGCACCGTCCAATAATGGATCAAGATCCGTATTTCAAAGACCATATACTGTTTTACGAGTACTTTGACGGCGATACTGGGCGTGGGGTTGGCGCAAGCCATCAAACTGGTTGGACAGCCTTGGTTGCAAAGCTATTGCATCCCAAGGCTAAAATTCAGTGATCTACACCATCTACGGTCATTCGAAATGATAAGCACTAGACGTAAAAACTTCAGGAACCACAACATTTTTTGAATTTCTTTGCACTGCCACACAAGCATTGGTCATTTCGTTTTGGCTTTACTTCACCTGAATCCTTGTGAATATAGCCATCGGTGTAACGCCATTGCTTGTTCTCCAACACAAAATTAGATGTTTCGTGCAGCACGTAAAATGACTTCCCTACTTGATACCAAGCTTTAAATTCGACAGTGTTAATATCACTAGCAAGAACATCTAAAGACAGCCACTTAGTTCCTTCGTTAGACTGGCGGATTGCATTTTCATTTAGTTTAGTGGATTCTTGCTGGCAATATGTGTCAACAACATAGCGGTAAGACTGAATTTTGAATGCCACGAAGCGAGACCGCATAAGTTGCTCTGCAGACTCAGCAAATTTAGTCCCATTAATTAGAGGCAAACAACAAACGTCAATTTGTTTAACCGAACCGCAAGGACACGGCGTATTAGTTTGGCTTGAGCGGTGTAATTTCAAATAATCATTCCTCGAGGCTACTTATCTTCGTATTTCAAAATTTCAGAGCTCCGCAATAAACTCACACCATGCAAAACAACTGTGAACGACCAAGTATTTTACATCAAAGACGAGAGAAAACTGTAGAAACAGAGAAAATTCAAAACTTGGCTTTTTGCACCAAAAATCGCGCAACCGCACCAAAGCAGTGCAAAAAAATGAAAGATTGGTGAGCGCTCTTGCTTTTCAAAACCAATATTTACAAGCACTTATAAATTGGTACAATAAGTGCTACGAGTTCGTGAACATTTTGAAATCTGACTCAAAAAAAGTGGTAAGCACTCACGGCGAGTGTCACTTAACGAATTTTCTTGAAATAGCAATGTTGCTATTTCAAACGGCATCGAAGCCCGCAACTACGCACATTTAAAGAGTGCAATAGTTCGCGGGTTTTTTTATGCCTGATTTACAAGGGTATATGCATGACTTCTTCAAACACACCTTTAAATATAGTGGTTGTTGGCAACGGAATGGTTGGACATCACTTTGTTGAGCAGCTCCACCAGACGCTGCCTTCTGCGAAAATTACCGTACTCAGCGGAGAACCTCGCTTAGCCTATGACCGCGTGCACTTATCTGAGTATTTCTCAGGGAAAAGTGCTGAAGAACTCGCGATGACAACACCTGAGCTATATGACAGCTGGGGCGTAGAACATCACTGCAATGCTTTTGTAGACAGTATTGATAAAGCAACCAAAGTAGTCACCACTAAAGCTGGTGAATCTTATAGCTATGACAAGCTCATCCTTGCTACAGGCAGTTATCCATTTGTACCCCCTATTCCTGGTCATGAACAGGAGCACTGTCTGGTCTACCGTACCATAGAAGATCTTGAAGATATCGAAGCGAGTGCCGCAAAAAGTAAAGTCGGTGTAGTCGTTGGCGGTGGCTTACTAGGTCTCGAAGCGGCAAACGCGTTAAAAGAAGCAGGCCTCGATACTCACGTTGTTGAATTTGCGCCTCAACTAATGGCGGTACAACTTGACGAAGGCGGCGGCCGCTTGCTCAAAAATAAAATCGAAGATTTAGGCGTCAAAGTGCACACAAGCAAAGCCACCTCAGAAATTGTAGCCGGTGAAAGCCGTCGCTACCGGATGAATTTTCAAGGCGGTGATTTTTTAGAAACAGATTTAATTCTGTTTTCTGCAGGTATTCGTCCGAGTGACCAACTTGCGCGAAGCTTTGATTTAGACATCGGCGAGCGCGGCGGTATTGTAATTGATGACAAATGTAAAACCTCTGATCCTGACATTTATGCGATCGGTGAATGTGCTCTCTGGCAAAATCGCATCTTTGGTCTAGTCGCACCCGGCTACACAATGGCGAGAGTAGCGGTTAGTGACTTAGTGGGTGGCGACTTGGCCTTCGAAGGTGCAGATATGAGCACCAAATTGAAGTTACTCGGCGTCGAAGTAGGTTCGATTGGAGATAGCCACGCAAAAACCCCAGGGGCATTGAGCTACACGTACGAAAACCAACCACAAGGCATATACAAAAAAATAGTGGTTGATGAGGCTAATAATACCCTTTTAGGCGCAGTTTTAGTTGGCGATACCGGCGAGTTTGACACGCTATTACAATGTTCACTAAACGGCATAGAGCTGCCTGAATTTCCAGAAACACTCATTTTACCCTCTACAGAAGGTGCCGCTCCCACACTTGGCGCCGATGCGCTGCCTGATTCGGCGAGTATTTGTTCCTGTCACAATGTCACTAAAGGTGACATCATTGCTACTATCGACGCTGGTACAACCGACTTTGCAGGCATAAAATCGTGTACCAAAGCCAGCACAGGATGTGGCGGCTGTGCTGCCCTGCTAAAAAATGTCGTCGATGCCGAGTTAGAAAAACGCGGCGTCGAAGTGAAAAAAGATATCTGCGAGCATTTCGCTTATTCGCGCCAAGAAATATTTCATTTAGTTAAGGTAAATAAGATTCAGACCTTTGATGATTTGCTTGCTAAGTACGGCAAAGGTTTGGGTTGTGATATATGTAAACCCGCAGTCGCGTCAATTTTAGCGTCTGTATGGAATGACTATATTCTCGAACCTGACCACGTCAGTCTGCAAGACACCAACGATACCTATTTAGGCAACATGCAAAAAGACGGTACTTACTCAATTGTACCTCGTGTTGCCGGCGGTGAAATCAAGCCAGAGGGCTTAATCTTACTGGGTGAAATCGCTAGAGACTACAAATTGTACACCAAAATTACAGGTGGTCAGCGTATCGATTTGTTCGGTGCAAAAGTTGACCAATTACCTGAAATTTGGGGAAAGCTCATTGCTGGCGGATTTGAAACGGGCCACGCTTATGCTAAAGCCCTACGAACCGTAAAATCTTGTGTAGGAAGTACTTGGTGCCGTTATGGTGTGCAAGATTCTGTTGGCGCAGCAATAGAAATTGAAAACCGATACAAAGGCTTGCGCGCTCCACACAAAATGAAAATGGCGGTATCTGGTTGTACGCGTGAATGTGCAGAAGCACAAAGTAAGGATGTCGGTATCATTGCGACTGAAAACGGCTGGAACCTATATGTCTGTGGCAACGGTGGAATGAAACCTCGCCATGCTGATTTGTTTGCTACTGACTTAGATAAAGAAACCTTAATCAAATACATTGACCGCTTCTGGATGTTCTACATACGCACCGCTGATAGATTGCAACGGACAGCAACGTGGATGGATAATTTGGAAGGTGGCTTAGACTACTTAAAAGATGTGATTATTAACGACTCACTCGGCATAGCTGAAGAACTCGAAGCGCAAATGCAACACGTCGTGGACACTTATCAATGCGAATGGAAAACGGCCGTTGAAAATGAAAACTCGCGCAAGCGCTTTAGACGTTTTGTAAACTCCGAATTGGAGGATAACAGCGTGGTATTCGTAGAAGAGCGTGGCCAAATTCGACCCGCTACAGAAGCAGAAAAATTGGCTGACATAAAAGTAATCGACACCACTGAAACAAGCGAAGTCTAAGGAATTCATTATGAGTATTGAATGGCACAATGTCTGTGGTACAGACGATTTAGTTACAAACAGCGGTGTTTGTGCACTATTAAATGGTCAACAAGTCGCGATTTTTAAAGTAGGCAAAACGGCTACTGATGGTATTTTTGCTGTTGACAACTTTGACCCAATAGGAAAAGCGCAGGTCTTGTACCGAGGGATCATCGGCAGCATAGGTGACAAAACAGTTGTTGCCTCACCACTGTACAAACAGCACTTTGATTTAAGCAGTGGAGAATGTTTGGAAGCGCCTGAACACAAACTCAAAGTTTGGCCTGTTCGAGTAGAAGGCAATAGTGTACAACTAGGTACTGGCGCTTAGTAATGAATGCAAGTGTAAGCAATACCCTCTCCTCAGAAAAAACCTCCCACACCACTTGTCCGTATTGTGGTGTGGGCTGTGGTGTAGAAGTTACGGTGAGTGAAACAGAGAGTGGTCAACAATCACTGTCTCACCTTGAGGGAAATAGGCAACACCCAGCTAATTTTGGACAGCTGTGTGTAAAAGGCAGTAATTTGTTAGACACAAATGACCTGTCAAACCGATTACTTCATCCAATGATCGAGGGTGAACGCGTTAGTTGGCCGGATGCTTATCAACACATTGCTGACAAATTTACTGCTATCATCAATGAATACGGTTCTGATGCCGTAGCTTTTTACGTATCGGGGCAACTACTTACCGAAGATTATTATGCAGTTAATAAACTGGCTAAAGGGTATTTAGGTACGGCAAATGTAGATACCAATTCGCGTTTATGCATGTCGTCGGCAGTCAGTGCTTATAAGCGAGCATTTGGTGAAGATATTGTTCCCTGCGATTACCAAGATCTTGAAAACACGGATTTACTGGTACTCATAGGCTCTAACGCTGCTTGGACACACCCCATTTTGTTTCAGCGTATGGAAAAAGCCAAAAAGCTAAATCCAGAAATGCGTATTGTGCATGTTGATCCCAGAGCTAATGCCACATCTTCGCTCGCTGACCTGCATTTAGGCATCAAACCAGGTTCAGATGCTTATTTGTTTAATGGTTTGTTGAACTATATTTCAAAAAGTCATGCCTTTGACCGTGCCTTTGTGGAGTCTCACACGAATGGCTTTGATGCGGCATTATCAAGTGCTTCGTTGAGTATTGAGGAAGTAGCATCTCATTGTGACATCGACGCCAAGACTGTAAAACAATTTTACGAATTGTTTGTTAGTTCACCGAAAGCCATTAGCTTTTACAGTATGGGAATCAATCAATCGAACTCTGGCGTGGATAAGGCAAACAGCATTATCAACTGTCATTTAGCGTCTGGAAAAATAGGAAAAGAAGGATGTGGTCCTTTTTCTATTACCGGTCAACCCAATGCAATGGGAGGTAGAGAAGTAGGTGGCTTAGCAAATATGCTGGCTGCACACATGGATATAGAAAACCCAACACACAAAGCACGGGTTAAAGAATTCTGGCAGTCACCAACCATTGCAGAGCAAGGAGGACTAAAAGCCGTCGATCTGTTTGATAGCTTAGAAAATGGCAAAGTTAAAGCTGTTTGGATCATGGCAACCAATCCTCTGGTCAGTATGCCAAATCGCAATAAGATTGAGCGTGCATTGAAAAAAGCTGAGTTAGTTGTAGTGTCTGATGTCGTATCTGAGAATGACACCTTAGCTTATGCTCATGTTAAATTACCGGCGACTGCATGGTCAGAAAAAGACGGCACTGTGACTAACTCAGAACGCCGAGTATCGAGGCAGCGTGGCCTACTCATCCCACCTGGTGAAGCTAAACACGATTGGCAAATTATTAGTGAATTTGCTCAGGCTATGGGCTTCAAAGAAGGCTTTAATTACACACACCCTTCGCAAATTTATGCTGAACATGCCGCTTTGTCTGGCTACGAAAACGATGACGAGCGTTATTTTAATATTTCAGCACACAAAAATATATCACTGAACACATACAACAACATGAAGCCTTACCGCTGGCCACTACCTGAAGTCGGTGCAACACAAAACAGTCTCCCAGATAGTAAACGCGTGTTTTCAGACGGTAAGTTTTACACCGAAAATCGCCGAGCTAATTTCATCCCGATAGATCCTAGAATACCTGAGCAATGCACTTCTGATGACTATCCCTTTGTGTTGAATACCGGCAGGCTACGCGACCAGTGGCACACAATGACTCGCACAGGTAAAACAGGAAAGCTCGCACAACATATTAGCGAATCGTCTATTTATATGAGAGCAGAAGACGCGGCCAAATTGAGCGTTAGCGAGGGCGAATGGGTACACATTAGTTCGGCTATGAGCCAAGCGGAACAAGTATGTCTGCCCGTCAAGATAGATGAAAAACTACGTCTGGGCACATGTTTTGCGCCTATACATTGGAATCAAACCTTCGCTTCTTCAGCGTCAATAGCACGTCTATTTACCGACGCCAGAGATCCTTTGTCAGGTCAGCCCGAACTCAAGCACGCAGCCATTAAAATTGAGAAATCGCCTGTTGTGCAATATGTGCAGGTTTTCCAATCCAAGATAGACGTACTTGAGCTCAAACAATTGTTTGATCACTGGCAAAAGTCTGTCCGTGATGACGTAGAGTGTTTCACCGCAGCGCTTACCCAAAAAGAGTCGACCGCCAGTAGTATTTTCAACAAAATCGTCACTGAGTTTAGTCACTTAGGATGCCAGATATACTCTCGCATAGTGAATAGCTTAAGTATCATTGTTGTCAGTAAAGATGAGGTCATAAAAGCGGTGATTGTCATGAGTGATAAACCAATAAACTTAGCACAAGATTGGTTAGCTCAACAGATATATAAAAATATAGAAGAAATTGACTTACCTTCCCTATTACGAGGTATACCGGATGAATCTTTCACACTAGGTCGGCAAGTATGTAGCTGTTTTAATGTGCGAGAAAAAACCATTGTAAACGCAATAAAGTCGGGATTTGCTAGTGTTTCCTCACTCGGCGATAAGTTAAAATGCGGGACAAACTGCGGCTCCTGTAAATCAGAGCTAGCAGAGCTCGTCAAAACACATAGTGGGAATATTCCTATTTCTGTCGTGACCGAAGTGCATGACTCCGAGGATGTCGTTTGATGAAAGCCTTCTCCCCTGCTCGCGTAAAGTTTTCTCAATTCTTCAGTGGTCTTGATGGTCTACTTTCAAAACTTACGCCTTTGCTTAAAAATAGCAAAGGGCTTGAAAGCGATAAAGGGCAAAGCATACCGAAAGGAAAAGTCTTTATAGTAGGCGCCGGACCAGGCGACCCTGAATTATTAACTCTGAAAGCCGCACGCTTGATACAAAACGCCGATGTTATTCTCTATGACGCCTTGGTCAATGACGAAATTTTAAAGCTAGCGCAAAAAACCGCATTGTGCCAATACGTTGGAAAACGAGCTGGACAACACAGTATGCGTCAAAAAAACATCTCAGAATTGATGGTCGCTCATGCTCTAGAGGGCAAATCGGTTGTTAGAGTAAAGGGTGGTGATCCTGGGCTTTTCGCCCGCAGCGCAGAAGAATGCATCAAACTTGCTGAGAAAAACATTCCCTTTGCTATCGTGCCCGGTATTACCGCGGCCTCCGGAATGTCTGCTTATACGGGTATTATGCTAACGGATCGCGATTATGCGCAGTCGGTACAATACATTACGGCGCGTTTTCAAAACGAAGCAGATGAGCCAAATTGGCAACATATTGCTGCCCACGCTGAAACACAAACTACCGTGTTTTATATGGGTGTACAACGCCTTTCCCTGATTTCCGAGCGCTTGTTGGAAGCCGGAATTGCACCTGATATGCCGATGCTCCTTTGCGAAAAAGCAAGTCAAAAAGAACAAAAGCTGATTGTATCTACCGTGTCGTCTTTGGCAGAAAAAGTGGCAGGTAAAAATATCACGGGACCAGGTTTAATTGTGCTAGGACGGACTTGCCAAAGAAGGCATAATGTCGAGCAAGCATTAATGGAGAACCATGACTTATATCTATGATCAAAGACTACATCAAAAAAATTGGCCGAGGAAAAGGCGCCGGACAATATTTGAGTTTAGAAGAAGCCGAAACGGCTATGAACCATATACTGTCAGGCGAAGCCAGCGAAGCACAAACCAGTGCATTTTTGATGTTACTTAGGTACAGAGAAGAATCGGTAGAAGAAATAGCAGGCTTTATCAAAGCCTGCAGAAAACACAATCCTAGCTTGCAACACCTTGCCACCTCCATTGATCTTGATCTTCCGGTTTATGCAGGCAAAAGAAGACACATACCTTGGTTATTGCTCGCTGTATTTGTTTTAGCGCAAAACGGTAGAAAGATATTTTTGCACGGCACCCAAGAGCCAGACTCTAAAAGACTGTATATTGAAGATGTACTCAGTCAATTTGGTTATAAAGTCGCAAGCCACACTCAGCAAATAGACGAACAACTAAATACGCTTGGGTTTTCATACGCTAATTTACACACCTTAAACCCTAATTTAGACAAACTCATACAAATGCGCGCTTTTTTGGGTTTGCGCTCCTGCGCGAATACCCTAGCTCGTATGATAAATCCTTTACAAGCTCCCGTTAGTTTACAAGGAGTGTATCACAAAGGCTTGGATATAAGGCATAGTCGCGTTGCCACACTACTGAATGACCCACGCATTGCCGTCTTTCGTGGAGAGGGTGGCGAAAATGAGTGCAACCCCGAACGCCCATTTGCATTAATTTCTACTAAAGGGCAACAATCAACATCAATAGACTGTCCTGCTTTACTCGAACAATGGACAATCAAACCCAAACTGATGGATGTACAACAGCTCAAACACTTCTGGTGTGAGGATAACGCAGGCGGGGCACTAAACTCAGAATATGCGCATGCAGCAGTCACAGGTACCTTAGCAATAATGCTTGTCGCTCTGGACGAACTAAATTTTAAAGAGGCCAAAACTCTAGCAGACGCGCTATGGTCAAAGCGAAGTAAAGTTTGGCCCTTGCACAACTAAAGGGCATTTCAGGCGCAAAGCGTTTGATCATTTAAACGATTAACGCGATAATTTACCGAAATACGCGCAAGTCATCCATTGGTAAGAAATTTGCTTTCTTTTTAAGCAGTATTTATTGAAAGCGATTATTTATGGCGTGAGGGACACCCAAGTAAAGTAAAACCGCTGCGAGTACATCCATGTACGCTTGTATTTTTCTTCCGTGAAAAATACATTTTACTTTACTTGGGTGTCCCTCACGCCATAAATAATCGCTTTCAGACTCAGCATGTGACTTCTTAAGTTTCTAACATCGGTGTTTTTTGACTACATGGATTCGAATTCAACAAAATTTGAACTTTCTATCTTACTGATAGACGACAACAAAGAGCGCGCAGAGTCTATCCAATCTGCATTAGACAATTCTCGCTACTGTATCAAACACATTACTAGCCCTAAATTCGGCTTGCTAAAATTGGTTGACGAATTTCAACCTGATATGATTGTTATAGATATTGAATCTCCAAGTCGGGACATGCTCGAAAGTTTGCATACAATCTCAGCGTTCAATCCAAAACCAGTCGTAATGTTTTCTGAGAAAGAAGATACTGAGACCATTAATCTATCAGTCAAATCAGGGGTGAGCGCCTACGTTGCAGGGGATACTGATCCCGCCAGAGTACGTGCGATTTTAGATGCTGCTGTCGCGCGTTTTGATGCATTTCAACAGTTACGACAAGAATTGGATGACACTAAGCAAGCATTGGAAGCGCGTAAAACCATTGATCAAGCAAAGCGCTTATTAATGGAACAAAGCGGCTTGAGTGAGCAAGAGGCCTACAAGCGGATGCGTAAAATGGCTATGGATGCCGGCCAAAAACTAGAAGAAGTCGCCAAAACCCTCATTGCTGTCATGCAAAATATGAAGATAGGATAAATAATGTCTAGTCCCGATTTAAACATCGGCTATATGCCACTCAACGATGCTGCCCCCTTGATCATCGCGAAAGAATTAGGTTTTTTTGAGCAAGCTGGTTTAGAAGTGCAACTTCGCAAGCAAAATTCTTGGGCAACACTGCGAGATAAATTACATGTTGGCCTGCTAGATGCGGCACATATGTTAGCACCTATGCCAATAGCTAGTTCACTAGGATTAGGCTGTCAACCAACGGCGGTCGTAGCCCCGCTGATCATGAGCCAAAACGGCAACGCCATCACTTTATCCAATCAGCTAATTGAAGAAGTTAAAAAAGCTAACAATCTCAAAGATCTAGTTTTTCCGATGTCATCTGAATTGTTAGTACCACTCATCCAAAAAAGAAAGTCTCAAGGCAGTGCAAAACTGCAATTTGCTCATGTTTTTCCATATAGCTGCCACTACTATCAGCTGCTAGATTGGTTGCGACAAGGCGGTATTGCGCTTGACGAAGTAGAAGTACATGTCATTACACCCGCCGATATCGTCGATGCAATGCTAAATAATGACATCGACGGCTTTTGTGTTGGCAGCCCTTGGAATGCGAAAGCGGTTAGAGCAGGAGTCGGCGTCACGGTGACCACCTCCTTTGATATATGGGGCAATGCACCAGAAAAGGTACTTGGCATACTCAAGACACGATATGAAGAAGAACCAGCGCTTTTCAAGCGTCTTATCGATGCGATCACAGCTAGCTGCGAGTGGCTCAGTATTTTACCCAATCGCTTTGAAGCCGCACTCATTTTATCAAAAACCAAATATCTAGATACGCCTTTAGAAGTGGTAGCGCCTTCTCTAATTGGAAGCTGCCTAACCAAAACCAATACCACGCCAAGAGAATTACCCTTATACAACGTGTTTGGTTCCAGTGAAAACGATAACGTAATCGACACCAACATTGAAGACTTCGAAGCCTTACAAAAGCACATGCTATTTGCAAAACAAATTCATAATGAAGTACCTCAATCTCATTTATTTGAAATTTTTAAGCCTTCAATGAAAGGTTAATAAAAGGTTAAATAATCACCTTTGTTGTGCGTGTTGCACCATTATCATGATTGCATATAAGGTGCATCATCTTGGTGAATATACTAAGTTGTTGTTTTAATTGATATATAAATACTGGCACGCAGAATGCTTTACGTTCAATGAGTTTACACCCCCCTGTGTAAATCTAATAACTAAAATTTAGGTTGTATTTGCAAAGAAGCTTTTACGGCCACGGCATTGTAGCCCATCAAGATATCGTGAGATGTCTTGCTGGGCTTTTTTTTTGGCTATAGAGGATTGAAAAATGAAATTGCATAAACGACTTTCGAGTAGCTTAGTATCAGTTAGCTCGAAAGTATCTACACTACTTATCTCATGTACAGCGGCACTTTCTCTCTCAGTGTCAGCAAATGCAGAAGAATTGGGCTGGCCAGAAAAAGAAGAATTAAAGTTCGGTTTCATTAAGCTAACGGATATGGCGCCACTCGCCGTTGCCTACGAAAAAGGATACTTCGAAGACGAAGGTCTTTATGTCACCTTGGAAGCACAAGCCAACTGGAAAGTATTATTAGACCGCGTAATTGATGGTCAACTAGATGGTGCCCACATGCTTGCAGGTCAACCACTTGGTGCTACGATTGGCTTTGGTACACAAGCCCACATCATCACTGCGTTCAGTATGGATTTAAATGGTAACGGTATTACGGTATCCAATGACGTGTGGGCTGAAATGAAGAAGAATATTCCTCATGAAAATGGCAAGCCTGTGCACCCAATTAAAGCCGATGCCCTTAAACCTGTCGTAGAGAAATATAAGTCTCAAGGCAAGCCGTTTAACATGGGGATGGTATTTCCTGTTTCTACGCATAACTATGAGCTTCGTTACTGGTTAGCCGCTGGCGGTATCCACCCTGGTTACTATGCACCGCACAAAGGTGACACAAGTGGCCAGATTGACGCAGATGCATTATTGTCAGTTACGCCTCCGCCACAAATGCCAGCCACCATGGAAGCAGGCACCATTTATGGTTACTGTGTAGGTGAACCTTGGAACCAACAAGCTGTATTTAAAGGTATTGGTGTACCTGTTATCACCGACTATCAGATCTGGAAAAACAACCCAGAAAAAGTATTTGGCGTGAGCAACGAGTGGGCTGAAAAAAATCCAAATACGCACATACGTGTTGTAAAAGCGATGATCCGCGCGGCAATGTGGTTGGATGAGAATAACAATGCGAATCGTCCTGAAGCAGTAAAAATCCTAGCAAAAAGCCAATATGTTGGTGCTAACGAGGAAGTTATCGCTAACAGTATGACAGGTACCTTTGAGTTTGAGAAAGGCGATAAGCGCGAAATTCCTGACTTCAACGTATTCTTCCGTTACAACGCTACCTACCCGTACTACAGTGATGCTATTTGGTACTTAACGCAAATGCGTCGTTGGGGACAAATCGCGGATAACAAATCAGATGATTGGTATATGGAAACAGCTAAGCGTGTGTATCGTCCTGACATATATGCCGTTGCTGCTAAAGCGCTAATCAAAGAAGGAAAAGCAAAAGCAGCTGACTTCCCTGATTTTGCTAGCGAAAGTGGGTTCAAACCACCACAAACAGAGTTCATCGACAACATCACCTTCGATGGCTCTAAACCAAACGCTTATCTAGAACAGTTTGCGATTGGTTTGAAAGGCGACACTAAACTTTAATCGATGACAGCAATAGGAGTCATCAAATGATAGATTCAACTAACACACACAACGTAAGCTCACTTTTTAGCAACGTTAAAAGCAAACTCTCTGGAGAAAAAATGAATAAAGTAGCAATGAGTTTTGTTCTCCCCATACTCGGGTTAGCCTTCTTCGTAATGCTATGGAGCTTAGTCGCTAAGAACATCAATACTTCGCTAGGCCAGTTCCCTGGCCCTGCGCAAGTAGCTGAGCAAGCAAGCGCCCTCTGGCAGGAGCATAAAGCAGAATCTGAAAAAGCCGACGCTTTTTACAAACGTCAGGAAGAGCGCAATGCTCAAAGAATGGCGCAAGACCCAAACTATGAGCCAAGAATTCGCGCCTATACAGGTGCACCTACATTCTTTGCTCAAATTTGGACAAGTTTGTACACTGTGTCAGTCGGATTTGTGCTTGCGTCAATCATTGCTGTTCCACTTGGTATAGCTTGTGGACTTAGCAAATCTGTATATGCTGCGTTGAATCCTATCATTCAAATATTCAAGCCAGTGTCTCCGCTGGCTTGGTTACCACTCGTCACGATGGTCGTGAGTGCTGTTTATGTCAGCTCTGACCCGATGTTTTCAAAATCTTTCGTTACCTCTGCGTTTACTGTTGCTCTCTGTTGCTTGTGGCCCACATTGATCAACACCGCTGTTGGGGTATCAAGTATTGACAAGGATCTGATCAATGTATCTAAAGTCCTTCGATTAAAACCTTTGGCTCACGTCATTACTATTGTGCTGCCCTCATCGATACCAATGATATTTACTGGCTTAAGACTATCACTGGGTATCGGTTGGATGGTTTTGATCGCAGCAGAGATGCTTGCACAAAACCCAGGCCTTGGAAAATTCGTGTGGGATGAGTTCCAAAACGGTAGTTCAAACTCATTGGCACGTATCATGGTTGCAGTCATCACGATTGGTATTATTGGGTTTCTTTTAGACCGTTTAATGCTTCTTCTTCAACAAAAAGTCAGTTGGGATAAGAGCGTAGAATTACGCTAGTACTAACACACTGCTTAAGGAAAAATTATGGATATTGATAATCATTTAGAACTTACGCAAGTTGGTATGAAGTTTCCAACACCAAAAGGCGAATTTGTTGCACTAACTGACGTAAACTTAAAAATCAAAAAAGGCGAGTTTATTTCCCTTATCGGTCACTCTGGTTGCGGAAAGTCAACCGTTCTCAATGTTGTTGCAGGTTTATATAAAGCAACAGATGGGGGTGTCATTCTCGATAACACAGAAGTAAATGAGCCTGGTCCAGAGCGTGCAGTTGTGTTCCAAAACCATTCATTGTTGCCTTGGTTGAGCGTATACAAAAACGTAGAACTGGCAGTGAAGCAAACGCGTCAAGGACGCACTAAAGCTGAAATGCGCGAATGGGTAGAACACAATCTTGAGCTTGTTCACATGACGCACGCTAAGGACAAATTACCCTCTGAAATATCGGGTGGGATGAAACAGCGCGTAGGCATTGCAAGAGCCCTAGCGATGGAACCAAAAGTACTGCTCATGGATGAACCGTTTGGTGCATTGGATGCATTGACACGCGCGCACTTACAAGACTCGCTGATGGACATACACAAAGAGTTAGGAAATACCGTCATCATGATCACACACGATGTAGACGAGGCAGTTCTGCTGTCTGATCGCATTGTCATGATGACCAACGGTCCTTCCGCAACCATTGGTGAAATCCTTGACGTTGATCTACCCAGACCAAGAAATCGCATTACCTTGGCAGATGACCCTGCATATAACCACTGTCGTCATGAAGTACTGAGCTTCTTGTACGAAAAACAGCGAAAAGTGGAAAATGTAGCGGATCATCAAAAAAAGCGTGAAGACAGTTCCGAAGATAAAAAAGCCTCTTCAGCTGCTTGATCGCAAATATAACAAGAAATACTACACTTAACATTGAAACACACCGCCCTTAGCCACTCTCACGAGTGGTGACGGGCGACTAACACTCACTGAGGACTATTATGAACACTTTTTCAAAACGCGTATTAGCGGCATGTGTAACAACTGCTCTTCTGGGCGGTCTTCAATCAGCGCAAGCTAACGAAACAGTATACGATGCACTCGCTAGCAGTAAAGCATTCGGTAGCTTTGACTTACGCTACGAAACTGTCGAACAAGACAATGCACGAAGAGATGCCAGCGCACTCACCCTTCGTTCTCGTTTTGGTTTCAAAACCGGTAGCTTCAAAGGTTTTTCTGCGCATGTAGAAGCAGAAGACAACCGAATTGTATTGGGTCAAGGTGACTACAGTGTGCCATTCACTGGATACAATGGCGCCGAATACTCAGTTATTGCCGATCCTGAGCACACAGAACTTGATCAGGCATTCGTTCAGTACAAAGGCGGTAAATCAACTTTTAAAGTAGGACGCCAAGTTATCACTCACGATGGGCACAGACACATCGGTCACGTTGGCTGGAGAAATGACCGTCAAACATTTGATGGTGTGCGCTACGTTTATGCTGATGACGCGTTTAGTTTCGATTACAGCTATCTGACTCAAATAAATCGAATTTTTGCAGAAGCAGCCGACTTTGACGCCAATAATCACTTGATCAGAGCTAGCTACAAAACCAGCCTAGGAACAGTAGCCGGTTATGCGTACTTATACGATCATGAAAACCAAGCAACGGGTGCGACCATTTTTGACGCAGAGACTTATGGTGTGCGTTTTAGCGGGCAACAAAAAGCAGACAATGTAAGCTATTTGTATGAAGCAGAATATGCTACTCAATCAAATGGCGATTTTGATGCTGATTACCTTCACCTATCAGGTGGTGTGGGCTTTAGCGGCGTGACGGCAAAACTTGGTTATGAAGTACTGGGTTCTGATGACGGACAGTATGGCTTTGCTACTCCTCTTGCTACATTGCATAAGTTCAATGGTTGGGCTGATATTTTCTTAGGCACAGGCGCTGCCGGTCTAAAAGATACCTACGTTAGTTTAGGCGGCAAATTAGGCCCAGGAAAATTCTTGGCCGTTTACCACTCTTATTCTGCAGACGTATCGTCAGAAACAATGGATGACCTTGGTTCTGAAATCAACCTCCAATACTCTGCAAAAATCGGTAAAAACTACAGCGCTGCGATTAAATACGCGAGCTATTCTGCTGATGATCGCGCAGTAGACACAGACAAGTTGTGGATATGGTTCAATACTAAATTCTAATCTTTTGTCGCAAACCGTGTTCTCTGCGGCAACTTAAAGCTTAGTATTTACTTTCTAGCGGTGCTTATGCACCGCTTTTTTTTGCTTAAGTTTCCCACATTTTACTTTTTGAATACCATCACATCAGTGTCTTCAAATACTACCGAACGCCCGTACTTTTTAGCGATGAAACGAAACGTAGCTTTGCAGTAAAAAGCAATGTGGGTAGGATCATTCTTGTAGTGCCAAGTAGTAAATCGGTCTTTATCAATCAATAACTTGGTCATCACAACGGCAATTCCCGCCTCAGTTAGCAGAGAAAAGATTTGCTCAAACCCTAATTTAGGCGAAGCAAAGTGCTCAACCACTTCAGTACAAGTAACAAAGTCGTATTCATTTGCCAAGCATGCGCTGTCAGAAAAATAATAAGGGTCATAGATATCCATTGGGTAGCCCAAACGTTTCATTTCACAGGCGAGTGCGGGAGCGGGGCCACAACCAAAATCTAGGCCGCAAACAGTGTCCTCCGACAAGGCTTTTACATGCTTTATTAAAGGGTGGATACTACGATACAAAAACCGTAAATATCCCTCATCGTTCAGTGCATTTTCATGTTTGTCGTATTCCGCTTTTTCATCTTCTTTTGATAAATGGTATTGCGGGGGCACAAAGACCAATTGGCAGTTTTCACACTGATAATACTCTCGACGCTTATCCGCATGATAAAAATCTGTATTTTCACCCAAACACAAGGGGCAATGACTCTGTTGTTTCAATTGTGACAATCAATAATACTCAATTTTTTTGGGTATTATTGACTGCCATCCAATAAAAGACAATCTACCAAGGTCTGCTGACCCTAGAAACTGATTGAAAAGCCGAAAGAGGGAAATACGCCTATCCCCTCTTCGGCACCAATGGTGTAATTTGACAAGGTATCTCCTTCCTTTGCTTCGTAGTAGTAACCAGATATATTGTCGCTGGCAAGCGCATTTATTAAGGCAAAGGTCCATGTGGCATCGTAACCGTAATAACGGGTGACGTAATCAGCTTGCAAATCCAGACGACTGTAATTAGGTAGTTGTCGAGAATTTAATTCTCCGTAAACAGGCAAAAAATTATCGGGAAAATCAGGGTTTTGCTTAATCGCAATAATTGGAGAGTATCTCGCCCCGCTTCTAAAGGTATAACGTAACCCCAATGACCAAGAATCTGATAAATCGATATTGTAAACCCAATTTATTACTACTGGTGTGTCGAGCTGATAGCGATTTGTCACTCTCGTTATTTCATCGGTTCTGTCACTTGTTGACCAACTGACAGACAACCAAGTATGCCAGTCTTGATTGCCTTTCGCCTTTTCTAACAAAAGCTCCAGCCCTTTTGCTTCGCCAGATACATCATTCGTATACCTCCGTTGCGCAATATCTTTATCTAGCTCAATAGCCCTAGGGTAATGAATGATATCTTTAAAATAAGCCTCTGCTGATAGGGACCATAAATCGTCAATAGACCAGTTTGTGCCAACGGCTAACTGAGAAGATTCAATCGGCTTCAAATCTGGATTACCTAAAAGTCGAACAGTATATTCAGCTTCCTGCAATTGACTATACTTGCCGGCTCGGAAGTGAAAGCGCAGATCATTCCGAGGCATCCAATTCAGCCTCACGCGAGGCATAATATAACGTGAATCTGAGTAGTTTTCTTTTTCTGCTCGTAGGCTACTCGTTAATTGCCAATCTGGGTGTAAAGTCCAAGTATCCTCTATATATCCTGACATAATGGCAATGTCTAAGGTGTCTCTATCTTGAATTCTGTCGCCCTTTTGATCAACGCAATTGTTTGTCTGTTCAGTACAAAAGTAAGGTATCAAATTAATGCTGTAGTCGACCTTGCGCTTTTCTATGTCAAGCCCCGCTTTTAGACCATGCCGTTTAAACCTATTTGTTTTCAAATAAGTACGGAATAACCATGTATTTTCGTCCACATCAATAAATTGATTGTCCCCAAAGTATTCGTTTTGCGTTTCTGAGACATGAGATACGAGTGAAGAAAACTGATACTGACGATTGGGGAAAAAATCCCATCGGATACTTTGGCTATCAAAGGCAGTTTTTCCAAAAGCATCGCCAACAATATCAGGATCAGTGCGCCCCTCTTCTGACTGTTCTGAAAAGCTCAGGCCTAACTTGTCGCTAGCGCCGCCGAGGGAAAATGTTATTTTATGACTATCGCCGATTAACCATTGGTATTTTCCTTGATAATCATCGCTTATTGGTGCTTCAAATACCTTGACTCCTTCATCTTCATCCCCCTCAGGAAAAAATAGCTGCAACAAGCTATGACGATACGAAAAATAAAATGCCTGATTGTTCGTTACCGAGCCTTCAGTAAAAACACCGACTTTTAAAAAACTGGCGTCTAAAGTTGTCTTTATATTTTGATGCCGAGGGTCTCTCAATTTCACATCAAATACCCCTCCGGTTGCATCGGAATAAGCAGCACCATATGCAGCAGAGTACAAATCGAAAGAACGCACAAGATTTTTGTTGAATATACTGTCACCAAATAGATGAAATATGTACTCGACAGGACTATCGTCGACAAAAAAAGCATTGTCATCAGGTGAAGAGCCTCTGATTGCAGGTTCTCCTCCGTAGTCACCACCTCCATAAACGACGCCGGGAAGACTAAAAATTGCGGCCAACGGATCGTTATCTATACCCGCTGTGGCCAGTAGCCGTTGCGTTTCTTCTGTTGGCTCAGTACTGGGACTATTTCGGCTTCCCCTCACGTGTATTTTTTCTATACTGCTAGGTGTTTGTTCCGTTTTCAGCTTTTTTTTTTGTGAGCTAGTTAAAAGCGTTGTAGCATGAGATTGACTAACTGCATGAGATGAAAAACAAGCACATAGAGCAGCTGTGATAGCAGTGTAACGCATGATTGATTCCCATTATAAAAGTGTGTTTTCTGGGAAGAATTTTACGGAATGCAAAACAACTGTCTGTTGTAAAAGTGTTGATGGAACATAAGTTTTCTTACAAAGTTTAAACACTTTTGCGGATAACACATATGTAAGCCATCACAGTATATTGTTAATATACAATTTCGATTTACTAAGGCAGAACGGGGATTATCCTTTGCGACCAATCGCCTACTAGAATCATAATTTGTTTTTCATGGATGAAAAACAAATTATGATTCTAGTAGGCGATTGGTCGCAAAGGATAATTCCCTTATCTATTCTGGAGAGAATGCGTATCTTTTCAATACAAAATAAAATTGGAGGCTTGCTTTGCCTGATGATGATGTCAGGGTTCGCCGCAGCCTCTTCAGATACTGATGACGGATTGCAATGGAATGTTGAAATCGCTGCTGCGCTCATTTCTGATCCATCAAACATTATTGGTGCTGAACAGAAAGACGCGTCAAATTATTTGGGCGCAACGGTCATTCTCGATCTTTATTACAAAGGTTTTTTCATTGAGTCCAATCGCCATCGACTCAACTATCACTTATTGCCGACTGACATCGGCTACGAACTTGTCTCTGCCGAAGACTATGAAATCGACTTACTCGCTCGCTCTTACATCAAAGGATTCAACGAGAGGAGTGCTGGCCTTATTTTCGATAAAAGTATTGAAGAACTCAAAGGCATTGACTCAAGAGACGAATTCCTCCTGCAAGGACTTCGATACACAGCTTATTTAAATGAAGACGTGTATTGGCTGAGTTTTGGTATAGATATACTTGATGGTGTGCACCATGGCTGGGTGCTCGACGGTTTTTACGCATCGACCTACCATCTAAGAAACTGGGACGTGCAACTGGGTGCAGGTGCAACCGTTTTTTCAGCCAATATGAACCAGTACTACTTTGGTGTTGAAACACATGAAATCAGCGAAAACCGGCCTTATTATTCACCAAACGCTGGCTACAGAGGAGAACTAGAAATCAGTGGACGATACCCAATTAGCGAAAGCTGGCTATTAACCACTGGTCTTACACTCAGTCATTACTCAAAAAGCATTTTCGATAGTCCGTTAACGACTAGAAGAAATGTATTGCGCTATGTGCTAAGTGTGAGCTATGTATTTTAAATATTTCAGTTTCATTCTATTGCTATTGGTTAGTGCTGCCTCAAATGCCGACAATAGCGATTTAACATTATCGGCACATGGGCTTGAGATAAAACCCAATAAATGCGTTGCCTTAAATGAAGGGCGGGCATGCTACACAGAGGTAAGTATTTCATGGCATACCGAAACCGCAGACGAATATTGCCTCATACAGATCAATTCGCTTGCCGAAGAAAAGCAATTTGGCTGTTGGTTCGCGCGTAAAAATGGCACTATAACGATAGACTTAGCGCTTGAGCACAGTGTGGATTTCCAATTAGTACGCAAAAACAATCAAGAAGTACTTGCATCAACGACGTTTCAGGTCAGTTGGTTGTATGAGTCTAGGCCAAGAAAACGCCGTTGGCGGTTGTTTTAAAAAAGTGGAGTCATAGGATAGCCCATGAAAGAGTATGCAAAAATATTACTGGTTGAAGATGATGCTTCGCTCGCACAATGGGTGAAAGAATATTTGCAACAACAAGGTTTTTTGGTCGATCACTTAGCTTCTGGCGATATCGTTGTCGAGCACCTCAACAAGGGAAACTACGATTTAGTGTTACTGGATGTGATGCTGCCGGGTCTTGATGGCATAGAGGTGTGTAAACAAGTGCGTCGTTTCTCTGCTATTCCAATTATCATGATGACGGCAAGAGCGGACGAATTTGATGAGGTTATTGGTATTGAAGTTGGTGCAAATGATTACGTTATAAAGCCTGTCAGGCCTCGTGCACTCTTAGCCAGAATCAAGGCAATGTTGCGCAATCTTAACAATACCTCCGACATTCACCTACCGGTAAAAGAACTAAAATTTGGTGAATTATGTCTACATTGGGATTTTAAGCGTGTTGATTACAAAGGGGAACGTATTGACCTGTCAATGAGTTTGTTTTCATTGCTTTGGCTGCTGGCATCAAATGCAGGTAAAGTCGTCGATAGGGATCTCGTTTTTCAGGAATTAAAGGGGAGAGAGTACGATGGCCTCGATCGTCGCTTTGATGTCATGATTTCTACTTTGCGACGCACTTTTAACGATAATCCGCAAAAACCAGAAAAAATCAAAACGGTCTGGGGTAAAGGTTATTTATTTGTACCCGACATGTGGAACGACTAGTGATCTGATCAACATATGAAGAAGATTTATCTCGGCATCGTATTGACCGTAGTGATGGCTCTATTTGTAGTTGGATGGGCAATCGATCAATTTGCAGCATTTAACATGGACGAAAAAGACAACGATGCAAAAATTTACGACAGTCTAATACGCACGCTTGCTATTGCTTTGGACGAACGACCTGAAACAGAGATATCTGCCTATCTCAAGCTTGTTTCAAATGAAACGAGCTTAAATTTTAACATAGAACAACTAGACAGTATTGCTTTGCCCTCAAGCCTGCGCGACACGCTTGACAAAGCAGAGGTACTCAGTCTGCAAACTGAAGCCAGTATTTTTTACCTATACAAACTTAACACTCACCCCAATACCCTGTTGAGCCTCACCGTACAAAACACTAATGAAGAGACAAGTTATGTCAATCTTGCCCTGACGCTAAGTTTATATATTGGTATTTCGATTGCCTTGATCGCTTGGTTGTTACCCCTTACGCGCAGACTTTCAACTTTGGATGCCACTGCCGATGCATTTGGAAAAGGTAAACTAGATAGCCGAATCAAACCTGTATCTTGGTCATATATTTCAAGTATTGAAAAGAACTTTAACCGTATGGCCACACAAATAGAAAAGCTCGTTGCAGATAACAAAATGCTGGCGGGTAGCTTGTCTCACGACCTTCGTACACCTCTGTCCTGCTTGCGCTTTGGTATTGAGGCAGTGAAAGATTGCGATAGTGTTGCTGAACAAGCAAGTATATTTGAACGCATCGACGACGAACTAAATAGAATGGAAGCTATGCTCGATGCATTTTTAAACTACGCGTCGATGGAACGCCAAGGTATCAATTTGAATCTCTCGAATGTAGATATTGGGCAACTACTGATGGATTTACAAGCTGAACTCTCCCCTTTAGCCCAATCTAAAGGTATAGAAATCAAAATACATCGCGAGATGGATATCGCCATTGAAGTAGATCGGCATTGGTTGGGGCGTGCGATCATGAATTTGATAAGTAATGCAATCGACTATGCAAAAACTGAAATAACTGTTGAGGCAAGTTGTAGCCATTCACGTTTTACCCTGTCTGTAAAAGATGACGGAGAAGGCATACAAGAAAGTGCGATACAAACTATATTTGAGCCTTTTACTAAAGGGGATAGTGCGAGAAATAGAGCAAGCAACAAATTTGGCTTAGGATTAGCCATTGTTAAACGCGTTGTTGAATGGCACAACGGACAAGTAAAAGCCGCAAATATAGCCGCCAAAAACGGAGCGTGTTTTAGCTTTAGCATTCCCTTACAACAGGGCAATGCAACTTAGGACGGAGCCCCCTAAAAAAACAGCCAAACTCAAAAGAGTTTGGCTGTTTTATCAAATTTTAAAATACGACTATCTTATAAAGATTAGTCTGCAGACGGACGAACAATAACGTCACGGTTTGCGTATTGTTTAACAAACTTTTTAAGAGGCTTAAAGTTACACATTACGGTTTCATTTTCAAAGCCGTACTTTTGTCTTGCTGCATCTTCACCTAATACAACTGCGTCCATACATAGTTTTGACTCGACATTGCTGTTTTCTGCTACAAGGGCAATCACTTGCTCAGCTTCGTCTTCACTTGATTCTACATGATACTGCTTGGCAAAAGACGTGATTGACATGCCGTTACAGAATACTGAGAACACAAAACGTTTATAGTTTTGGTTGTTTCCTTCAATAAAATCCTTGGCCGCATCCATACCATCAACAGCAGCAATTTTACATGCTTGGGTTTCAAAGTTGTCATCCACTGCTTTGAATACAACATTTGAAGCAGAAGCACTAAGTGAAGCAAATGATAAAACAGCAACAGTAGCGATTGTAGATAGTTTCATAGGTGGCTCCTAAAATTTCAAAAAAATATATTTAATTACTTAACTGACTATCATTATCGACAAAAATTTCGATTGCTCAAGCTTTTTCTGTAATTAAATTACACTTTTTGTATTTTTTTTCATCAATAATACAATGCAATGTAATTTAGCTACATTATTTAACATTCGCGTAAATTATAGTCACATTTATTAACATGAATAATGTAAAAATGCAGTAAAAATAAGCTTTACAAGCAATTTACACTTAAAAAATGGGATAATTTAAATCTGAAAATGGTTTAAAAACACATAAAAAAACCAAAATCATGCAGATTTCGGTTTAATAAATTTTAGCAAAATTCTGTAATAAAATTACACTTTGATGACTTTTACGATTACGAGATAAAGATGAAGAAACTAAATTACAGGAAAACATACTGTTGTCAGTAGTTGCGCTTTGCTGACTTGCTCGGGGGAGTTTTCATACACTTCAAACGGCTTCACTGACTTATTGCACTTTATCTCTTTATTTCTTTCCATTGTGTAGAGTGTTGTCCAGACATTGCCTAAGTGCTGATAATCTCCAGTATGCGTAATTTGGTAAACCAGTACTTTGGGGACATGATCAAAGACAAATTCATTTGGCAGATTATCGGGTTGTTTGCCGACGGCTAGAGCGGCAGTGTAAATTGCCTCTCCTTTTACGACATCCCGCTTATGATATATAGACATCGCCTTTCAGGGTTTCAAACCTTCCTGGCCATCAACATAAGCAAGTACTTTATTAAAATCCCTAGTCATGCTGTCACCAATATCTTCCAAGCGACAGCGAGTCTTGATGCCAATATACGGGGTATGAGGAAACGGCGCTTCTCCAACAAACGACATAGCAGAGGCAATACTGCTGGTTTCCACCCATTCTTTTAACATACTTAAACCACGCTGGTAATCCATACCTACATATTTCTCCGTGGCTTTTTTCATCCAAAACAAAAAGAAGGGCAAAGCACTATCCATTGTCCAAGTAACGTGGGTCACATCATCCTGTGTGCTTAAGTGAAACGACACATCAGCGTATGATTTCCAAGGCTTTAAAAAATTGAGTGCATATTTGACTATTTTGGCGTTGCCTTCGTCCAGCTCACTGACTATGGTCATGTTTCCTGAACCGACTCTGCTACCATCCCAACTGTAATGCTTACCATCTTCGTCAACTTCCACTTTTGCGTCCGGCTCCATCAATAGCCATGGAGACCAAACCTGCCATTTATGAAAGTCATTTACAACTTCATAGACACTGTCTATTGTCGCTTTAATATCAACGGATTTTTCAATGTGTAATCGAGGCATGACGGCTAGTTCCTTGTCTTTATTCGAGACGAACGCAGTCCCCTACATTTAGGGTAAATCTGCGTCCACCAAATTTATCATTAACTTCAACTCTGTATTGCCAATAGGTACTACTAGAACCTGTACAATTTTCAATCAAAAAATAGCACAAATTTATTTTCCTGTAAGCAAGGTCGTATATTTGTGTAGCCAAGCTTTTGGTTCTGTTGACAATTTAATGTGTAGTGCTAACAAGGGCGTATTTCCAAGTACCCTAGCCTTGTGACCGATTCCCTCATCTTCAAGGGTTTTCAGGTGTAAATAATCAGCGGCGATAAATTGCTCACCCAAACCAAAACGCCGCTTTTCTCCAAGCCGCGTAACAAGCTCGATAGCGCCTTGTTGAATAGTAATTAAAGTCGGATCGCCAGCAACATGCCAATCACTCTCGTAGCCACTTTCGCTAAAGCGATGACGATAGTTTAAAGCGGATTGTCGCTCTGAGATAAACATACCATTATAGTCGCTCAAACTCAGTGAGAGTGTTTTAAAGATAGATTGCTCGTGTTGATTAATGGTAAGTACAGGTAGTTGAATAGAGTTCATAAGCGTTTGAATACTAATAGTAGACGCCACTTCCCTTTGTTTTTTGGTAAAGAGGCCTCAAGAGATAAGATAAAACAGATCTTACTAGAACCTTTTGTTAAAAACCTCTACTATTAGCATCAAATTGTTAACAATTTGAGAAGTTATTAATGAATCAACCCCAACGAAATGCCTTGTATTATGCGTTCATCGTCGCATTAGGTGGTTTTATTTTCGGCTTAGATATAATGTTAATATCTGGCACACATGAGTATACAAAAGCGGAATTTGGCCTCACTTCGCTTCAACTGGGTAATATTGCCGCAGGTCCCGGCTACGGTGCACTACTTGCACTGTTGTTCGCGGGTTACTTTAGTGACAAATTTGGCCGCAAAAACACCTTGATAATCATTGCCGCCTTATACACCATATCGGCAATAGGATCGGCTTTTGCGCCAAGTTATTTTTGGTTGTTTATAGCAAGGCTAATTGGCGGGCTAGCATTTACGTCTTTGAGCCTCGCATCTATCTATATCGGCGAAATTGCCCCCGCAAAAATGCGCGGCAAGCTTGTTGGTATGAACCAGCTAAACATCGTCATAGGTGTGTTTGTTGCCACATTAGTGAATTACTTTTTAGTCAATACGGCACAAGAAGCGCCAAGTTGGGCGCAAGCAATATTGCTAGATGAACAACATGTATGGCGCTGGATGTTAGGTGTTGAAATCATTCCTGCGATGATTTGGCTAGCCTTACTCTTCGTCATTCCTCGCAGCCCTCACTGGTTGATTTTAAATGGGCACCAAAAAGAAGCAGAGTCGGTAATGGAAAAAATTCGTCCTGCTGAAGACGTTGCACAAGAAATAAACGACATAAAAGTCAGTATCAATAGTGCTGAGAGCACGCCCAGCTTGCTAGAACAAGCAGAAGCAATATTCAGTAAACCAATGAGAATAGCCCTGTTGATAGGCGTATTCATGGCTTTAGTTCAGCCACTTACAGGTATGAACGCTATGTTGGCATTCATGCCCATGATATTCCAACAAGTGGGGGGTGACAGCTCTGCCTTTGCGCAATCCGTAGTGGTCAACCTTGTTGGTATTTCATTTACGATTTTAGCTATGCTATTGATTGATAAACTTGGTCGGCGTTTTATATTACTTGGCGGCCTCACGGTCGGCACGGTAGCAATGGCAATCGTGGCTTTTGCGTTTTTCAATGCCGTCTATGTCATTACGCCCGATACCCTCTCTGCAATGAATGTTGCCGTTGAAGATGCCGGAAAATTTGCCCCTCTGCTCAATACTGAGTTTTACAGTGACGTCGATATAAAAGAAGCCGTGCTAGGCACTGTTGGTCAAGAAATGTACTCTACCGTAGAAGCTAACCTGATTATTTCTACCGCGAGTATGAATGGCACACTCGTGTTTATAGGCATCGTTACTTTTGTTTGTGCATACAACTTTTCTATTGGGCCTATCCTTTGGATATTGTTCTCAGAGGTATTTCCGACAAAAGTACGCGCACTTGCCATTACTGGATGCGCGTTTATTACCTCAGTATTTGGGGGCGTAGTGGTGCCTACCTTATTTCCAGTACAGATGGAAACTATCGGTGCCGCTTTCACCTTTGCAATTTACGGCGTAATGTGTGCGATTGGCCTGTTTGCAATGGCGAGTATTTTGCCAGAGACCAAAGGAAAGTCTATTGAGGAAATCGAAGAAGAATTAAAGGCGCGCAGTTTAGGTAAGACCTAGTTTGAATTGCTAACTTCCACGATTAATTTTGATAAAGAATTAAGGCAAGAGCATAAGCTCTTGCCTTTTTTATTGGCTTGACGCTATGGCTAGAGCTTGCGGAATCTGCGCCTCACACAGCTAAACGCTGATAACAATCCCAACACCAACCAAGTTGTACTTCCGCCACCACCGGAAGAATCTGACTGCGTCGGCGGTGGTGAAGCAGGAGGGGGCGTCGTAGTCGCAGGCGCGTTCACCGTCACGGTTGTGGAAGACGAAAATCCACCGTCTTCTGTCGTTACCGTTATCGTGGCACTCCCTGCAGATACCGCCGTCACTTGCCCTGCCTCGCTAACTGTGGCAACAGCCGTATTGCTAGACGAAAAGCTTAGATTCGTATTTGATGCATTGTCAGGCGTAATAGCTACCGTTAACGATTCACTTTCCCCTTCCGTCAGTGTCAGTGACGCGGGTGTCAAAGACACACCAGTTACAGCCAAGCTTGTATTTCTAAGCTCATCACTAAACGTAAATTGCTGTAAGCTTACGCTTGAAACATGGCCACCATCATCAGAAAAAGTAATTTCAACCACATTGTTGTCTTGCAGTAAGCTATTCGAAACTGGGATTTCGAGCAAACCAAAAAACTGGTCGCGATTAGCCTGATCATCACCTTTTACATTGCTCGGCACTGCTAGGCTGGCACCATTAAAACGAACCGTTGGTTGCAAAGATTTACCATGTTCACGACCTAGACCAACTCGAAGTATTGCCTCGCCAAATTCGGAAACCGAAACATCATTTATGTTAAATACATCAGCCTGATTTGCCGCAATTTCCTGCAAATAGGTGTCTGCATAATACTTTGTTTCAGTCGATGTTTGATCCAAGCTTATCGCTTTGTCATAGGTAAACTCAATGACTGCCGACGCTTCTCGCCCTAGCGTAAATGTACTCAAACTTTCACTTTGCTGGCTTTCTGTTAGCACTGGTACACCAGTGTCATCTGATCCCTGAATATGCAAATGTTTTATTCTTACATTTTGCAATACTGCATCAGAATCACTCTGCATGTTTAAAGACACAACTTCGTCGTTTTCATTGAGATTAGATAGAGCAAGATAGACCTTATTGTCATTGACGTAAGCGTCGATAAGAACATCAGAGTTAGAAACACGCGCATCGACTCGATTACCCACGACATCAGACCAAAGCTCAAAGAACTTAATCTGTTCAGTAAACACGTAGCCAGAGCCTGTTTCACCTTCTGCCTCTCCCACTTCTCTGAGCAAGCGCCAATCGTATTTATTGCCATTCTCTTCCGAGTGCCACAGTGCTTTCGTTAATACAAATGGCACGGTTTTCAACATCCGATCTGGCTTTGCCATAAACTGCATCATCATCGGCGAAAACGACTTCATAAAATGCCAGTCACGGTTTGCTGACCAATCCTGAAAAACCTCTAGCTCGTGATCTCGCCCACCGTATTCAGAAATAATAAATGGCTTCACTTCTCCTAAAGCGAGCAGACTGTATTGCTCCATCAGGTCTAAGGTCGCCTCAATTCTGCTGCCTTTAAAGTTAACATTGCTGATACAACATTGATTGGTTTCTCTGTTCCAAATAGTATTGAAGTCATATAAGTGGATAGAGAAGAAATCCATATGCTCACCACTGGTGTCAATGAATAACTTCATTCTTTCTTCCCAACGAGCAAAGTCGCGCTCTTCGAATATTGGGAATGCCGTTGTATACCCGCCAATGAGCACATCACTATTTACGCGGCGCACCGCACTTGCTACTTCGTTGTGATAATTGAATATTGCGAGAGGATCGCCCCCTTCAGTATCCACGTATTCAAATAACGGTTCGTTGACAATTTCTAAAAACGGCGGATTTGGATGCCCCTCGCTTACATCAGTACTACCCACAGGGCGGTATGCATGATTGAGGTATAAGCCCATGTACTCACCAATGGCGTCGTTGTTCGCAAAGGACCACCCACCAGCGCCCGTGTGGGTGTTCGCAAGCACGCTATCCCCTGCCCACATGGGGTGCAACTGCCCACCCACCATCAATGACTGAGAGCGGTCGTCGTATTGATTTCTGTCAGCGGCATTGGCGTAGTTATTTCTTATCCAAACTGGGTAAGATTGCAGATGATTGGGATCGGCATAACCTGGGCGATTGGGATCTTCGTTAACTTGTGAGGCAACCCAATTTATGGTGCCATTGTCGCGACCAAAATAGACGTTCAAGCTCATCAGATAATCAAGTTCTGCTTGGCTGTTATTCCATTCGTTACCATTTACTGCATCGTGCATAACAATATACTTGCTGCGATCAAATTCGCTGTGGCCATCCACGCTATGTTGAACATTAATATTTACAGTTGCTTGCGTATTTGCATTGGCATGCAAAGAAAACGCTACAGACATTGCTAGGCATGTCAGTTTAAGGGACGTACTTCTCATTCAGATTCCTCATTGCCATGGTAACTATTTTTTAAACAAAGGTTAGCATTTTTATTGTTTAATGTTAACAAACTAATAATAAACCACTTTAATAAATGCGCTATTATTGGTCACAACACGGTATAAAAGAGCGCTAGACCGCCCAATACCAATGGAACCGTGGTGAGAGTATAATTGGAAGTTTCCCTTTCCTTTGTCGCAAAACCGCTGCGGGTATATCCATATACGCTTTGATTTTTCATCCATGAAAAATAAATTTTGCGAAAAAAGAAGGGGAAACTTCCAAGCATAATCCCATCGTGCAATACGATACGTTCGTTGTATTCAAAATTAAGATTGGTTTTTACGATTAGACCAATCTAGTGAATGAATTGTTACAAGAAAAAATGCTTTGTTAGTCTTTTCCCGACTTAGATGAACTGAGTCTAGTCAACTAATACAGAGGAAAAAACATGCAAACAAAATCATTTTTTAAGGTGTCTGTTCTAGCAGGTCTAGTCACAATGACACTGGCACAAGGGGCATTTGCGCAAGAGCACAAAACGGTAAGTAAGCCCAAGGGTGCTATCGGTATGGGCAAAGTTGCGCCAAATCAAGCAAAAAATAACTTATTCTGGTGGCCAGATTCTCTCGACTTAAGCTCTCTTCGGGATCATGACAGGCGTTCCAATCCATTGGGTGAAGACTTTGATTACGAAGCCGCTTTTGCTCAACTAGACATGGCCGCATTAAAAAAAGACATCAATGCAACACTCACAGATTCACAGGCTTGGTGGCCAGCCGACTGGGGTAACTATGGTCCGTTTTTTATACGGATGACATGGCATGCCGCTGGCACCTATCGCACGCACGACGGTCGCGGCGGCGCGGGTGGCGGGCAACAACGTTTTAATCCACTAAACAGCTGGCCTGACAATGCTAACTTAGACAAGGCCAGACGTTTACTTTGGCCAGTCAAACAAAAATACGGCGAACACATCTCATGGGGTGACCTAATTGTTCTGGCGGGCAATGTCGCACTAGAAAACATGGGCTTCGAAACTTATGGCTTTGCAGCTGGACGAGATGATGACTGGGAGCCCGATTTCGTATACTGGGGGCCAGAAGTAGAAATGCTCGCGAGTGACAGGCGAGACAGCAATGGTGAACTGATCAAGCCTCTCGCAGCCGTACACCAAGGCTTGATCTATGTAAACCCAGAAGGCCCAGGTGGCGTGCCTGATCCCCTAGCCTCTGCACGCAGTATTCGAGAGTCATTTGGTCGCATGGCCATGAACGACGAAGAAACACTGGCCTTGATTGCGGGCGGACATACCTTTGGTAAAGCCCACGGCGCCAAAAAGCCAGATAACTGTGTCGGGGTTGAGCCTGGAGCAGCACCCATTGAAGCGCAAGGACTCGGCTGGAAAAACAGTTGTGGTAAAGGTCACTCTGAAGACACGATAACAAGTGGTTTAGAGGGCGCATGGACCCAAGCACCGACACGATGGACATCTTTATATCTAGCTAATTTGTTGAACAACGATTGGGAACAAACTCGCTCACCTGCAGGCGCAATTCAATGGGTTCCAAAAGGTGGCGCACTAAAAGGCTCGGTTGCAGACGCCCACGTAAAAGGCAAATTCTCGACGCCAATTATGTTTACATCTGACTTGGCTTTAAAAGAAGACCCCGCCTATCGCGAGATTGCTGAGCGCTTCTTGGCCGATCCTAGGGAATACCAAAAAGCGTTTGCTAAAGCATGGTATAAGTTGACCCACCGCGACATGGGACCTAGAGCAAACTATTTAGGTAATGCTTTTCCTGACGAAGCGCTCATTTGGCAAGATCCAATCGATAAGCCTGATTACAAGCTAATTGACGAGAAAGATATCGCCAAACTCAAGGCACAAATATTGGACTCAGAACTGTCTGTTCAATCTCTGGTGCGTGTTGCTTGGGGATCGGCAGCTTCTTATCGTGACTCTGATATGCGTGGTGGTGCAAATGGTGCGCGTATAGCACTTGCTCCTCAAAAAGATTGGGCGGTAAATAATCCACAAGAACTTGAACAGGTACTCAGTGTACTAAAGGGTGTCCAAAAAGACTTTAACAGCGGAATATTTAAGTCCAAGCAAGTATCTCTAGCGGATTTAATTGTATTAGGTGGAGCGGCAGCGATTGAAAAAGCCGCGGCAGATGCTGGATTTGATGTGAATGTACCGTTTGTGCCCGGTCGTGGCGACGCCACACAAGCACAAACTGACGTCAACTCGTTCTCAGTTTTAGAACCCAAAGTAGATGGCTTTAGAAATTTCTACACAGAAGGTTATTACCTCTCTCCCACTCAAGCATTGATCAATCAAGCAGACCAACTGGCATTGACCGTACCTGAAATGACTGTATTGATTGGTGGGATGCGTGTACTAGGAGCAAATACGGACGGCAGCAATACCGGTGTACTAACCGATAAGCCAGGCAGACTTAGCAATGACTTTTTCGTGAACCTTTTGGATATGTCGACCAAATGGGAAAAAGCCGGCACAGGCTATGTCTATAAAGGGGTAGATCGGGCGACAGGTCAAGTAAAGTATACGGCAAGCCCCGTTGATCTTATCTTTGGTTCGAGCAACGAATTGCGCGCCGTAGCAGAAGTCTACGCTTTTGATAACTCAAAGGAGCGTTTTGTAAATGACTTTGTTAAGGCTTGGTCTAAAGTCATGCAAAATGACCGCTTTGATTTAAAATAAGTGAACACACAACGGAGCCTTAGGGTTCCGTTGTTTCCGATTTCTGCACTTTGAGCGTACATGTAATGCAACACATAATTTGTTTAATCTTAGTCAGTCTGAGCATGATGTTTACCAGTACCCTGACTATGGCTGAGAATATAGACAACAATACCATACGAAAACAAGCCTTGAGCACTATCGGCTTAATCCCTGCAACTATGCCAATGGCAAGCCATGACACAAAAAAACAAATCGAACTTGGTGAAAAACTGTATTTTGAAACGGCATTGTCAATCAATCAAAAACAATCTTGTAATTCGTGTCATAACATTCTTGCGGGTGGACATGGCGTTGATGGCCTCCCAGTATCGATTGGAACATTAGGGAGTGTGGGTAAACGCAACGCCCCGTCCACATGGAATGCAGGGTTTCAGTTTGCTCAAAATTGGGATACGAGTGCACAAAGTTTAGAGGAACAGGCACACAAGCCCTTGCTTGACCCAAATGAAATGGCCATGCAATCAGAGGCGCAAATTCTTACTCGCCTTGAGTCATACCGTTCAGCTTTTGAGGAAGCATATACCGAAACCAAAGATCCATTATCACTGCAAAATGTAATGCACGCACTAGCTGCTTTTCAGCGCACACTGATTACTCGAGATAGATTCGATCAGTTTCTCAGAGGTGATGACAATGCCCTGTCCAAGATTGAAAAGGAAGGTTTCATTGCTTTTCAAAAAAATGGCTGTTTAAGTTGCCACAGTGGTCCACTAATGGGTGGTCAATTTGCCATGAAAATGGGCTTGGTCATACCTTACCCTAACACAGAAGATAAGGGCTTAGGAGCGCTTACTGGTCGGCCTTCACATAACTATTTGTTCAAAGTACCTATCTTACGCAATGTCGCCAATACAGCACCTTACTTTCATGATGGCAAAGGAAAAACACTAGAAGAAGCGGTATTCTTAACCGGCTGGCATCAACTTGGCAAAAAAATGAGTGAGCAAGAGGTTAAACAAATTACTGCATTTCTTAAAAGCTTGGACAATGTACAAGCGTACGTTCAATAAAACCGATTGAACCTATCGTTTTATCTACTTGGATATTAAACACAGCCATTGCCATACTGAGCTCCATAGAAATGTAGAGCTTAGAAAAAAGGAAACAAACATGTCAGTCACTAACTCCATCGGATTAAATATTGAACAGAGTCAAGAATTAGTCAAATCACTAAACAAACTGTTGAGCAGTTACCAAATTCAATATATGAATTCACGGGCTTTTCATTGGAACATTCGAGGCACAAAGTTCTTTGAGCTGCATGTAAAATTTGAAGAAATCTACAATGACTTGCTACTAAAAGTTGATGAAATTGCGGAGCGAATCTTAACGATAGAAGGAACGCCTTTGCACGCGTTTTCAGATTACATAGCAAATAGTATAATAAACGAAGCTAAAAATATTACTGATGGCAATCAGGCAGTGAACAATCTTTTGTCTGGGTTCACTACGCTGATTGTAGAGCAGCGCAAAATTCTCTCGCAGGCAGGCGAAGCCCAAGACGAGGGCACCGCGTCCTTGATGGGCGATTACATCAAAGAGCAAGAAAAACTAGTGTGGATGTTAAAAGCTTACTTGGGCTAGCTTAACAAATACATCACGGTTTTAAATGCTGCGCCAAAAACGCCCAAGTAATATTCCAAGCCTTGATTTGATCTGCTGTGTCTTTACGTTGAAGTGTATCCAAATCTACTTGTCGGTTAAAATAGTGCCCATTTGCTGGATCTTGCCATACCATAGCTGTGGCAAGCTCTGGCTTTTTCGCTTGTAAGGCGTTGACTAAGGCTTCGGTTTCGACAAAGTCTGCATCGTCATCGTTTGTAGCGACCATGACTAAAGCCGGTATTTTTAACTTATCGACATGAAATAAAGGTGAGCGGTCAATATATACATCAGGCTTCTCGTGCGGTAAAGCGGCTATACGAGCTTGTTTTGTAAACACCTGCTGGTACTCTGGTCCTTTGTAGGCCATTCGAAAGATTAAATTAGATACGGGTACAAAGGCTACTACAGCTTGAAACAGCTCCGGAGCCTCGCGTGTAACCGCCAGAAGACTGATGAGCCCACCGTGACTCCACCCCATAACACCAATGCGGCTGCTATCAACTATCGACACGGAAGATTTCAAATAGTTAGCAGCGGATATGGCATCATTTACCTCATAGCCACCGTAATCAAGTGCATTGTAGTATTCCTCGCCGTATCCCGAAGCCCCTCTGTATTCCGGCGCGATAACGACATACCCTTGTTCAATTGCCTCTTTAATAAAAGGAAAGTAATTGATGCCAAAATAGTCATGGATACCGCCATATACCCATACAATGGCTGGATGCTTACCTTCGCCTTTTGCTTTAATAGGCTTAAACACGTATGCAGGAATCGCTAGTCCGTCTACCTCACTTTTAATCTTGACTTTATCAAGCTTCATATGCCCTTTTGCTGCTTTAAACAAAATGCTGTCCAATTTTGCCGTTCTAGCCAGTGCCGCCTCATGATCTATTGCAAAAACTGGCAAAGAAATAACCGCTAAGATAAGCGATAGGAAGGCAGACGAAATAAATGATGTTATTGTTATTTTCATAGTTATACTGATTCAGATTGTTTGCACAAAAAATCTACGTTACCCCGAGTTCGTCAGGAATGGAAACATTGAGAGTCTGAAGGCCAACAAGCAGTCATGGCGGACTAATAGTTACAAGATCATCAACAAGGAGCATTGATTGTTTCAAACAAATTTGCAGATGGAAGAAGCATATCGCTTTTCTCGCTTTGATATTAGCAACCCACTAGCTAGTTGCTCGGCACACCCTATCGTGTTAGAAGATCGCAATTGGACGACCTGTGAGCACTACGTTCAAGTCAAAATCTTGCGTTCAAAGTCGCAAGCCGACTATGCTGATAAACTGCCGACAGCGGAACAAGTCATTGCGTATGCCAAATCTTGGTTTCGACTTAAAATCCCCAATCACAAAAAAATACTCCCCGTTCTCATGACTCGCGCGTTGTATACAAAAGTGCAAATGTATGACGAAGTGAAGGATGCCCTACTAGCAACAGGGGATAACCTGATTATCGAAGGCTCTCAGTACGACTATTTTTGGGGCGTTGGACGTGACTTGCGCGGTTACAATCACCTTGGAAAAACTTGGATGAATATTCGAGATAAAATAAAGCAGGACGCAAAAGCAGGTTAATTTGTTTGGCTGTCATGCGCGCCCTAGAGGCTGAATCAATTGATCACGCAAACTCAATAATCCACTTTTCGCCGCAAAGCCTTAGTTTTTCCATCGCGCTTTTTACTGTCGAGGCGTTTGCGTTTGGCACTTAAGCTTGGCCGTGTCGCTTTCCTCGCTTTTAGTTCTTTGGTCACCGATAAAATGACTTGTTTTAAACGTTCGATAGCATCAATACGATTTTTTTCTTGGGTACGATAACTCTGCGCCTTGATGACAATATCCCCCTCTTTCGAGATGCGCTTGTCTTGTAAAGCCAATAGCCGATTTTTATACTTTTCATCAAGCGACGAATTTTGAATATTAAATCTCAGATGGATAGCACTTGATACTTTGTTGACATTCTGCCCACCACTTCCCATTGCTCGAATAGCACTAAGCTGAATTTCATCTTCTGATATGTGTATATTGTGGCCAATTTCAATCATTGTTCAAGTCTACTCGCACGGCATTACAACAAGGCTTTACAGCCTAACAAAACTAAAAGCAGCGTATCACGCGATAAAGAAGCCGGACAGTGTAAAAGATCATTAAAAATAAGCCATTGATTTGTTTTCGACCGTAATATTCAAGTTTTGGATATATGCGCGGCGTAGAACTCGTTGACTGGCCTGAGTTACCAGAAAATATGGAACTTGAGTTAGAAGCCATTGCACTGCATGGTTTAGAGGAAAATTTTGAAGTATTGGAATCCCTTAGTCTGCAAGAGCATCAGGAGCTGGCTCAAGAAATCTCTCCAGCAGCGGTCGCTTTGCATCGCTATTTTTTAGCTCAGCGTACACCAAATTTTATGAACCCCAAGAAGAAAACCGTAACAAACAGACCCAAAGTCGGCCGCAATGAGCCATGCCCTTGCGGTAGCGGGAAGAAATTCAAAAAATGCTGTTTACACTAACTATGCAGTTTAGCTTGATAAAAATTCTTCGGGACTAAGTGAAGACTTAAGACCACTCAGTTCAAGGCATCTTACATCTCAAGAATTGTTTGAAAACCGCCGAATATCATTCGTTTTCCATTAAACGGCATGGTACTCATATCCCAATCGCTAAACCTTTTGTCTTTCATTGCCGCCTTGTTTCCTGCTTCACGAGCGGCTTTAGAAGGCCACACTATCCAAGAAAATACGACTATTTCAGATTCATCACATTTCACTGCCATAGGCAACGAAGTAAGCTTGCCCTCGGGTACATCGTCAGCCCAATTTTCTACTACCGCAAGGGCACCATGGTCTTTAAACACCTCAGCCGAAGTGCGTGCCAAACGAAGATATTCTTCCTTTTTATCCTTCTTTACCGGCATCACATAGCCGTCTATATAGCTCATTTTCTCTTCCTCTACCAAGAATCAACCTTTGTTACTGTATACCCTTTTTGCTAGGAAAGCCCATTTTTAACTCGTCAGCCAGAGGCTTTTAAGGTAAGCATTGGGTCGTCAGGACGGTATTTAAGATCTCTACAACGGCGTCACACTCATGATCAATGTGCGCAAGAACATTAAATCCAACGTTATCTCCGCATAAATGAACACGTAGCAATCCATAACAATGAAAGTACATACGCAAATGCTATTGAGATAATGTCAATTAAATCAAAATATAAGTAATTAATAAATGTTTGAACTAGCTCGTAAGTTATTGACGCGATGAGAGCGGAATGAGCAGGTTTGTAACGTCTTAGATCAGAATAAAGTTTTATGAAAAAAAGCATGCAATAATATCCGAAAAAGCTTGGGTACACGTCAATAAAGAAGTTAGTCTCGTGGTTAGTTCGAATCCCTGATATGTCAATAATTAAGACAACACTAAAGGATACTATCATCAACCAAAGATTTACGTTTTTTTTGTTCTTTGTCCCAGGCTTTTTAATCATTGCTTAAAACGAACTTCTAACCATTACAGTTTCTTGACATTTGACCAGAGCAACTGCGATTAGCAGGGGCGTTTTCTTTTGCATATTTCAAAAATGCCTTCCCTGCTGCTTTTGCAGCATCATATGTTGCAGCTACTACAAGCCCAATACCTATAGCTCTCGCACCACCAGTTACTTCATTTAATTGTTCCCAATTGAGTTCTTTCATCTGTAATATTTTCCTTAATAAAAAAAGTTCTAACATATTTTGCAGCAAGCAAATCACTAGTTTTATTTTGCTCGTTAACTGCAGATTAATTATTCATATTTTTCGTAAAACAAACAGCTGTACTCTGTTATGAATCGGATATCCTATGTAGCTCATGAAAAACGCAATTATGAAGATATTGATGTTGAAGCCGTTCAACAAGCGCTGTTAAAACAACAGCGCTCTAAATAACCTTTGATCCATGATCGGGATTTCTCTGTGATGGCCTTGGTTCGCTTGCTTAACCTAAACTCATCAAAAAATGAAATCAACAGGGTCATTTTATGATTCCTCCAGGGACGTGTTAGCTAACACCAACCGTTCAGGCAGAGCAATTGAATCCCACTCTCTGGCCGTGCAACCTTTAGTACTTTATAGCATACCCTTTTTGCTAGGAAAGCCCATTTTTAACTCGTCAGCCAGAGGCTTGTAAGGTAAGCATTGGGTCGTAAGGATGGTATTTAAGATCTCTACTACCGTGTCATTTGACTCAGAACGTATATTTTTTTAATACTAAAAGGGTATTTTTTTACTACATTTCGTATTAATGTTCACCTATAAAATACTTTGCGTTAGTGTTCATGTCGTCAACTAACTAGAGGAATGACACATGAAAAAAGCCAATTTCGTCCTAATTTCAATACTCACATTATTTTCATTTACCACACTTGCAGAAAGTGGCGCTTCTCATCACAGCGGACAAGCGAGCAAACACTCAGTATTAGCAAGCGGGCATACTATTGCGTCCACCAGTGTTGTCGCCAGTGCAGTAGTGGCTGTGCCATTAATTTCCGCTGGCACCGTCAGTGTCGCTGCTGGAAACACAATAGCAAAGTCGAAAACAGTAGTTGTTAAAACGAAAACTACAAATAACTGTGATACCCCGCTCATCATTACCGAAAAAGTGATCACGGTTGACCCAGCTCCCAACAAAATAAACCAGTAAACAAAGTTAAAACGGAGGCACTATGCGAGTCTTACTATTTATCTGTTGTTTGCTACCTCTAAGCACATTTGCAGGTAGCCAGACTAACCCAAAAGCCATCTTTGCACCTGAGCGTATAGTCAAATTTTCAAAGGAAGTAGAGCGATATGCGGCACAACAAGGCGCGAGAGCCTTCATTATTGGACGTGTAGGCAGACATCCCAGTGACTTACCCAGAGATATTTCATTCACCCATACCGCCATAGCAGTGTATTCAAGCATCACTCTAGACAATGGCGAAATTACGCAGGGCTACGCCATTCACAATTTGTATCAAAAACCAAACGATGCCAGTCATTCAGTACTCATGACCGACTACCCCGTCGATTTTTTCTGGGGCGCACAAGATTTGAAAGCAGGCTTAATTATCCCAGAGGCAAGTGTGCAGTTGGCATTGCTTCAGCTGTATGCCAATGACAAAGCTAAAACCTTACACAATGACAAATATTCCGCCATTGCTAATCCTATTAACAGTCAATTCCAGAACTGCACGGAATACACATTGGATTTGATCAACGCCGCCATTTATCAAACCACCGATATTCAGAGGCTAAAAGCCAATGCTCAGGCTTATTTTTTACCACAGCCAATCCACAAAAGTCGATTAGCCTTGGGCATAGGCAGTGCATTTATGCCAGATATCACAACCAGTGATCACAAAGGAAAGGTCAAAACCACCACTTTTACATCAATAGCTCGTTATCTGCATCAATACGACCTGTTAAGAGAAGCGACAGTCATCGATCAAAATCTTAAGGCCAAGCCACTGATTTAAGGCTTTGGTTTGTAACCGATCATTAGGGGCTGTTTATCTTATGTGGGACAAACAAATCCAGCACCAGAGCGCTGCGGTTGGACAAATACCCTTGCTTATTTATCTAATTTATATAAATTAGATAAATTAGATAAATAAGCATTAAAAGAAGAATAGCCTTATGAAAGAGCAAGCGATCTTCGACCATATCAAACATGCATTAGATGATGCGCCACGCAATCAGTACACCACTGAGTTGCATCTGCAAATGATCAAATACGCAGATAGCTTAAAAAGCATGACTGCCAAAGAGTTTTGCGAAGGTGTTGGCCTAAAACCCAGCTTCGGCACTGAATTTTCTAAAATGCGTAATCTCACTCACCGTTTAAAAGCCGCAGGCTTAAACACCGACTTGCTCTAACAGCGCTCTATCACAAGGATTTAAAAGAACACACATGGCAATTAAAAAGACAGAACTTTATTCATCATTATGGGCAAGCTGTGACGAGCTGCGTGGCGGGATGGATGCCAGCCAATACAAAGACTACGTGCTAACCATGCTTTTCATGAAGTACGTTAGCGATAAATACAAAGGCGACCCATATGGCATGATTGTCGTGCCAGAAGGTGCAAGCTATGACGATATGATAGCCGCCAAAAACGACAAGGAAATTGGCGATAAAATTAATAAGATCATCGCAGCCCTTGCGGAAGAAAATGACCTCAAAGGCGTGATAGACGTTGCCGACTTCAACGATGAAGACAAGCTCGGAAAAGGCAAAGAAATGGTAGACCGCCTAACCAAGCTAATCGGTATTTTCCAAGGCTTAGATTTATCTTCCAACCGTGCTGGCGGTGATGATTTATTAGGTGACGCTTACGAGTATCTAATGCGCCACTTTGCTACTGAATCAGGTAAATCTAAAGGCCAATTCTATACACCATCGGAAGTGTCTCAAATTCTAGCGAAAGTGGTAGGCATTAAAGAAGACACTTCTCAAGATGCTACAGTGTATGACCCAACTTGTGGTTCAGGTTCTTTGTTATTAAAAGCTAGTGATGAAGCTCCACGTGGTTTATCTATATTTGGGCAAGAAATGGATGTAACTACATCTGCACTATCTAAAATGAACCTGATTTTACATGGACATGTATCTGACATACGAACAATTGCTCAAGGGAATACACTTTCATCTCCAGCTTTTAAAGATGGAGCATCATTAAAAACATTTGATTTTGCGGTTGCCAATCCTCCATTTTCAAATAAAAACTGGACCAGTGGCTTAACCCCAGAAAACGATTTATATAACCGTTTTACTTGGGGTATTCCACCGGAAAAAAACGGTGACTACACCTTCTTACTGCACATTATCAAAAGCTTAAAAAGCACAGGTAAAGGTGCGGTGATCTTACCCCACGGTGTATTGTTCCGTGGTAATGCTGAAGCTACGATTCGTGAAAATCTTATCAAACAAGGTTACATCAAAGGCATTATTGGTTTACCTGCCAACTTATTCTACGGCACTGGTATTCCTGCTTGTATTATCGTGATTGATAAAGAGCACGCACAAAAAGCCATTTTTGAATCAAGTGGTAGCTTTAACGATGGTGATGAAACACTACCAACCGTATCAGGTCGCCCAATCTTTATGATTGATGCCAGCAAAGGCTTTATCAAAGATGGCAACAAAAACCGACTGCGCAGCCAAGACATTCATAAAATTGTTGATGTATTTAACAAAGGCTTAGAGCTTGAGCGTTACAGCCGCTCAGTGGGTATTGATGAAATTGCCGCAAACGACTACAACCTTAACATACCGCGTTATATCGACTCGTCTGAACCAGAAGACTTACACGATTTAAGTGCTCACCTGCAAGGTGGCATTCCAAACCGTGACATTGATGCCCTTGAGCATTACTGGCAGGTATTCCCTAGTATTCGTGCAACTTTATTTAAACCAGAACCAAATCCAAAAAGAAGCGGCTACAGCCATGCACTCGTTGAAGCAAGCCAAGTAAAAAGTACCATTTTGGCTCACCAAGAATTTAAAGACTTTGCCGCCCGTAGCCTATTTCCATTCAAACAGTGGATACCTGAAGCCAAATTAAAAGAAATCAAAGTTGGCGACAACCCGAAAAGCTTTATCTTTAACATTTCAGAGAATTTATTAAACAGCTATGCCAATAGCGACCTATTGAGTAAATACGATATTTACCAAATCCTTATGGATTACTGGGCTGATACCATGCAGGACGATGTATATGTATTAGTACAGGACGATTGGCAAGCAGGTAATACCTTACGCGAACTAGTTGCGGTAAAGGGCGAGAAGCTTAAAGAAACACCTGACTTAATCATCAACAAGCTTAAGTACAAAGCTGAGATTATTCCACCAAGCTTAATGGTTGCCCGTTATTTTGCTGACGAACAAGCGCAAGTAGATGCCCTGCAAGCCAAACAAGACGAAGCCTCCCAAGCTCTTGAAAGTTACCTTGAGGAACATGCTTCTTCTGGAACTGGGAGCGAAGACGGCTTATTAGTTGAAGCCCTAAACGATAAAGACAAAATCACCAAAGCCAGCGTTGCCGCCAGAACAAAACTCGCAACCGATGCAGATGAAGTTAAAGCGCTGAAACAAGCAACTAAGCTATTTAATGCAGAAGCGGCAGCCAAAAAAGCTGTTAAAGAAGCCCAAGAGGCGTTGGATTTAAAGGTATTTAACCAATATCCAAAACTCACTATTGATGAAATCAAAACCCTGATTGTCGATGACAAATGGCTTGCTACATTACAAGCCAATATTGTTGCTGAAATTGAGCGTGTTACCCAACAAATGGCAAACCGTGTTAAACAACTGGAAGAGCGCTACAGCACGCCATTACCAACCCTAGCGCAATCTGTTGACGACCTTAGCGATAAAGTTGCAGGCCACTTAAAAGCAATGGGTTTGCCAATTGGTTTGGAGTGGAGTGAATGAGTCATAATCAAGTTAAGCTCAACCAGTTAGCCGACTCAATAGTCACCTTTATTGAACAGGCACGCGCACAAGTTCGTCATGCTGTTAACAGTGCGATGGTGCAAAGTTATTGGCAAATCGGCCGGGTAATCGTTGAAGACGAGCAACAGGGTGAAAGCCGCGCAGCCTATGGTAAACAACAACTACAGCAATTGTCACACACCCTAACCGCAAGATTGGGTAAAGGGTTTGATGTAACCAACCTGCGTAATATGCGCAGTTTTTATCAGGCATTTCCAATTCGAGAGACAGTGTCTCTCGAATTAAGTTGGTCGCATTACAACCGATTAAGTAAAATTGACAACGCCACTGCGCGCCAATGGTATCAGCAAGAAGCAATCAACAATAACTGGAGTGTGCGAGCATTAGACAGACAAATAGCATCCCTGTATTACGAGCGTTTACTCGCCAGCAAAGATAAGCACTTAGTGGAGCAAGAAGCACAGACCAACACCCAGCCACTGGTCGAAACCGCCAAAGACTACCTACGCGACCCTTACATTCTCGACTTTTTAAACTTGCAGGATAAAACCTATCAAGAAAGCGAGTTAGAGCAAGCCATTATCAGCAATCTGCAACAGTTTTTATTAGAGCTCGGCAAAGGGTTTGCATTTGTTGAGCGCCAACAACGCATTCGTTTTGATGACGAGGACTTTTATATTGATCTGGTGTTCTACAACTTCAAGCTCAAATGTTTTCTATTGGTTGACTTAAAACTCGGCAAACTTAAACATCAAGACATAGGCCAAATGGACACCTATGTGCGACTTTACGATGAACAACGTAAAGGCAGTGATGACAACCCCACCATTGGCCTAGTATTGTGCAGCGAAAAAAGTGAAGCGATAGTGAAATACTCGGTACTTGCTGAGCAAAAACAACTCTTTGCCGCCAAGTACTTACCTTATTTACCCACCGAACAAGAACTAAAACAAGAACTAGAGCGCGAACGCGCACATGCTTTGGCAAAATTACAACATAAGGAGCTGGGCGATGACGCATAGAATGGAATACCGCGTAAAACAATTGGAAGAACGCTATAGCACACCACTGCCAACATTAACTCAGTCTGTCGATGACCTCAACGATAAAGTCTCAGGCCACATAAAAGCAATGGGCTTGGAGTGGCCACTATGAGTACTTTAGAACAAACAGTTCCACAGGGGTATAAACAGACTGAGGTTGGTGTTATTCCTGAAGATTGGGAAGCTAAATCTGTTGGAGATGTTACTGCTTGGCTATCAGGTGGGACGCCAAGCCGAAAACGTGAAGATTATTGGCAAGGAAATATACCTTGGATTAGTGGCTCAACCTTAAAATCTTTAGAGCTTTCAACATCCGATCAGAGCTTAACAAAAGAAGGGGTTGAAGCCGGAAGTAAAATGGCCCCATTCAATTCAACATTGTTATTGGTTCGAGGGAGTGCACTTCATAACGAGATCAGAGCCGGATTGGTGGTAGCTCCTTTATGCTTTAACCAAGATGTGAAGGCTCTAATCCCTAATAGCAACATTGTACCAAGGTACTTAACTATTTATTTGCTGGCAATGGAATCTGAGTTGCTAAAGCTAGTAAGTTCTGCGGGAAATAGCGCTGGTGTTTTAGATACAGAACTAGTTAAAAACTTCAAATTTTTAAATCCACCACAAGAAGAACAAGCCGCCATTGCCAATGCCTTATCCGATGTCGATGCGCTGTTAACGGAATTGGAAAAGCTGATCGCGAAAAAACAAGCGATTAAAACCGCCACCATGCAGCAACTGCTGACAGGCAAAACCCGTTTACCGCAATTCGCCACTTACACCGAAGAAGAATGGCAGGCCAGACACAAACATTCGTCTGGAACGAATGTTAACGTCGGAGCTTGCGACGACGGCTCGAAGAGCGGAGGCATGGATAGCCGACGTAAAGGCACAAAGCCCAGCGAACTAGGCGAAATCCCTGAGGATTGGGATGTGTTTACGTTTGGTATGTTGGCGCAACCGTCTAATAAGCGCGTTAACCCTCAGATTATGGGAGGTGGTGATTTCTGCATCGAGCTGGAGCATGTAGAACAAAATAAGGGATGCCTTAGAGGATCAACAATAACTTCAGAATCATCAGCGATCAAAACTGTCTTCGGTAAACAGGATGTATTATTTGGCAAGTTGAGATCTTACCTTCGTAAGTATTGGTTAGCTGACAGAGATGGGGTATGTTCGACTGAAATTTGGGTATTAAAACCGCAAAATAATTTAGTTATTTCACCTTTTCTCTATCAATTGGTTCAAATGGATTCATTTATAGCTGCAACAAGTGAAGCTTATGGAACACATATGCCTCGAGCTGATTGGAATGTTGTAAAAAATCACTTTATCAGAGTACCAAGGATTGAAGAACAAACCGCCATCGCCACCATCCTCTCGGATATGGATAACGAAATCCAAACCCTTGAACAGCGTTTAGCAAAAACCCGCCAAATTAAACAAGGCATGATGCAAGAGCTACTCACTGGCCGTACACGTTTGCCATGGAATAAGTCAATGGAGATGTAAGCATGGCCTATGACTATAGCCATACACTTAACCCTAAAAAAGCACTGATTTGGCGAATTGTGCACCGTAATAATATTCCTTGGATTTTGGATAATGGTTTGTATTGCGGCAATAGTCAGGTACAAGCCCCCCATTGGGAGCAAATAGGCAGTACAGAGTTAATAGATAAACGGGCTTCACATCCCGTACCGATTGCGCCTTATGGTTGTTTAAACGACTATGTGCCGTTTTACTTTACCCCGTTCTCACCCACGTTGATGAATATCAAATCGGGACGAGGGGTTGTGCAACGACCAAACCAAGATATTGTTATTTTGGTATCCTCGCTACACAAAGTTGAACAGTTAAACTTGGACTTTGTCTTTACAGACATGCATGCGTATTATCAATGGGCAAACTTTTATTCCGATTTGAATTCCTTAGGAGAGATCGATTGGGCTATTTTACAAGCAAGAAATTTTGCTAGAGATCTGAATGATCCAGCGAAGTTCGAGCGATATCAAGCTGAGGCATTAATCAAACAGCATTGCCCAATAAATGCGTTATTAGGCATAGCTTGCTACAACGCTCAAGTTGAGCAACAATTAGAACAACATATTCAACAGCGCAATATGAATTTAGACGTTATTGTACGTCCAGGATGGTACTTCTAATGATCACTTATACACAAGGTAATTTACTTGAAGCTAACGCAGATGCATTAGTTAATACAGTGAATACTGTAGGGGTTATGGGAAAAGGCATTGCGTTAATGTTCAAAGAACGCTTTCCTAAAAATATGGCAGATTACGCAAGTGCATGTAAAGCCAAGCAAGTAAACACAGGCAAAATGTTTGTTACTGAAACAGGCGAATTAATGGGACCTAGGTGGATTGTAAACTTCCCTACCAAACAACATTGGCGTGCAAAATCTAAAATGGAATGGATTCAAGATGGTTTAGTCGATCTTCGCCATTTTATAGAAAAAAATAATGTCAGTTCGATAGCAATTCCGCCTCTTGGCGCTGGGCAAGGTGGTTTATCTTGGCCTGAGGTGAAATTCGAAATCGAAAAAGTATTATCTGATATTGAAAATACAAACATTATTGTGTTTGAACCTACCAGCAAATATCAAAATGTCGCTAAAAAATCAGGCGTAAAAAAACTAAGCCCTGCAAGAGCATTAGTTGCAGAACTGGTAAGGCGCTATTGGATATTAGGCATGGAATGTAGCCTGCTAGAAATTCAAAAGTTAGCTTGGTTTTTACAGAGAACCATTGAGCATAAAGGTTTGAAAAACGAGTTAAAGCTCAAATTTGAAGCAAATTATTATGGTCCTTATGCCAACAATTTAGAGCATTTGTTAAATGCTTTAGATGGTAGCTATTTAAAATCAGATAAACGTATTCCTGATTGCGATCCTTTAGATGTCATCTGGTTCAATGAAAAAGAGAGGCAAAAAGTTTCGACCTACTTAAGTACCGAGGCGAAAGAGTATTTACCTGCATTAGAAGAAGCAACTGAAGTAATTAATGGCTTCGAGTCTCCTTTTGGTCTTGAGCTTTTATCTACAGTAGATTGGCTCGTTACTAGACAAGGATGTGCTAAGAATGTTGAGTCTATCAAGCAAGGCATCGCAAATTGGCCAGCTGGGGCAAAGTGGGCACAACGGAAATTAACTCTGTTTGGTGATAAAGAAATTGAATTTGCTTTATCTAGCTTGGAAAAACTAAGTTAAATAAGTTAGTCCAATAAAAAGAATATAAAGGAACTATATGAGCAATGTCGGCCAGATAGAACGTAAAACCCAAAACCGAGTGGTTAAGTTTTTTGAAGATCAGCTTGATTACGATTACTTAGGTAATTGGGAATACCGTGAAGGTAATAGCAATATTGAAAAAGACCTGCTCACTAAATGGCTTAAAGGGCGTGGGATTCCTGACTCACTAATTACCCGAGCATTACGCCAGCTTGATACTGCCGCAGCCCTTGGCGAAGGTAAAAAGCTCTTTGATGCAAACAAAGATGTTTATCGTCTTCTACGTTATGGTGTAAAAGAAAAAGAAGGTGCGGGTGAACTAAACCAAACAGTTTGGCTAATTGACTGGAACAACCCAGAAGCTAACAACTTTGCCATTGCTGAAGAAGTTACCGTAAAAGGTGAGCTGAAAAAGCGCCCTGATATCGTGATTTATGTAAATGGTATCGCACTTGGAGTAATTGAATTAAAACGCTCCTCGGTCTCTGTCAGTGAAGGAATTCGCCAAAACTTAGACAACCAAAAGAAAGCGTTTATTCGTAACTTTTTTACCACCATGCAGCTAGTAATGGCAGGCAATGATACCCAAGGTGTCCGCTATGGTACGATTGAAACTTCTGAAAAATATTACCTTGAATGGAAAGAATGTAGCGGTAAAGAAAACCCCAATCCATTGCCAGCAGGCGATATAAAAACAGAGAACTTACTCGATACCCATATCGCGCAATTGTGCGATAAAAAGCGTTTCCTGCAACTCATTCATGACTTTATTGTGTTTGATGCTGGGGTGAAGAAAACATGCCGACACAACCAATACTTCGGCATCCAAGCTGCACAGAAACACGTAAAAACGCACGAAGATGGCATTATTTGGCACACGCAAGGTTCTGGTAAAAGCTTAACGATGGTTTGGCTTGCCAAATGGATACGTGAGAATGTAACGGATTCGCGGGTGCTTATTGTTACTGACCGAACCGAATTAGACGAACAAATAGAAAAAGTATTCTCTGGTGTTGATGAAGAGATCTATCGTACCAAGAGCGGACGGGATTTGGTTGCCACGCTTAATCAACCTAACCCTTGGTTGTTCTGCTCACTAGTACATAAGTTTGGTCGAAATGGCGAAGCGCTGACTGAAAAAGAAAGTGAAGAAGCCGACATACAAGCAACAAAAGACTACCTTGAAGCGATAACTAAAAACCTGCCAAGCGACTTTGCCGTAAAAGGCAACTTGTTTGTGTTTGTCGATGAGTGTCATAGAACTCAATCGGGCAAGTTGCACGAAGCGATGAAAGCCTTGTTTAGCAAGGGAAATGGCCCTGAAGCTATGTTTATCGGCTTTACGGGTACACCTCTGATGAAGAAGGACAAGAAGAAGTCCTTAGAAGTCTTTGGTCCATATATTCACACCTACAAATTTGACGAAGCGGTAAGTGACGGTGTGGTACTAGATCTGCGTTATGAAGCAAGAGATATTGATCAGCATTTAACTTCAGAGAAAGGGGTTGATACTTGGTTCGATGCAAATACACAAGGCTTATCTAACCTAGCCAAAATGCAGCTCAAACAAAAATGGGGAACCATGCAAAAAGTGCTCTCTAGTAAATCTCGACTAGAACGTATTGTGATGGATATATGGCTAGATATGAAAAGAAAGCCTGCACTAATGTCTGGTAGAGGTAACGCTATGTTGGTGTGTGCCAGTGTCCATCAAGCCTGCATGGTTTATGAGATGTTTTCTAAAACAGATCTTGCTGGTAAATGTGCGGTAGTAACCAGTTATCAGCCAGTCGCAGGCGCTATAAAAGGCGAAGAATCTGGTGAGGGGTTAACTGAAAAGCTGTTTAAATATGACACCTATCGCAAGATGTTAGCGGAGTACTTTGAACAAAGCGAAGAAGAAGCCGCTAAGCGAGTTGAAGAGTTTGAAAAAGCCGTTAAGAAACGCTTTATTGAAGAGCCGGGGCAAATGCGTCTGCTGATCGTTGTAGATAAGCTGCTCACTGGCTTTGATGCCCCTTCTGCTACTTACCTTTATATCGATAAAAAAATGGCTGATCACAACCTATTCCAAGCTATTTGTCGTGTAAACCGATTGGATGGTGAAGATAAAGACTACGGTTACATCATCGACTATAAAGACTTATTCCGTTCACTTGATAAAGCTATTAAAGATTACACAGCCGAAGCGTTTGATGGCTACGATGCTGACGATGTTAAAGGGCTATTAAAAGATCGATTACAAGAATCTCGTACTGATTTAGATAATGCGCTGGAAGCAGTACGAGCGTTATGTGAGCCAGTGAAAGCACCTAGAGATACTAAAGATTTTATCCATTATTTTTGTGGTGAGTCAGGTGTTGAACCAAAGGATGAAAATGAGCGCACAGAAAAAGAAGCACTGCGTTTAACTCTATATCAATCGGTAGCTAAGCTAATCCGCGCTTATACTAACCTTGCAAATGAAATGGAACAAACTGGTTACACCTTTGTAGAAGCGAAAAGTATTAAGAAAGAAGTCGCGTACTTTGAGAAAGTGCGAGATGAGGTAAAGCTTTCCAGTGGCGATCTACTCGAAATGAAGAGGTTTGAGCCTGCTATGCGTCAGTTACTTGATATGTATATTCGAGCTGATGACAGTGAAAAACTTATGGATTTTGAAGAATTAGGCTTGATTGATCTAGTGGTAAATAACAACGGTAAAGGTTTAGAAAATTTACCTGAAGGCTTGCGTGATAACGAGGACGCAATGGCAGAAGCCATTGAGAATAACGTCAGAAAAACTATTGTTGATGAAAATCCAGTAAACCCTAAATACTTTGATAGCATGGCAACGCTGCTCGATGAAATCATTAAGCAGCGAAGAGAACAAGCTATTAGCTATCAAGAGTATCTAGAGCAAATACGAGCACTAGCGAACAAAGTGATTAACCCAACTAAAAATAGCAATCAAAGCTATCCCACTTCTGTTGATACGCCAGCTAAACAAGCGATTTATGACAACTTCGGTAACAATGAAGTACTCACTACTAAAATTGATACGGCTGTTCGCTACACTAAAAAAGCCGATTGGCTTGGAGATAGATTTAAAGAACGTGAGATAGCTAACGCAGTGCGAGAAGAAGCGGTAGGTTATGACATAAATATTGTTGATGTCATGGAGCTAATTAAAGCTCAGAAGGAATACCATTAGTGCGTCATACCAAAAGCAATGCTCAACGTATTGAAGTAGTTCGCATTGGTGACATTGATGTTGAGCTAAATCGAAGAGCCATTAAAAACATTCATCTATGTGTACTTCCGCCCAATGGCAAAGTGCGCCTGTCCATTCCAAACGATACGAGTGAACAAAAGGTGAGGTTGGCTGTCGTGAATAAACTTGGATGGATAAAAAAACAGCAATCTGACTTTGCAAGCCAAGAACGCCAATCAATTCGTGAAATGGTGAATGGTGAATGCCACTATTTATGGGGAAGAAAATACCGCTTAAGGCTTTTTGAGGCAAAAGGTAAATACAGTGTTACGGCAAAGGGAAATGGTCATTTAGTAATGGCGACTGCTGAAAATACGTCAGCCGACAACAAATTAAAATTACTTAACCGTTTCTATCGAGCTGAAATGCAGCGCTCACTTGAGAAACTATTACCTCAATGGGAAAAAAAACTGGGGGTAAACGCTGGCTCTCTCAACATCAAAAAGATGAAAACCAAATGGGGAAGCTGCAATATTCAGGCTAAGCGCATATGGCTCAACCTCGAACTTGCTAAGAAGCCACCAGAGTGCATAGAGTACATCCTTGTCCACGAATTAGTTCATTTACTAGAACGTCACCATAATGAGCGATTTCGCTCACTTATGGACAAACATATGCCTAACTGGAAAGAACGCAGAGACTTGCTTAATAGCCTGCCTCTGGCCTATGAAGACTGGAGTTATTAAAAACAAAAAAGCGGCGCGTTGAGATCCGCTTTTCAATTTGTGCTTAAGCTGAATTAACCTACTTAATTACATGACCACAACAGTTCGCCCCCTACTCCCGATAAGCATCCATATCTGGGCAAGAACACACCAAGTTCCGATCACCAAACACATCATCAATCCGATTGACCGTTGGCCAAAACTTGTCTTTTGCAACTGCTTCGACTGGGTAAGCGGCAAGCTCTTTACTGTAGGCGCGATCCCAGTTGGCATCAACTATGTCTGCCAAAGTGTGGGGTGCATTGTGCAAAGGGTTGTCCGTTACGCTCCACTCACCACTTTCTACTTTTGCAATTTCTTGCCTAATACAAATCATCGCTTCAATAAACCGGTCAAGCTCGACTTTAGCCTCAGACTCCGTAGGCTCTATCATTAAAGTGCCCGCAACCGGAAAGCTCATCGTCGGGGCGTGAAAGCCATAGTCGTTAAGGCGTTTGGCAACATCTAGCTCTGTCACGCCGCTTGCTTCTTTTAAGGGTCTTAAGTCTACAATGCACTCGTGTGCGACTCTGCCATTTGTGCCTTTGTACAAAATCGGATAGTGACCCGATAACTTTGAAGCAAGGTAGTTTGCATTCAGTATGGCAACTTCTGTCGCGCGTTTTAAGCCTTCACTTCCCATCATTTTGATGTACATATAACTGATTGGCAAAATAGAGGCACTGCCCCAAGGCGCGGCTGAAACCGCGCTATTGCTTCCAAGCTCGTCCCCAGTACCTGCTGCATTTAGGCTTATCACGCTGTGACTAGGTAAAAATGGTGCTAGGTGTGATTTTACGCCAATCGGTCCCATACCAGGCCCGCCGCCACCATGCGGAATACAAAAGGTTTTGTGCAGATTTAAGTGCGATACATCCGAGCCAATAAGTCCAGGGGATGTAATGCCTACCTGCGCATTCATGTTTGCACCATCCATATACACTTGCCCGCCAAATTCGTGAACAATTTCACAAATCTCTTTTACGGTTTCTTCATATACACCGTGGGTAGACGGATAGGTGATCATCGCACAACTCAGTGTGTCTTTAACTTGCTCTGCTTTATTGCGTAAATCATCCAAATCAACATTGCCTTGAGCGTCACAGTCGACTACCACGACCTTGAGACTCACCATTTGTGCAGAGGCAGGATTAGTACCATGGGCTGATTGTGGAATTAAACAGACATTTCTGTGCCCTTCTCCTCGGCTTTGATGATAGCGTTGGATTGCAAGTAGACCGGCATATTCTCCTTGTGCGCCAGAGTTTGGTTGCATAGACAGCGCATCGTAACCGGTGATATCAATGAGCCAATCACTCAACTCATTAATCATATGCTTGTAGCCTTGCGCTTGATCCAATGGCGCAAAAGGGTGAAGCTGACCAAATTCAGGCCAGGTAACAGGGATCATTTCGGCAGTAGCATTTAATTTCATAGTACAAGAGCCAAGCGAAATCATCGAATGATTTAGCGCTAAGTCTTTATTTTCTAGTGACTTTATATACCTTAGCATCTCTGTTTCGGAATGATAGCGATTAAACACTTCATGGTTTAGAAAAGATGAGCTGCGCACTAAATTTGCAGGAATCGACTCGCTACCTTCATTGATAAGCTGCTGATCAAGGGCAAGCAGATCAATGCCGTGTGACTCCCCCAAAAATACTGTAAACAAATCGTCGATATCAGCGCGTGTTGTTGTTTCGTCTATACTTATGCCAAGCGCGCCGTCTAGGTCGTGACGCAAATTGATCCCCAGCGAATAGGCTTTTTGTAGTACTGACGCCTTATCTTCTACCACCACAGACAAAGTATCAAACCAACTTGTGTGTTTAAGCTCGAGCCCTTTTTGACGCAAACCTAGCGCCAATATGTCGCAAAGCCTATGCACGCGATTTGCAATCGCTGTCAGCCCTCTAGGGCCGTGATAGACGGCGTAAAAACTCGCCATATTTGCCAACAAGACTTGCGCAGTACATATATTTGAGTTGGCTTTTTCGCGACGAATATGCTGCTCACGGGTTTGCAATGCCATGCGCAATGCAGGTCTGCCACGGGTATCTTTACTCACACCAATAATGCGACCGGGTAATGAGCGTTTGTAGTTGTCTCGCGTTGCAAAAAATGCGGCATGTGGTCCACCATAGCCCATCGGTACACCAAACCGCTGTGCGCTGCCAAAGGCAATATCTGCGCCGAGCTCACCTGGGGAACGAAGCATAGTTAAGGCCAACAGATCGGTCGCAAGCGCAATAACTGTCTTTTTAGCCTGCAGTTCGCTAATTAAGCTACGTAAGTCAATCAGTTCCCCACTCGATGTTGGATATTGAAACAGCGCGCCAAACAAATCGTAATTGTTGATCTCGCTAATATCACCCACCAGCAATTCAAAACCAAACATATCGGCACGTGTTTTGAGCACGTCTATCGTTTGAGGGTGCACAGAATTAGCTACAAAAAATTGATTGGCTTTTTTGTTCTTCGATACACGTTTAGCGAGTGCCATGGCTTCTGCTGCGGCTGTCGCTTCGTCGAGAAGAGAGGCAGATGCCAGCGGCAACCCTGTCAAATCAATCGTCAATTGTTGAAAATTTAATATTGCTTCTAGTCGGCCTTGCGCAATTTCAGGTTGATAAGGTGTGTAAGCGGTGTACCAACCGGGGTTTTCTAAGACGTTTCGCAAAATCACGTTTGGCGTGTGAGTATTGTAATACCCCATGCCAATGAATGAGCGATTGATCGTGTTTTGTTGGGCAAGCTGTTTTAAATCTTTTAGCGCTTCTTCTTCACGAACACTGTCACCCACCCCTAATCCATTTGAACGAATACCTGCCGGCACGGTTTCAGCAATCAATGCATCTAAAGACTCAGCCCCAATGTTGGACAGCATTTGGTCAATTTCTGCTTGACCTGGGCCTATGTGTCGACGTAGGAATTCATCTTTATTTTCGAGCGTTTCAAGACTTACAGAAGACAAAGCAGTAAGAGCAGTAGATGCGGGATTCGCAACATTCATGATAAAACCTTAGAAAAAACCATGCTGTTAGATACAACAGCAAATACAAAATATAAAAACATCCTGAGGAGAACACATTCACTTTCTCCGCACGCCATTAATTGATGTGTTGGCACTCATGTTCTGTGAGTACCAAAAAGCTGAATTACTCTTCGTCAATCACATTAGTGTAGGCTTCTGCATCCAATAGGCCATTCGCCTCTTCGCTATCTTCGGCTTTTATTTTGAACAACCAGCCATCACCAAAAGCATCAGAATTCACAAGTTCGGGGCTGTCTTCCAAGTCTTCGTTTATTTCGACGATTTCACCTGTTATTGGCGCGTAGATATCAGAGGCCGCTTTTACTGATTCTGCCACTGCGCATTCGTCGCCTGTGGTGACAGCGTCACCGACGTCAGGTAAATCAAGAAAAACCATGTCACCTAAAAGCCCCTGCGCGTGCTCGGTAATACCAACTGTGAAAACACCCTCGCCTTCAGATCTGACCCATTCGTGTGTATTTGTATACTTAAGCTCTTGCGGAATATTACTCATCATTGTTCCTAATTATTTTTTTCTAAAAATTTACGGTTAAAGTAAGCTCTTTCCGTTTCTAACAAAACTGGGCTTAACGATTTGCACGTCGACTAATTTTTTGCGTAAAGCAACACTTACTGTATTGCCAATTTCAGTCGCAGAGCCAACGGGCACACGCGCAAATGCAATACTATGACCAAGTGTAGGAGAAAAAGAACCAGAGGTAATAATACCTTCACCCGCCTCAGTGATAACTTTTAGTCCGGCTCGCAATACGCCCTTGTCTTTCATGACCAAGCCAACGAGTTTTTCAGAACAGATATCACGACTGGCCTCAAGTGCTTCGCGCCCAACAAAAAGTCTATCATCAGGCTCCCAGGCAACGGTCCAAGCCATATTCGCTTGAAGTGGTGATATGTTTTCGTCCATATCCTGACCGTACAAATTCATTCCTGCTTCTAGTCGAAGTGTATCTCTCGCGCCTAAACCACAAGGCTTAACGCCGGCTTGATTCAAGGCCTGCCAAAAATCAACCGCCTTGTCTTTTGGCACCAAAATCTCGTAACCCGCTTCGCCAGTATAACCAGTCGTAGCAATAAACAAATCTTCGGCTTGTACGCCAAAAAAGGGTTTCATTCCACTTACCGCTTCTCGCTGTGCTGCAGTAAATACTTGCTCGGCTTTGGCTTTTGCATTGGGTCCTTGCACCGCAATCATACAAAATTCATCACGAGCTTGAATGCTTACATCAAAGTTGTCAGCATTCGTATTTAACCACGCAAGATCTTTTTCTTTTGTTGCGCTGTTTACTACCAGCCGATAATTGGTAGTATCAAAAAAGTAAACAATAAGATCGTCTACCACGCCGCCTTCGTGATTTAACATTGCAGAATACAAGGCCTTTCCTTTGGACTGCAACTTTGCCACATCGTTTGCTAGTAAGTATTGTAAATACGCCTGAGCATCATTTCCTGTCACGTCAACAATAGTCATATGAGACACGTCAAACATGCCAGCGTCATTTCGGACTGCGTGGTGCTCTTCTATTTGCGAACCATAATTGATTGGCATTTCCCAACCAAAAAAATCAACCATTTTTGCATCTGCCGCTAGATGCGCTGGGTGTAAGCTGGTTTTGTTCATTTTATATAGTACTTATTATTAAATTTATACGAAAAGTATAGGTAGCCAACACCATACAAACAAATTAAAAGTTTCAATACATACATAATTTTTGTTAATGTTTGGATGTATTAAAATTAATATTTATTATCCTAAAGGTTACACTTCGTGAAGCAATTATCTCTAGATGTCCTACGCACCTTCACCCAAATTGTCGAACTAGGCAGTTTTAAAAAGGCAGGAGAAGTACTAGGACGCACACAACCGGCGGTGACACTTCAGATACAGCGCTTAGAAAGTCAAATCGGCAGGCGCTTGTTTGACAAGCAAGGGCAACGGTATCAGCTAAACAAAAATGGGGAATGGCTATACGGAAAAGCGAAGCAAATGCTGAGCATTAATGATGGTGTATTTCGCGATTTAGAGGAGAACTCGCTACAAGGCCAACTAAAACTGGGGATTCCAAGTGAGTTTGCCAGCACCTTGTTGCCCAGTATCATTGGCGAATTTAGCCAACGCTATCCAGACGTCACGCTGGATGTCACGTCTGCGTTGAGCCAAAACTTATTGAGTGAGCAATATAAACGTCAATTTGATTTGATTCTCGCGCTGGTAAGGCCGGATGCAAAACCAGAAGCAGAACTGTTAAAAAATGATGAATTAGTGTGGGCCGGAGATGCATCGTTTGCTCTGTCGCAACACATGATTTCTTTGGTTCTAGCACCTGAAGGTTGTATTTATCGCAGTCGCGTCATACACAAATTAAAACAACAGACACAAGCTTGGAAAATAAGCTACACCAATCCCGATCTTTACGGTTTAATAGCTGCTATTAAACAAGGCTTAGGCGTAACAGCCCTAGCAAAATCAAGCCTTCCGAAAGAACTCGATATAATCAAAGATAACCGCCTACCCACTCTTGGTAATATCGATGTATGCCTGTTCAAACAAAGTACCCAACATCCTCAAGTCTCAGAAGCCCTGGCGAGCTATATACGCGCCAGGATAAAGTGAAATGAATATTGGATAGGTATATTTTCACGCAAGTTAAGCGAAATTTATGTTGCCAATTAGAGACAAAAAATTACCATATATTACAAACACATAGTTGCTTTGTGATGAATTTGTGCAATTTTTTATAAAGTTTTGTTAACAATTTCCGTTCTTATTACGTATAATTAACCTGTTCTTACAACTCGTAAAAATAAGACACTACCATGTATAAACACAATTATTTCTTTATAACTCGTTTAATGCGTTTTGTATTATTGGGCTTGATGCTTTCTGCTCTATTTGTGGGCGCCAAAGCACTTGCGGCTGATAGTGATTCTTCTCTACTTCAGCAAGTTAGCTCCAATTCGAAAATTGATAGCCTAGCTACAAAAAGAAATGCTTAAACCTGAAGGACAAGAGAAGTAAAAGGAATTACGAGTACAAATCATTTCAAAATTACATAGCTTACGCTGTATAGCGCACAAATTTGTCACTAATATTTGTCGCTAATTAGCTATGCTTTTGACGCGCTAGTAATAAAAAACTGCTTAAGTAACGGCATTTTATCGGCTGTCGATAACGCCACATTTCGAGCAACTTTTTTAAAGCTATTTGACCCTGCAAATATACGCTTAAAGCTTTCCATACTCGCTATGACAGCAATAGCTTGAGACTTTCTCGCTCGTTCGTATTTACGCATACTGCGGTAGTCGTTCACTCTTCCACACTTCGCTATAGAATCTGCAACACTATTGGCTAAAGCTTCGGCGTCAGCAATACCTAAATTTGCTCCCTGCCCTGCAAGCGGGTGAATAGTGTGTGCCGCATCACCGACTAGCACTGCAGAGTCTTGATACCACTGTTTCGCATAGCGCATTTTAAGCGGAAAACTGTAACGCTCAGAGCTAAGTGTACAAAGACCGAGTTGCCCATCAATATCTTTTAAGAGTACTTTACAAAACTCAGTAGGCGACAAGGCCAATAGTCGATTGGCTCTTTGTGGGGTCTGCGACCATACAATTGAGCACTGATGGGGGTCGGGTAGGGGTAAAAAAGCCAAGGGACCGCTGGGCGTAAAGGCTTGTCTGGCTATGGCGTCATGTGCATGTTCTGTCTTAAGGTTAGCAACAATTGCTGTGTGCTCGTAATCCCAAAATACTTCAGCAAAACCTTTTATCTTCTTTACTATGGAATTCGCGCCATCCGCACCAATCAACAAATCAGTAAGAATGTCCTGCTGATTATCAAGTGAGATTTGATACTGGCTTTTGTTACTGTTTGCATTCAAAAATTGAGCCTTTACGAGTGAAGTACCTTGCAATACTTCAACATTTTTACGCTGCTGGAGTTTAGTCAATAATGCGTCAGTCAGGACTTGGTTTTCGACAATATGCCCGAGTGAAAAGTTAGGCCTATCGCGGCCATCAAATTGTATGCGCCCAAATCCGTGCTGATCCCACACTGACATTTGTTTGTAAGCCTGTTTGCGATGAATGGTCTGCCACACACCCAGATTATCAAAAATTTGTTCGCTCGCTTGACTGATGGCGCTGACTCTAGCAGAAAAATGCTCAGACTGAGAGGCTTCGCTAAGTGTTCTTTCTGCTTTATCTATCAGTAAAATGTGTATGTTGTGTTTACTCAATAGCAGCGCAAGTGTAAGGCCGACTATACCGCCTCCAACGATACAAACATCGGGTGTCGTCAATTTGGCACAGTTCAATACCTTTCTCCCATAGCGACTTTTGAAAATTTTCTTTTTAGACTTTCAGAGTGATTTAGCGCAAACAAGCCTGCATTGCGTCCAATAACTAAAGGTTCGAAATGATTAGAAAACATATGTACCAAGCTATCTGTCGCGCCAATAGTCATTTGCTTGTCGCTATCACACAGAACACGATAATGTTTGATTTGTGCAAACGAACCCAGACTAGCCTGTTTTCCACTATCGTTTTTAGTTGTCATCGATATCAATAAATTAGCTACGTCACGTATCCCCAAATTAAAGCCTTGCCCAGCAATCGGATGTAAGCTTTGTGCGGCATTGCCAATGCAAATCACACGATGATGGGTGTATGAGGTGGCTTCTTTGAGCATTAGTGGATAAGAAAATCGCGCAGAACTTGCTTTTATGTTACCCAAACGATACCCAAATAGACTTTGTAGCTGAGCACAAAAAGTGTCCTCTTCTAACGCTAAGATTTCACTTGTTCTGTCGTTTGGCAATGTCCACACTACCGACATCCAATGTTCACCCTTAGCCAACTGCATCGGTAAAAACGCCAGCGGTCCATATTTTGTAAAGCGTTCGTAGGCGTGATTATTGTGCGGCATTTGCATGCGTACATTACTGACAATAGCCGTTTGTTGATAATCATAGGTTTTTACTGGCAACTTGAGTAAGTCGCGAGTAGGCGAATTTGCTCCTTCGGCTATCACAAGTAGTTTGGCTGAAAACACATGATTTTCAGTTGTGGCAGTGACTTTTTCTTTGCTAACAGATATATCAGTAATGCAGTCTGGAGAGATATAGTCAATCCCCTGTGATTTGAGCTGAGAGTATAGTGACAAGCCCAACTCTTCCAATCTGACCACCTTGCCAAAATAAGAAAAACCAAGCTTTTTGGCGTCTAAATGCGTTTGCCCAATATGTTTGCGATCAGAGATGTGAATAGCTTCAATCAAGCCCATGTCAATATCGTTTAACTCAATATCGAATTCACTCAGTTGCTTGATGGTCTGACGAGCCAGTGCAATCACCTTAGCGTCAAAACTGGGATGAAGATCATTTTGTTTAGGTGGGTGTTTTTCAATAATGGCAACCGAAAAATCAGTGAGTTTGGAGATAGCCAATGCGGCAACACAGGCTACAACACCCCCACCCGCAATAATAATGTCAATGTCTTTGTTCAGCATCACAAGGCATTCTGTAACATCAAAGTTTCAATGTCTTTTATGGTTTTTGGCACTTTGTCTGTGAGTATTTTATTGCCACCTTCAGTTATCAATATATTATCTTCTATCCTTATACCTATCCCTTTATATTGCTCTGGTACATCCGCATCGGGAGAGATATAAATCCCAGGTTCAACTGTCATCACGATGCCAGGTGTAAGCGGGATGTCTGCGCCATTTACCTTGTAAACCCCTACATCATGTACGTCCAGTCCTAAATAGTGACCTAGACCATGCATGAAAAAATTTCGCCATGACTGGCTTTCAATAGCACTTTCAAAATCTTGCTTAATAATGCCCAGTCGAATCAGACCTTTGGTAATAATTTCAACGGCTCTATCCATTGCCACACTGATTTGTCCGCTGGGTTTTAATAAGTCCAAACTGGCTAACTGTGCATCTAATACAAGCTGGTAAATCTCTGCTTGCGCAGGTGTAAACTTGCCATTAATCGGAAAAGTACGCGTAATGTCAGCTGCATAACCATGTAACTCACACCCTGCGTCAATTAATACTAGGTCACCATCTGCTACGCGTTGATTATTATCGACATAATGCAAAATACAGGCATTTTCACCCCCCCCAACAATCGTATTATAAGCGGCGAATCTCGCTCCATTTGAAGCAAAGGTATGCAATATATCCGCTTCGAGTTGATATTCCCAGATATCAGGATGCGCTATTTGCATGGCTTTGCAATGAGCCTGAGCTGAAATATCTGCAGCACGCTGCATAACAGCAATCTCCTGCTCAGATTTTATCAACCTCATTTTGTGTATCATAATCGAGATATCGTGCACACATTTCGGCGCGCTCATGGCCTGCTTGGGCGCGGTTTTACAAACCTTGATTGCCGCATTGACTACTTTATCAGCCAATGTATTTGCACCTGCCGTGTAATATAGATGGTCATGGCCATTGATAATTGTTGGCAATAGTTCGTCGAGTTCTTCAATGCTATAAGCTTGTTGGATATTCAGTGTCGATGGTGCTGACTGCACGCCCAAGCGGCGCCCATGCCATATCTCAGCTGTTTTATCTTTTGGTCGCAAAAATACGTAACTGGCGAACGAATTCGCGTTATCACGATTGCTAAGGATCAGATAGGCATCGGGTTCATTGAAACCCGTAAAATACCAAAAATCGCTATTTTGCCTAAAGTGATATTCTGTATCGTTGCTGCGGGTACACATTTGTGCGGCAGGCAAAACAACAACGCTATTGGGTAGGCACTCAGCGATTAAGCGTGCCCGTCTTTGGTCGTATTCAGCTTGAGTAATCAATGGATGACCGATTTATCAGCTTGTCGGCTATCTAATAGAGATTTACCGAGTTCATTGAAGCTCAACATAGCACTGATCCGCACATACTCGAGCACCTCAAACAAGGCTTGCTCATTTTCTTCGCCTTCGGTCATTTCTTCGTCCATGCGAGAAATTTGACTAAAGTCTTCCAACGCCTCTTTCACCTCTTCTGAGCATGCGCTCAAATCGGCTTGATGCAAGCCAAAACCTAGTAAAAACCCTTGCACCCACAAAATCAGCGCTTGACCTCGGTCGTTAATTGGCGCTGAATCGTCTGGCAAACACAAAGCCAAGGCAAAATCAGGTTCGATAAATTCTTGGCATATTTGGTTGTACATCTCAACGATGTTTTTCTTTACTCTTGCAGAAAATTTATCACCCTGATTGATAACATCTTCGAGCACCTCAATCCATTCCTGATCATCTACTGACATGCCACCCGCTAACATGCCGCAAATTACGCCGTGAATTTCTGAGGCATCAACAATAATTTTCTCTTGACTAAAAATATTGCTCAATTCGTCGTAACTTAATTTTTCTTGCGTCACAAAACTATCTCTTACTATGTGTTAGGCTAATGCTAGCAAATACACTCGGTTTAGAACAGTAAAGAAGTATAGCGGTAAGTTCGCAAGCAATCCGCTTCATACAATTATTTACAAACAAAAAGTTTTTGTACTTTTAACCGATTGGTGAATGGGTTAGTATTCGCAGTCCCGTAGGGTGTATCAGCATATTTTGCGATGTATTACGGGTCAAAAACAATAATAGCTTCAATGCTTCCTGAAATGTTAGCGGTTATGCTTCATGTTCCTGGCCGATGCTATAAACTTAGGATCTTGACTCTATTGCTATTGTGCAAGCTCGACTTGTATCGAGAAGCCTACGGCAATGATGATATTTCCACCGTGTCCTTTTCGGCGCACGGACGATAAGCATACAGCGGCATTTTGGGAGGCGCCTAAAAATGCGAGCAGCTTAATATGGCAGTCTTCAACTTTGGTTCCATCAACATCGATTATGTTTACAAAGTAGACCACTTTGTGGCACCCGGCGAAACACTCTCCTCGACAGCTTACAAAGCCATCCTAGGCGGCAAAGGAGCAAACCAGTCTATTGCTTGCGCGAAGGCCGGAACAAGGACCTTGCACATCGGCGCAATTAATAGCAAAGACCAACACATGCTCTCACCTATGACCGAGGCAGGTGTCGATATGTCGCATGTTAAACACTCAGACGACATCGCTAGCGGTCACGCATTGATACAGGTTACACCAGACGCTGAAAATGCCATTATCTTATTTGGCGGGGCTAATCATACTATCGAGCTCGATCACATAGACGAGGTGCTTCAGCAAGCCCAAACAAACGACTGGGTGTTATTGCAAAACGAAACAAATGCAATAAGCGATATCATCAACAAAGCATACGCTAAACACATTCCTGTGGCATTTAATCCTGCCCCTATGACCGCCGATATTGCTTCCTTACCTCTAGAAAAAATTCAATTGCTCATTGTCAATGAAATCGAGGCGATGCAACTGACCAATACAAAAACTGAGAACGAGGCCAAACTCGTATTACAACAACAATATCCCAACACAAATATTCTACTGACCCTCGGAAAAAATGGTGTCATCTATTTACACGCTGGAAATGAGCAGAGAGCCGAGGCTTTTGTGGTAGATGCAAAGGACACCACCGCAGCGGGTGATACTTTTATTGGGTATTTTTTGGCAAACTATACAAATCAAGACAATGTTGAATCCGCGATGCGTATTGCATGTGCCGCCTCAGCAATAGCTGTTACACGCGAGGGTGCTGCTCCTTCAATCCCTGACAAGGATGAAGTCAGTACTTTTTTATCTAATCGCACTTAGTTCTGCAAAGTGCTCTAAACTGGTAAGCGCAATTCATGACACATAAAATTATTTTAGATACCGATCCCGGTATCGATGATGCCATGGCAATATTCTTTGCCTTTCAATCGCCCGAAATTGAAGTACTGGGCTTAACTACTGTATTTGGGAATGTACCCGCCGAAATGGCTGCGCAAAATGGTTTGTCGCTGGTTGAACTCGCAGGTAAAGATATTCCTGTCACCAAAGGCGCAAGCGTCCCTCATGTAGGGCCTGAATCTTCGTATGCCCATTTTGTGCACGGAGATGATGGGTTTGGAAACATCAATCACCCCGCCCCCAAGGGCCAGCTTGACCCCAGAAGCTCTGCCGAGTTTATTGTCGAAATGGCACGCAAGTACCCCGGCGAAATAACATTAGTGGCTGTTGGACCTTTGAGCAATCTCGCACTTGCATTAAAACTTGAGCCTGATTTACCTAAACTCATTAAAGCAGTGAATATCATGGGCGGCGCTGCTTTTGTTCCAGGCAATGTCACGCCAGTTGCAGAAGCCAATATATGGAACGATGCTTATGCAGCAGAGATCGTGTTTGCGGCTGACTGGCGGGTGAATATGTTTGGCCTTGATGTCACCTACGACCTGCCGTTTCCGCCTAATTTTGTCGACATTTTAGAAGAAAAAAACCCTAGCCTAGGCGGCTTTGTTGCAAAGGCCTCACAGTTTTATATGGACTTTTATTCACAAGGCCATGACGAACGCAGATGTTTTTTCCATGATGCCTTTCCGTTAGCATATCTGTTAGATGAAAGCTTATTTGAAATGACAGAAGGACATATGCGAATTGGTACAGATCCCCTGCATATTGGGCAAACGAGCTTCGCACCAATTGGAACTACCATGAGTGAATTTTGGACAAAAATGCCACCTGTTTTTGTCGCGACAAAAGTCGATCACCCTCGCCTAACGACATTGTTTATCGATACCTACGCAAAGTAATGCTCGAACCCACTACAACACAATTGCGCAATAGCTTGCGGCAGACCTTCAGAGAGCGCCGCAAGTCTTTGTCTTTGGGTGAACAACAAGAAGCCGCTGAGGCTCTACTTGAACATTATAAAACCTTGCCGATAACTACAGGGGCAAAGCGCGTTGCTATCTATATGACTAATGACGGTGAACTCAGCACGCTGCCCTTGATTGATTTTTTATGGTCTCAAAATATAGAGGTATATTTACCAGTATTGCACCCCTTCTGTGATGGCTACTTGCTGTTTGTTAGCTATACAAAGGATTCATTGATGCTTGCCAATAACTTTGGCATCCTTGAGCCCATTTTGGAATGCCATAAAATTTGTCCAGTTCTTGAGCTCGACATAATTTTCACGCCTTTAGTTGCCTTCGACGAAAAAGGCAATCGCCTTGGTATGGGTGGAGGATTTTACGACCGAACTTTAGAGTTTGTTAGCAAACGAAACAAATGTGAATCGAATCCTTCCTTTAATAAAATGGCAGATGTATCTACGCAACAAAAAAATGCCCCCACATTAGTTGGCCTCGCGCATGACATCCAACAATGTTTGAGTTTACCAACCGAAGCTTGGGATATACCTCTACCTTATATTGTAACACCGACTCGCTTTTTTAATTTTACGCACAACATGTGAACACAACAGCCATGGATCAAAACACCAAGAAACAACGCGCAGCCGAAGCGGCAATATCTCTCATCAAACCGGGCACTGTCGTGGGTGTGGGAACGGGCTCTACGGTAAATTACTTTATAGATGCCCTCGCCGCTAACAAAATTGACATCGAAGCAACCGTATCTAGCTCGGATGCCTCTACTGCGCGCCTTAAAGCTCTCGGCATCGATGTCTATGATTTAAATGAAGTATCAACCTACGATGTTTATGTTGATGGTGCCGACGAGGTCACCAACCATAAGCATATGATTAAAGGTGGCGGAGCTGCACTAACTAGAGAAAAGATCGTTGCTGCGGTCGCCAAATCATTTATTTGCATTGTGGACGATAGCAAAAAGGTGGATGTACTTGGTAAGTTTCCGTTACCTGTAGAAGTGATCCCCTTAGCTCGTTCGTATGTGGCCAGAGAAATAGTTAAGTTAGGCGGTGACCCTGTGTATAGACAGGGTGTCATAACAGACAATGGTAACGTTATTCTGGATGTACACAATTTGTCCATCATAGAGCCAACAGCACTAGAAACACAGTTAAATCAAATAGCTGGAGTCGTATGCAATGGTATTTTTGCTCATCGGCCAGCCGACCTTGTGATTTCAGCCAGTGAAACAGGCATTGAACGCTGGTAAACTGCGATTGACTATTGTGAAAAGTCTGGTATCTTTGCGTCTCATTTAGACGTCTAGATGTCTTAACATATGTTTTACATCGCTACTAAAGGCTATTTTTTCCCATGAATAAACCTTCGCTTGCTAAAGATAAAATTAAAATTCTTTTATTGGAAGGCTTGCACAATAGTGCTCTTGAAACACTTCAAAATGCGGGTTATCACAACATCGAAGCGTTGAAAACCTCATTACCAGAAGACGAGTTAATCGAAAAAATCAAAGATGCACATTTTGTCGGCATTCGCTCCAGAACGCAACTCACCGAGAATGTTATCGAACATGCCAAAAAGCTTGTAGCGATCGGTTGTTTTTGTATTGGAACCAATCAAGTCGATTTATCTGCTACGCAAATTCGCGGTATTCCAGTATTTAATGCTCCTTTTTCAAATACTCGATCTGTTGCGGAGTTAGTACTCGGTCAAATTATTTTATTGCTGCGAGGCATCCCAAGAAAGAACGCAATGGCTCATCGTGGCGAGTGGGAAAAAAGCGCAGTGAACTCGTATGAGGCTCGTGGTAAAACCCTTGGTATCATAGGATATGGGCACATTGGTACACAGCTGAGTATATTGGCAGAACACTTAGGTATGCGCGTACAGTTTTACGATGTGGAAGATAAGCTTGTTTTAGGCAACTCAACCCAAGTAAGTAGTTTGAAAGCCCTACTCAATACCTCTGATGTTGTTAGTTTACATGTTCCCGAAACGCCACACACCAAAAACATGATTGGTCGTGAAGAGCTTGCGCAAATGAAAGACGGCGCAATATTGATCAACGCGGCTCGCGGCACGGTGATAGACATTGATGCACTGACAGAAGCCATGGAAGCAAACAAACTCAATGGTGCTGCCATCGACGTCTTCCCAGTTGAACCCAAGTCTAATTCTGAGCAATTTAGCTCGCCTTTGTGTAAATTTGACAATGTAATATTGACCCCTCATGTTGGCGGAAGTACACAAGAGGCACAACAAAATATTGGTATTGAAGTCGCTGGAAAACTCATTAAATACTCAGACAATGGTTCGACTTTGTCTGCGGTAAACTTTCCGGAAGTATCACTACCTGAATACACAAATCGCTCTAGGTTGCTGCATATTCATAGCAATCAGCCTGGCGTGTTAACTCAAATTAACCAAGCGTTTGCAGACAAAGGCATTAACATTGCTGCGCAGTACCTACAAACTGATGAGAAAATCGGTTATGTGGTTATTGATGTAGACAAAGTCAATGCAGAAGAAGCCTTAAATGAGCTCAAAACCATTGAAGGGACAATAAAAACAAGAGTGCTACATTAGTACTCTTGTTTTATCTCAATTTACAACACAATTCTATCTTTGGCTTGGACGATACATTGCGGTAAATAGCTTTACCCAAACATCAAAAACGCTGCAAGTATATCCATATACGCTTTGGTTTTTCATCCTTGACAAACAAATTTTGATGTTTGGGTAAAGCTATTTACCGCAATGTATCGTCACAATCTAAATACTCGCTTAAAAGAAACTATATACCAGCGTGACGGCAGTTTCGGTGTCTAGCTTTTCTATACCCGGCGCTACGTCTGTATTGTGATCAAATTTTATCGAAAATTTCATCGACAAGTTACCCGCAATTTGCGCTGTCAGTGCAGTTTCGGCTCTTGACTTAGTGTTGTCTGAACCTATTTCAGTAGACACAGCTTGTGTAAATTTCGCGGTTTCAGAAATATTCCAAATATAGCCCATGGAAGCACGTGCAATCGCATTGTTTTGGCTTTCATCGTCTTGTGTTTTGGAGAAGCTGTAACCCGGACCGATGCTGTACTCGAAAGAACTTTTATCATCTTCCCAAACCTTTTGGCTCCAACCCGCAGCCAAGGTCGATTGATACTTGAAGTTACTAAAACGGTCATCTTCATAAGAAGCAAAACCAAACAAGCGGTGATCAGGATTTTCTAGCTTGTAGTTACCCTGTGCTGATGCAAAAAACTTTTGCGCAGTAGTACGCTCAACCTCTTCACCGTCTGATTCGACCGTATCTTTTTTGTATAAACCTTTTACCACATAGGTATTGCTCCAGGATTCTAACTCCTGAGTGGCATTTAAAGCCGCACTTGCTGATGAAGTTTCTGTGTTACCGGTTGTGACAATAAAGCCGAATTCCCCATCCATAGTAAAATCTTTTTTCTCTTCTGCAATTGTAGGTGCAGCGAAAAGGGAAAACGCAATAATTGATGAAAACGCGTGTAGTTTCATGGTGTATCCTTCTTGGATTTGTAGTTATGTGTCCGAGCTAAGAAATACGAGCATTGCGCTCTATTAGCGTTTTGTAATTATACTACAACAAAAGACAGCAACAATCTTAAAAAAACTGATAAACCAAAGAAACGCTTGTTTGTGTAGTAAATCGATCAACATTACGAGAAACATTTTCGTCTAGTATCATTTCGAAACTCAGTTTCATGGCCAGCTTTTCGAATACTTTTGCGGTAAGCGAGGTCACTGATTTCGCTTTAGTCGTGTCTTCACTCATTTCTGCCGAAACATTGTGACGGAATTTAGCATTGTTCTTAAATTGGTAAGAATAATCTGCTGTACCGCGTACAATAAAGTCGTAAAAACTTTCTTCTGTGTCGGCCCGTGTAAAGGTCACATAGCCTGGCCCCAGGCTGTAACCAAAGCTTGATTTTTCCTTTTTCCAAGCAATCTGCCGCCAACCAAAAACAGCCGTAAATTGATCACTCAAACGCAAAAATTCGTTGTCATCATATTCAGCGTAAGCAAACAAACGGTTGTTTTTGTTCACTAACTTATAGTCAAACTGGCTAGAAAACTGGATACGGCTATTTTCTACTTCTTCGTCTCGCACTTCGCTAGAGCGCTGCAAAGCTTGGAAAGCATATTGATTACTCCATGATTTAAGCTCATGCTGAGCGTCTAAGGCCATTTTTAGCACACTTGTTTTGGTATTACCGCTCGTTGTTAAAAAACCAAACTCGCCTTGTAGTGATAGCTCGTTTTCATCCATATCTGATTTTTTTTGCTTTTCATTGAGCATGCGCATCATGTTGCGCTTCTTTTTGTGAGCATTTTTAAAAAAATCAGAGGCTTTTTTTTGTTTTTGCAGGGCAGCAAAATCTGCTGCAGTTGCAGGCAGGGACAAAGTAAAAATACTTAAAAAAACGAGTAATGTTTTCATTTGCGCGAATCTTACGGGTTATATTCGCACAAAAAATATAGTTGTTAGTTTAGTGCTGAAGCAATTTTTGTCGACTCAGCTTGTGCGAATTCGAAAATAATATCATATTCGTAATCATTTAATCCAATAGTCTCGGTTACTGAACGCGGTATTTCAAGTTTATCAAACACTTCACGTCCTAATTTGACTTGTGCCATCGCTGCACTCAGGTATACGACAGCTTGTTCAAACTGGCCAAGGTTACTACCTGTAAGCTCAATCGTTAAAAGTGGTTCATAGATAGACTCGGGTAAATTCCAAGACTTTAAGATCAAGCCACTACACTCAGCAAAAGTAAATCCAAAAAACCGTTGCTGAAGGCTCATTGCCACTGTATCTTCGGCAATCGCACTTTTGTATTCCACATACTTTTCTGGAAGTTTGGTGGCACACACTAGTTCACTTAAGTGATGCAAAATACCCACAACAAAATAGCGTTCGCTACCGCGAATACCCTTTTGTTGAACAATAGACTTCGCAATTAAGCCGGTCAATATTGCTTTATGCCAAAACTCACCAAAATTAATGTTGTCCGAGGCGAAAGACTTAAATGCCAAGTTTGCCGTTTCGGCCATAGAGATATTGTACGCCGCTTCGCCACCAATAATACTAAGTGCCTTGGGCACACTTGATACTTGCGCGGGAAATCGGAACAACGCACTATTCGCTAACTTTAATACCTTTGCACTCAATGAAGGGTCGACAGACATCACTTTTGCCATATCTTCGATTGACGATAAGGGATCGTCCAACATCGTTCGCAGTCTCACACACGTGTCGGGTAACGTAAAAGAGTGAGTAGCGTATTTAACTATTGGCGAAATCGACATGATGGTTCTCTGAGCAACTAAAACTAGAGAAATGATAACCGAGGTGAGCGGAGTTGTGGTTAAGCAGTATTATACCCAATCGTCGCTGGCTATACCTTATCTAGAACAAGTCACCTTGATTAAAATGCGTGGTTTCTGAAGGGTTTTGTTTACGCTTTAAGTGTGCGCGTTTTCTGCGATTACATGCTTTGACAATAATGCGTTTTGTTTGGTCGTCTATACCATGCCAATGCTGACGCTCTTCTCTACTCCTAAAGCAACCCAAACAATAGCCTCTCGGTCCTGATTCACAGACACCAATGCAAGGGCTAGGAATTTCAAAAAACTCTAATTGCTGCATCTAGAAATATGGCGGATAAAAAACGAGCTATATTATATACACGAAAACTAAAGAGACTCTTCTGAGTATTTGTACAGTGGATTATGCTTTGAGCTAAACTTTATGTGTGGGCTTAGCTTACCTTAAGTGTCAATTTTCGCGAGGAAAAGTAATGACTATGCTTTTTAAATTTGGCACTAAAAAAGGTGCCGAAGCACCTTTTTCATAAACAACGCAAAGCTATTTTTTCTTAGCTTTTGGATTTGGCAAATCAGTGATACTACCTTCAAATATTTCAGCGGCTAAACCAATTGATTCATTTAATGTCGGGTGGGCGTGAATAGTCAAACCAACATCCTCTGCGTCAGCCCCCATTTCAATAGCTAAACCAATTTCTCCTAGCATTTCACCTGCGTTAGTACCAACTAGCGCCCCCCCAATGACGCGACCCGTGTCTTTTTCAAAGATCATCTTAGTCATACCGTTGGTCGCATCAGAAGCAATAGCTCTACCGGATGCCGCCCAAGGGAAACTCGCCGTTTCGTAATTGATTCCCTGCTCCTTGGCTTCTTTTTCTGTTAAGCCAACCCAAGCCATCTCTGGCTCAGTATAAGCAACAGAAGGAATACACTTAGGATCGAAATAGTGTTTTTTGCCAGCAATGACTTCTGCTGCAACGTGGCCTTCGTGCACACCTTTGTGAGCAAGCATAGGCTGACCAACAACATCACCAATAGCAAATATATGTGAAACATTGGTGCGCATTTGCTTATCTACATTGATGAAGCCGCGCTCATCTACTTTGACCCCAGCGTTTTCAGCACTGATCTTTGCGCCATTTGGACGACGCCCAACGGCAACAAGTACTTTGTCATAGCGTACAGGCTCTGCTGGCGCTTGTTTGCCTTCAAAACTAACATAGAGTCCATCATCTTTTGCTTCTACCGCAGTGACTTTGGTTTCGAGCATCACATTGAACTTATCTTTAATCGTCTTCATGTAAACTTTAACGATGTCTTTATCCGCGGCAGGTACTAGTTGATCTAAAAACTCAACAACATCTATCTGTGAACCCAAGGACTTATATACCGTACCCATTTCAAGGCCAATGATACCACCACCGAGTACAAGCATTTTGCCCGGGATATCTTTCATCTCCAAGGCACCGGTAGAGTCAATCACGCGCTCGTCATCATGTGGAATAAATGGCAAGGTTACCGGCTCAGAACCTGCAGCAATAATGGCATTGTCAAAGCTAATAGTGGTTTTACCCTCGTTTCCTTCAACTTCTAGGGTATTTGCTCCAGTGAATTTACCGTAGCCTTGAACGTGTTTCACTTTACGCATTTTTGACATGCCCGCTAAACCGTTGGTTAGCTGAGAAACCACCCCATCTTTGTATGCTCTGATCTTATCAAGATCAAAGCTTGGCTCGCCAAAACTAACACCATTACTTGATAGATGCTTTGCTTCTTCTATTACTTTCGACACATGTAGTAGTGCCTTTGAAGGAATACACCCAACGTTCAAACATACACCACCCAGTGTTTCACGGGCGTCAACTAAAATAGTGTCAATACCAAGGTCAGCCGCTCTAAACGCTGCTGAATACCCACCTGGGCCCGCACCTAGAACTACTAACTGTGTTTTGATTTCGCTCATTATGACCTCAATTTACGTATTTGAGTAATTGTTTACCGCCATAGTTGCAGCAAACTAAAATATTAAACACCCCACTGCCATTATGCATTGAGGCGCATACAAAGCCGAATTACAACAAAATTCGACGAATATCCGATAGTACATCACCAAGATGTACTGCAAACTTACATGCTAGTGCACCATCAATTACGCGATGATCGTATGATAATGATAACGGCAGCATAAGGCGTGGCTGAAATTCTTTACCATCCCACTTAGGTTTCATTTCACTCTTAGATACGCCTAATATTGCTACATCAGGTGCATTTACGATTGGCGTGAACGCCGTTCCACCAATACCGCCTAAGCTAGAAATAGTAAAACAACTCCCCTGCATATCCTGTGACTTAAGCTTACCATCACGCGCCTTTACACTTATTTCCATTAACTCTTTTGAAAGTTCAATAATGCCTTTTTTGTCAACATCCCGCACGACAGGTACAACTAAGCCCCCCGGCGTGTCAACGGCAATACCGATGTGGTAATATTTTTTCTGAATCAGTGCTTCACCATCTTCAGACAAACTAGTATTAAAGGTTGGGAAAGCTTTCAGCGCATCTGCTACGGCTTTCATCATAAATACGAGCGGTGTAATTTTTACGCCAAGCTTGCGCTTTTCTGCAATCGCATTCTGTTGCTTACGGAATGCTTCTAGCTCAGTAATGTCAGCCTCTTCAAACTGCGTAACATGTGGGATCGTCACCCAGTTTCTATGTAAGTTTGGACCAGATAGCTTTTGAATACGAGTTAGTGGCTTTTCTTCGATTTCACCAAATTTACTAAAATCAACTTTAGGCTGCGCCAGCACTTGCAAACCGCCACCACCACTCGCAGCCGAGGCGCTACTGCCGCGAGGCTTAGCAAGCTCCGCCTTAACATACGCTTGCACATCCTCTTTAACGATGCGACCTTTACGACCTGAGCCACTAACAAGACTCAAGTCCACACCAAATTCACGGGCTACTCGTCTAACGGAGGGAGAGGCATACACTTTACCCGTCCCTTTAGAGGCGGGCGCCGCTGTCACCGGTGCAGGCTTTGCAACCGGTGCTGGTGCCGCTGGAGCGGATGCTGTCGCGCTTGCAGCGGCTGCCGTTGGTGCAGGTGAAGAAGCAACGGGCGCAGCGCCAGCAACTTCTAAGGTGAGCACTAACGAGCCTTCAGATACTTTGTCACCTACACTTACTTTCACATCAACGATTTTACCCGCCTCTGGTGCAGGTACATCCATTGTTGCTTTGTCTGTTTCAAGCGTAATTAGACCGTCTTCTTCTTCAACAGAGTCACCCGCTTTCACAAGCACGTCAATGATTTCTACATCGCTCGCATCACCAATGTCAGGCACCGTCACTTCGATGGTTTTGCTTTCGGACGATGCAGAAGAAGCGACAGGCGCGTCAGTTACGGGCTTATCTACTGGCGCAGCCGACTGAGAGCTATCGCCACTTGCACCGCTTGCTGTTTCAAGTACAAGTACCAGTGAACCTTCTGACACTTTGTCACCTACTGCTACTTTTAACTCGACCACTTTACCCGCTTGTGGTGCCGGCACATCCATTGTTGCTTTATCAGTTTCTAAGGTAATTAAACCGTCTTCTTCTTCAACCGAGTCGCCAACATTGACAAGTAACTCTATGATCTCAACACCTTCGGCATCACCGATATCAGGCACCATTACTTCAACAGTTGTTGAACCACCGGATGATGCAGGTGCAGGTGCATCTGCAGGCGCGGTTGCGGCTTGCGGCTCAGCTTTAGGTGCTTCTGGCGCTTCTACTGCTTTGCTATCAGTCGAAGCGCTCGCTTCTTCAGCTTTACCTAGCAAGTCGCCTTCTTTTATCTTGTCACCCACGGCAACACTAATTTCCTTGATTACGCCATCAAAGGGAATCGGAATATCCATACTCGCTTTGTCGCTTTCCACAGTCACAATAGATGCTTCTGCTTCAACTTCGTCACCAACGGCAACGCATACTTCAATAATTTCTACTTCATCCCCACCAACGTCAGGAACTAAAATATCAACTAGATTTGCCATTTTTCGTCTCTCTATGCGTATAGTGGATTAATTTTGTCGCCGTCGATATTTAGCTCTGAGCGCGCCTTTTCGAGTGTTTTCGCATCTAAATCACCGGCTTTAAACAACTCGTAAAGTGCCGCATAGGCAACATTGTTCGCATCGACTTCAAAGTGACTACGCAGATTTTCACGACTATCAGAGCGCCCGAAACCGTCTGTTCCAAGTACTCTGTACGGACCCGGCACATAGTTTCGTACTTGTTCAGCGTAAGACTTGATGTAGTCTGTTGCGGCAACAGTCGGCGCATCAAAGCCTTGAGCAAGTAATTCAGTGATATAAGGGACTTTTTGCTCTGCACTCGGATTACGCATGTTGTAACGGTCACAATCCAAACCATCTCGACCTAACTCGTTAAACGACGGTACACTGTATACTTCCGACGTTACACCATATTTTTCAGCAAGTAATGCCGCTGCGGCTCTTACTTGAACAAGAATAGTACCCGAACCAAGCAACTTCACCTTTTTAGAGGACTTTTCATCACCGACCGTATCAAGCAAATAAATGCCTTTTAAAATACCTGCTTCACAACCCTCTGGCATAGCTGGCTGAGCATAGTTTTCATTCATTACTGTCAGGTAATAGAAAATGTTTTCTTGTTCAGTCAACATGCGGCGAATACCATCTTGTACAATGACAGCCACCTCATAGCCGTAAGTAGGATCATAGCTCACACAGTTAGGGATTAAGCCTGCTTGCACATGTGAATGCCCATCTTGATGCTGCAAACCTTCTCCGTTTAAGGTAGTGCGTCCTGCCGTGCCACCTACTAAGAAGCCTCGGCATTGTGAATCACCCGCTGCCCAGGCCATATCGCCAACACGTTGAAAACCAAACATGGAGTAATAAATGTAAACCGGCAGCATGGGCAAATCATTAAGAGAATAAGACGTACCTGCGGCTACAAAAGAAGACATCGCACCTAACTCATTGATACCTTCCTGCAATACCTGACCTTTTTTGTCTTCGCGGTAATAGGCAACCTGATCTTTATCTTGTGGGATGTATTTTTGCCCTTCATTTGAGTATATGCCCACTTGACGGAATAGCCCTTCCATACCAAACGTTCTGGCTTCATCAGGAATGATGGGAACAACGCGTTTACCCATTTGCTTATCTTTAAGCATAACGGTCAATACACGCACAAAAGCCATCGTTGTGGAAATCTCTCGTTCGCCCGAGCCCTTAGTAATTGCTTCAAATGCTTTTAAATCAGGCGCTGGTAAGGCTTCACTACTTTGCGGAAGACGTCTTGGCATATAACCGTTTAGCGCTTCACGCTTTTCTCGTAAATACTTAAGTTCAGGGCTGTCTTCTTCAAATTTATAATAGCTGAGATTTTCAGCTTCTGTATCGGAAAGAGGAATATTAAAACGGTCGCGATACTGTTTTACAGATTCAGCTTCCATTTTTTTGACGTTGTGCGCGATATTCTTACCTTCACCAGCATCACCCAAACCATAACCTTTTACGGTCTTAGCAAGGATCACCTGAGGGCGACCTTTTGTCTCAGATGCTTTTTTGTATGCCGCATACACTTTAACTGGATCGTGACCACCGCGGTTAAGGCGCCAAATGTCTTCATCAGACATGTTTGCAACCATCTCTTTTAACTCGGGATATTTACCAAAGAAGTTTTCTCTCGTAAACGCACCACCTTTGGCCTTGTAATTTTGGTACTCACCGTCAACGGTTTCGTTCATCAAATCGTGTAATTTACCTGAACTGTCTTTTGCGAGTAGTGAATCCCAATAACGCCCCCAGATGACTTTAATCACTTCCCATCCTGCGCCGCGGAAAGTGCCTTCTAATTCTTGAATAATCTTGCCATTTCCACGCACAGGACCATCTAGACGTTGTAAGTTACAGTTAATGACAAAGGTCAGGTTGTCTAAGTTTTCGCGCGAAGCTAAACCAATCGCACCCAAGCTTTCTGGCTCATCTACTTCACCGTCCCCCATAAAGCACCAAACTCGTTGATCAGAGCAGTCTTTCAATCCTCGGTTGGTCAAGTACTTTAAGAATCGGGCTAGATAAATGGCCTGCATTGGCCCTAGTCCCATCGATACCGTAGGGAACTGCCAAAATTCGGGCATAAGCTTTGGATGAGGGTAAGACGATAAACCCTTACCGTCCACTTCTTGCCTGAACATATCTAAATGTTCTTCAGTTAAGCGTCCTTCAATATAAGCGCGAGAATATATACCAGGAGAGACATGACCTTGGACAAATAGATAGTCACCGCCATTGTCTTCGGTTGGTGCTTTGAAGAAGTGATTAAAACCGACATCATAAAGCATGGCTGAGGAAGCGAAACTAGAGATATGCCCGCCCAGTTCTAAATCTTTCTTAGAGCCACGAAGTACCATCATCAATGCATTCCAACGAATAGCATTGCGTATTTTTTTCTCTATGGTCTGGTCACCAGGCATTGTGGGTTCTTGACCAACAGGGATAGTATTTAAATATGCAGTTGTCGCGTCGTATGGCAAATGCGCGCCGCTGCGACGTGCTTTTTCAATCATGGACTCAAGAAGGTAATGTGCGCGTTCTACGCCTTCTTCTTCTAACACTGCTTCTAATGCATCTAACCATTCCTGTGTTTCGATTGGATCCACATCCGGTTGCTTCATTTCAGCCATAGTTATTTCCTATTCTTCTGTTTAAATAAACCCGAAAAGTTGAACTTATCGGGCTTGTTAAAAAGTCGCCTTGCGGCTTATTCGGTCGTAATTATTCGTCTCAACGAGCGCTGAACATTGGCGTCTCGTTTATTTATGTCTAACAGGGTTTTTTCAACAAAAGCCAAATGCTTATGGCTCGCGTTTCTTGCTTTAACTGGATCGCCACTCACAATGGCAAGCACAATATCTCTGCGCTGTTCCGAAATTTGCACTTCAACGTCGGTAGCACTTCTCAGCATGGATAAATTGCGCTTTATGTTGTCCACTAGCATTTCTTGCATCGTTTGCATGACCTGCAACAACACCATATTGTGCGCGGCCTTTGCCATGGTTAAATAAAAACTGGCAAGTGCTTGCGCTTCTTCATCTGCATTAACACCTTCACCTTTCATAGGCAAACCGTCCAAAGCCACTTGCAAAGCTTGATAGTCATCGGGTTGACCGCGAAGAGCAGCATAAAAAGCCGCCATACCTTCTAAAGAATGGCGAAACTCTAACAAATCAAACTGAGTTTCTGGACGGGAAGCAACAAGCGCTAAGAGGGGGTCGGTCATGTTGCGATTCATACTCTGAGAGACAAAAGTACCGCCTCCTTGTTTTCGCTCAATCAGGCCTTTTGCGGTTAAATTTTGAATAGCTTCTCGCAAAGATGGGCGCGATACTTGGAATTTCTCAGCTAATAAGCGTTCAGGCAGGAGTTTTTCACCGGCAACTAGGGTGCCGTCTAAAATCATAGACTCTAGTTGCTCAGTAATGACATCGGACAATTTGGGCTGCTTAATTAAGCTTGTCATCCTATCCTGTTAGCTAATGGTAATACCAATTAACCAAACAGTGTAGGCCATATTGAAATTAAGGTAAAGTTTTTATCGCACTAATCCGACCATAGTCGCGACAGCCACAGCCATTAAAACAAATACGACATTTCGTTTGACTAACTTAACTAATTGTAAAGGTTCAGTTAAATGCTTGTCGCATTTAGAAACATCTTCTGCGGCAACAGCCACTTTCGCTAATGCGTCGTAAGTGTTAATTTTAGTTTCCAGAACAATATGTAACCAGGCAGAAAGTGCATTTGTGAAGTGACCCACTATCAAAAAACCAAAAGTAGTAAAGCGTACAGGAAGCCAATCTAATACAAACAAAATTTTATCTGCCGCAGTTTCGTCCTCTACTCGTCCATGCTTTTCTTTGCATTGGATACTCAGTTCTTTAACGATCGAATAGAACACCAAACCTGGTGCGCCGAGCACAACAAAAAACAAGATAACAGAGGTATATTGTCTGTAATTCACTAAGACAAGCTGTTTTCCAACATTATCAAGCTCACCTCCTTGGTTGCCAAAGTTCATACTGTGCAATGAACACGCCTGAAAATCTCCCCTATTTGCGGCAGCTAAATAGTCTCTATAAGTTTTACGGGTAACTGGACAGCCTAAACAAACCCACAAAATTAATATGCTGACCAACAACTCAAAAAACAAAGGCAACCAAGCGAACAGCATAAAGCACAGTATCGCCGGAATCGCCGCAATGCAAACAACCCATAAATAATTTGGCTTGTCGCGCAAGTTCCCTTTGTCGATCCATAGTTTAAAATACAACTGGCTTATCGTTGCAATGTGAAACATCGCTGATTTTTTACTCACGCGTTCCAAAGCCATCACGATAAGTAATGCAAATAATGTCATACACTTGGTCTTAAGAAAAAATATAAACTGAGTATAATTGCACGTGCCAAAGGTGCAATCGGTTTTTCACAAAAAGAATGATTAAACAACTATGTCTATAGACTTTACAAAAAACATTAAAAAAGACGTTGCAGAAGCGCTCGCCGAAGATTTAGGTGGTAGTGTGTCATTGAGCAATGATATTACCGCTCAATTGGTAGACGAACACACAAGTGTCACTGCACAAATTATTGCAAGAGAGCCAGGTATTATCTGTGGTATTGAATGGGCCAGTGAAGCATTTTTACAACTCGATGAGGGTGTACACATTCTATGGGAAGTAGAAGATGGTGATCAGGTAACGGAAAATCAAGTGCTTGCAAAACTATCCGGTAGAGCACAAGTTATATTGACAGCAGAGCGCACAGCACTTAATTTTTTGCAGACTTTGAGCGGCACAGCGACAACGACTCGCAAATATGTAGGCATGCTCGCTGACTCAAATACAAAATTGCTAGACACCCGAAAAACGATTCCCAACTTGCGACTCGCACAAAAGTACGCCGTCAAATGTGGTGGAGGCCACAATCACCGCATAGGTTTGTTTGACGCTTTCTTGATTAAAGAAAATCACATCGCCGCCTGCGGTGGTATTGCTGAAGCTATTCAAAAAGCGCGCTCGGTTGACGCGGAAAAATTGGTAGAAGTAGAGGTAGAAAACCTAAATGAACTACAAGAAGCCATCGATGCGCAAGCTGATGTTGTCATGTTAGATAATTTTGATACAAAACAGATCTTGGAGGCAGTAGAGCTCAATAAGCAAGCCTGTAAACTTGAAGTCTCTGGAAATATAACCGAGACGAGACTAAAAGAGTTGGCAAAAATAGGGGTAGATTTCGTATCTTCTGGTGCGTTGACCAAACATGTCCACGCATTAGACCTATCTTTACTTATTGAATAAAATCATATAGTTAAAAAGTAATATTATTCAACTTTAGCCTTTCTCGGTGTCGAAACCAAGACTTAAGTATGCGTCTACATACTTCACAAGCCATTCGACAGATTTATACTTCCGATCAAGTTGAGAGAGGCAGCAAACACTTTCAGTTCTCTCGCAATGTGTATTAACTAACTTGTAACTGTGAAAGCGTATCAACGCAACGAGAGGAATCTATCATGTCTAAAGTTAACCAACAAAAAGGCTTTACCCTTATTGAATTAATGATTGTTGTTGCAATCATCGGTATTCTAGCAGCTATTGCTCTGCCTGCTTACCAAACTTATACAAACAAAGCACGTATGACTGAAGTAGTTAACGCTACAGCATCAGCCAAGTCTGCTGTTGAAGTTTGTGCTCAAGTTAATAGCAGCGTTGCAAACTGTCAAGCTAACCAAAACGGTGTACCTGCAGATATCGCTGGTACTGCGACGCTTCCAGGTGTTGCCACTGCCGCCAATGGCGTGATAACTGCGACAGCCTCTACTAACTCAAACCTTCAAAATGCTGCAGCCTCTGGTCCTGCGACAATCACAATGACGCCAACATTTGCAAACGGTCAAGTAACTTGGGCAACAGTGTGTGACCCAACTGAATACTGCTAATTAGCAAAGGTAAGCATACAAAGCCCAGCGAGTCTGGGCTTTCTTGTTTAAAAAGCAATGATAGTGAGGAAGCACCATGGCTAAAGCACTAGAAACATACACCTATGTTGGCTCTGACAGGAAGGGTGCGAGTAAGAATGGAGAAATTTCTGCCAGTAACTTGATTGAAGCAAAAAGCCTACTACGTAAGAAAGGCATATCTGCGACCAAAGTCCGCAAGCAAGCCAAACCTCTTTTCAAAAAGAAAGAAAAGATTACGGCAGCTGACATATGTGTAGTATCAAGGCAAATAGCCACAATGCTAGGGGCGGGCGTTACCTTAATCCAAAGTTTAGAAATGATTGGTCAAGGCCATGCAAATGGTGGTGTACGCAAACTAATGGGCGAAATTACCGAAGAAGTCAAATCGGGCAACCCTTTGTCCTCAGCCTTGAGAAAACACCCATTGTACTTTGACGATTTATACTGTGATCTCGTCGAGACAGGTGAGCAATCGGGAGCGCTCGAAACTATTTACGACCGAATAGCTTTATATAAAGAAAAGGCAGAAGCACTCAAGTCCAAAATCAAAAAAGCCATGTTTTACCCCATCGCAGTACTGGTGGTTGCTTTTATTGTTACCACCATATTATTGGTATTTGTTGTCCCTCAATTTGAAGAAATATTCGCTGGTTTTGGCGCTGAGCTTCCTGCATTTACACAAATGGTACTAGCGCTATCAAACTTTGTGCAAAACTATGGTGTATTTATCGCTGCGGGATTCGTTGCGGGCGGCGTAGTATTCGTTAGAGCACATCGAAAATCGATTAAACTGCGCGATTCTGTCGACAAAAAAATTCTTCGTATCCCCGTCATTGGCGAAATCTTAAAGAAAGCGTCTATTGCAAGGTTTGCGAGAACCTTATCAACCACATTTACTGCGGGTGTGCCACTTATTGGCGCACTTGATTCGGCTGCAGGTGCTTCAGGCAATGCTGTATTTAGGGATGCCATATTGTTTATTCGCAAAGAAGTCGCGGGTGGCACGCAAATGAATACTGCAATGAGAGCGACCGGCGTGTTTCCAGATATGGTGACACAAATGATTGCCATTGGTGAAGAGTCTGGCGCCGTGGATGATATGCTAGCCAAAATCGCCAGTATCTACGAGGCAGAAGTCGACGATATGGTAGATGGCCTTACTAGCTTACTCGAACCGTTAATTATGGCGGTGTTGGGTGTGGTAATCGGTGGTCTGATCATTGCCATGTACTTACCCATATTTCAAATGGGTGCTATTGTATAAACTCAGCGTGGACTAATACGCTTGCGATACCTCGCCCAAGGGAAGCAGTCGAGTATTGTAAAATATATTTTTCATGGAAGAAAAATATAAGCGTACATGGATGTACTCGCAGCGTTTTTACAATGCTCGACTGCTTCCCTTGGGCGAGGTTTAACAAGCATTAATCACATTGATTTCTATAACTAATTGTCTATTATACGATTTTTCGCTTAGGACTTATTCATGCCACAAATCATCGAGCTAATGTCAAGCTCTCCCACAGTCTTCATTTCAATCACTTTCCTTATCAGCCTTTTGGTGGGTAGTTTTTTAAATGTGGTGATTTATCGCTTGCCTCAGATGATGAAACAAGAATGGGAAGACGAACTATTTAGCGCCCAAAATCCAGACACCCCTCTCCCTTCACGTGATACCTTTAATTTGGTCAAGCCTGATTCCACATGTCCCACTTGCGGACACAAAATACGTGCTTGGGAAAATATCCCTGTATTGAGCTGGCTAGTTCTTAAGGCGAAGTGTGCGAGTTGCAAAACACCTATTTCTGCTCGCTACCCCGCGATAGAGTTACTCACTGCTGTGTTATCTTCAATTGTCGCTTGGCAACTCGGCTTTTCACCAATGGGTCTAACGTTTATTTTAGGAACCTGGTTACTGATCGCGATGACTTTTATCGACTTAGATGAAATGTTACTGCCGGACAGTTTGACCTTATCCTTACTTTGGTTAGGCTTACTCACTCATGCCGTGTTTACACCCGAGCTTTTAAAAGATGCCGTATTTGGGGGCGTCTTTGGCTATTTAAGTTTATTTAGCGTGTATTGGCTTTTTAAATTTTTCACCGGCAAGGAAGGCATGGGGTATGGTGATTTTAAATTGCTTGCTGCCTTGGGCGTTTGGGTGGGATGGCAATATTTAACAATTATTATTCTACTGTCTTCCGTCGTCGGAGCTATCATCGGCATCGCTCTAATGTTAAAGCAAAATAAAGACGGAAATTTGGCGATTCCCTTTGGCCCATACTTAGCTGCGGCCGGTTATCTTACTGTACTCTTTGGCGATACCATTGCGCAAACATACTTAGATTTATTACTATATTAAGAATATCCTATCCAATGCTCAGGTAGTGAATGAGTGAATATATTGTAGGCGTAACTGGCGGTATTGCGAGCGGTAAAACAACAGTCACCGATTTATTTTCAGATCTTGGTGTAGACGTAATAGATGCCGACATTATCGCAAGACAAGTAGTTGAACCAGAAACCGTTGCATTTAATAAAATCAAAAAACACTTTGGTAAGCAAGTTGTCGATGGCAAAGGCAACTTAAATCGGGCATGGCTGCGCAAGCACGTATTTGCTGACCCGAGTGAAAAAGAGTGGCTTAATCAGCTATTGCACCCGATCATTCGGCAAGAAATGCAGGTACAATGTCAGCAGGCTACATCGGATTACTGTATACTCTGCGCACCTTTACTCATCGAAAACAAGCTTGTGCACTTAGTAAAGCGTGTGTTAGTTGTGGATGTGCCACCTGATATTCAATTGCAACGCGCGATAAATAGAGATGGAAGTGCAGAAAAAACCATCCAACAAATTATTGAAGCACAATGTGAACGCGAAACTAGGCTTGCAGCTGCAGATGATGTTATTGATAATAGTAATGATGAGGCATCAATAGTTGCTCAAGTAAAAACCTTGCATGCACAATATCTGAAATATGCCTCTACTTGAGAACAACCTTGGATAAATAAGCTTTAAGCCCACACAATGGCATATGCGATATCTTTTGGAAACACAAAAAACAAAAGCAGGGAGAATTAAATGACAACCGCTCTATACGAATTCCCACTTTGTGAAAAAGTGCGAAATTACTTGCGACTAGAGCAATTGTTCAAACAACTTCATACTGCGAGCACGCCTGAAGATACGTACCAATTTTTACATTTTTTTAAGTTGCTATTTGACATTCTAGAGCTTGTAGAGCGATTAGACTTACGCGTCGACTTTATGAAAGACATTGATGCTCAAGAAAAAAACCTTATTCACTGGTCTCAACACCCTGAAATTGATAGTAGTGCCTTAGACAAAACACTGCAACAACTCCAACACTTACTTGGGCAAATTAAACTCAACAAAAAGTTAGGCGCAAGCATAAAAGAGGACAAGTTTATTGCTAGCATAAGGCAGCGTTTTGCTATTCCTGGCGGCGCGACAAGTTTTGACCTTCCAAGCCTGTTTTGTTGGATGAAACAAGCCCCCGCCATTGTCCAAGCCGATATCCAAAGATGGATCCAACAACTTGGTTTAATCGATCAAAGTGTCAATATTATCATGACGTTTTTAAGGGAGCGCGGACGTTTTCACAAAGTCCTAGGCAAGAACGGATTCTACCAAGGGAACGTAGAAGACAAAGTTGAATTAGTCAGGGTAAAATGTACAACGCTAGAATCTTACTACCCAGTGTTAAGTGGTAACACCTATCGATATGGGATCAAATTTATGCAATTGCACCCCAAGCAAGGTACTACGGGTGCCGTTGCCGAAGATATTAGTTTTGAAATTGCGCGATGTTAAGCGCGGACAATCATTTGAGCACACTAGTTATGCCTACAGAAGTTAACTGCCCCACATGCAAACAAAATGTCGTTTGGGCCGAGACCAGCCCCTTTCGTCCCTTTTGTTCGAAACGTTGTCAATTGATCGACCTAGGGGAATGGGCAAACGAAGAAAATCGCTTAGCAACTGAGAGTGATATTAGCGATAAGGAAAACTTAAGTATTGATGTAGAAGATATTGAAGCCTTACTTGCCGAACAAACAGATGAGTTTTTTAAGTCATGATGCGAAACGATGTAATTAAATCCGTTCTTGTAAGCGGCGGTACCCACGGCAACGAATTGTCAGGCGTATATGCGGTAGAGTACTGGCAACAAAACAGTGATGAGTTACTAGCAAGTAGTCCTAGTATTCATGTTGACTTTACCTTGGTGAACGAAAAAGCGATAAAAAACAGAACGCGCTATGTCGAAGAGGATCTTAATCGTCAGTTTTCTCATGTTGCACTCAATACAAATGCAAACAAGCGCGATAAAGAGCTGAATTACGAGCAACAATTGGCACAATCCTTAAACGCCCGATATGGTCCTAAATCAAATCCGCAGTATGATCTAGTCATCGATATTCACAACACAACCAGTAACATGGGGCCAAGTGTAATTTTACTAGCACTGGACGAATTCCATATTTGTTTAGCACGTTTTATAAAGAATCGCATGCCCGAAGCCGTCATCTTAGTCGAAGACCAAATACCTTTTGAGACCCATCCGTATTTTTGTACTCTGGGAAAAAAAGGCTTAATGCTAGAACTCGGCGCGCAGGCACACAGCACCTTAAAAGCCTCCCTATTTGAACAGACCAAGCAGCTAACGCATACCATATTTGCATTTATTCAGTCTTGGAATGAGCAAAGTGTCGCTGCACTTCCTGTTGTCGAGGCTTTTAAGTTAATTGAAGAAATAAAATACCCGCAAAATAACGGGAAAAAATCAGCAATGATTCATCCTGCTATCGACGGAAAGGACTTTCTCCCTTTGCACAAAGGTGATCCTTGTTTCCTGGACTTCGATGGAAAAACTATTACTTGGGATGAAGATACAGTGTATCCACACTTTATCGGTGAGGCAGCTTACCATCATTTGGATATTGCCTTTGCTACTGCAAGTAAAATTACAATTTAGTCCCCAAGGCTTATTTGTATTTGTTTATAAAATATGCAAAACCTATCAACTCGATTGATCGTAAAACCAATTTTTAAAACAAATTTGGCCAGCCTTGTATGATGAGTACAGCGTTAGTATCCTTGCTTTACAGCCGTGAAAACTGACCAAACGGACCACTACTAAAGTGTATTTTTTCTAAATAAACGCTTGGCTTTGTCGTTAAGTAAAATAAGTTATCCTCGTTTTGTTTTTCAACATGCATAATCCAATATCTATCAATACACTCCAACGGCTTGGGGTATCTGGGTGCTTAAAGCTATTTACAATGTTTGTATTAGGCTCAATACTGCTTGCTGGATTTGGATTTACGAAGATAAGTCTTGGCGTACTCTGCGTCGGTAGCCTTTTCGCTCTTTTTGTACTCAATGCAATACAAAGTGACCTCGAGTCATTCATTGGCTATTTAAGCAAGCTCACAGAGGAATATGACAACCAAGTAGGCGAATCCATAAAAGGCCCTCTGCATAGTCTCCAAGATCCGATGCTAAATGTATTGCGGAGTAAACATCGCAACTTAGATACCTCAAATGCTATCGTTACAGAAATGAGCTTTTCTTCAAATGAACTTGCCGACAATGCCCGTTTAGTAGTGGAACATTCTAAATCACAATCTGATGCCACTCTATCAGTAGCCTCAGCGATAACAGAAATAACGCAAAGTATTGAAGACGTATTCAGGCGTTTAGATAGCACCAGAGAAGAAGCCGCATCGAGCAAAGACGTATGCCAATTGGGTTATGAGAACCTGAATACTACACAAGCGATAGTGAGTCAGCTGTCTAACTCAGCAAGCACAAGTGCAGCTAGCTTGAGAGAACTTGAAGAAAACATGGATTTAGTTAACTCCATGTCGCAAGTCATTCGTGAGATGGCCGAACAAACAAATTTATTAGCATTGAACGCGGCAATTGAGGCGGCCAGAGCAGGCGAGCATGGTCGAGGTTTTGCGGTAGTTGCAGAAGAAGTTAGGAACCTAGCCCACAAAAGTCATGAGTCAGCAAACACGATTACAAAACAAACAGAAGACATCACACAAAATATGTCAAATGTTGCCTCACAGATATCTCAGTTACTCGAAAGTGCCAGCGACACCAATAGCAAAGTCAGCGAGGTATCAAGCACACTTAAGTCACTGCTTGGCTCTTCTGAACAGGTGTCAGATGACATTACAGGTGTTGCCGTGGCCTGTGAACAGCAAGCGATAGCGTGTCGAGAGATATCTCAGCTTATTGAAGATATATCCAGTAAAGCAAATGACAATGTTGTGCGTGCACAACAAACGTCTGACGTAGCCAGCCATTTACTCCAACTTTCGGACAAAAATAAGGAAGCCGCATGAGCGTATTTTTAGCCATTCTCCTGAGTATACTGTTAGTACTTGTAGCACTTATTGTGTCGGGTATTAGAAACGAAAAAGGCAACAAAAAACGTCAAAGGGTGGGTATTAAGTGGATACAAGAACTTGTATCACTGCTGTCTCTTGTGCAGCAACATAGAGGATTAACATCTGGGTATATCGGCGGCGATAACAGTTTAATGCCGAGGATCCTCAAATTACAAGATGATATTGAAAGCATTCAACAAAACATCAATAAAAACTTTATTTGGATCAGGAGCAACGGTTTTTGGGTGGGTAAAATGGATCATTGGTTGCGTTTAAAGACGATAAACAGAGATAAAACAAAAACATATAACTTTAACCAACATAACGCATTTATTAGAAATCTATTGCACCTTATTGAAGACTGCGCCGAACAACACCATTTGCAGGAAATGAAATGCCTAAATAACACACCTGCCAACATTCTTTGGCAGCTACTCCTAAATGCCAGTGAATCTGTTGGGCAAGCAAGAGCAATCGGTACTGGAATTGCTGCGTCTGGTTGTTCAAGTAGTGTAGAAAGAATAAAGCTGCACTTTCTTCAAGAACAATTAGAGCAGTTTCTAGTACGTAACCCGATGCCCGAATTGGCACCACCGATAGAAGCACTATTAACTTGTATAGAGAGTCAAATTCTTATCGAAAAACCAAGTTTGAACGCGTCTCAATATTTTGATTTGGCAACAAACGCGCTGAATAAAATAATGGATGGTTTTAAATTACAGATAACTAAGCTCAATGCTTAGATAGCATAGATACTTGCTGTTTGTTCAGCTTCGCTGGCGAAGCATGTTTAACCTTAAGCCTGTTGGCGTAAGTAATCAAGTATCGGCTTGTTTGCTTTCGGAAAATTCAATGTCAGCAAAGTGTCAAGCTTAACCCATTGGCTTTGCTGACCTTCTTTTCCAAAGGGGTCACCATCAAATTCTTGCACATTAAACACATGCAAATTGACGTGTTTATCTTCATATTTGTGACTGATCACAAATGCGCAAGACGAGATATTATCTATCGCAATCCCTACTTCTTCGAAAAGCTCTCTGGCTAAAGCATCTTCAGGTTTTTCACCTTTATCTACTTTCCCCCCAGGAAACTCCCATTTATTCCCTTGATGCTGATGCACGGCGCGACGACAAACAAAAAATTCTTTATCGTCTGCCGCAGTATTCTTTGAGATTATGCCAACGGCTACATCAATGATTGTCATGTTCTCAACAGTAATATTCTCGGCAAACTGCAATTAACTGAGTTTGCCACAGCATTGTTTGTATTTTTTACCCGACCCACAAGGACAAGGGTCATTCCTACCTACCTTCGGTCCTTGCCGGTGAACAGGCTTCGATTTCTTATCAGAGGCTTCTTCAGTAGCAGAGCCAACAGACTTGTGCTCAGCTATTTGTTCCGCTTCTGCCCGCCTACGCTGTGCTTCAACTCTCTCTACATCTGACTTTTCTTGAACTTGTACACGGCTTAAAATACTGATCACATCCAACTTCAAATTGTCTAGCATTTCTGAAAACAGTTCAAAAGACTCGCGCTTATATTCTTGCTTAGGGCTTTTCTGAGCGTAAGAGCGCAAGTTAATACCTTGACGTAAAAAGTCCATTGCAGCTAAATGCTCTTTCCAGTGCTGGTCAAGTGATTGCAACATGATTGCTTTCTCAAATTGACGCACAACTTGATCACCGACTGCATCTTCTTTCGCCTTATACGCTTCTTCTGCTTTACTTAGGATGAATTCACGGATTTTTTCTTCATATAGCTTGTCGTCTTCGTCAAGCATTTTCTGAATCGGTAGTTCTAGCGCAAAATCACTTTTCAAACGCTCTTCTAACCCAGGCACATCCCACATTTCTTCTAACGACTGAGGAGGAATGTATTGGTCAATCACGGTGTTAAAAACGTCTACACGGATATTTTCTACCGTTTTTGCAACATCACCTTCGTCCAACAATTCGTTTCTTTGTTCGTAAATTACTTTCCGCTGGTCATTAGCGACATCATCATATTCTAACAAGGCTTTACGCATGTCGAAGTTGCGCCCTTCAACCTTTCTTTGCGCATTTTCTATAGCTCTGGATACCCAAGGGTGTTCAATTGACTCGCCTCGTTCCATGCCCAAGCGCTTCATCATATTCCCCATTTTTTCAGAGGCAAAGATCCGCATTAAAGGATCTTCTAGTGACAAATAAAAGCGCGATGAACCCGCATCACCTTGTCGTCCTGAACGACCTCGTAACTGATTGTCAATGCGGCGAGACTCATGTCTCTCTGTACCGATGATGTGCAAACCGCCAGCTGCGAGCACAGCTTCGTGACGCTTTTTCCACTCGGCTTTTATCTGTTCAATCTTTTCGTCAGTAGGCGTCTTAAGTTTATCAATCTCTGCTTGTAAGTTTCCTCCCAGCACGATGTCGGTTCCGCGTCCAGCCATATTAGTCGCAATCGTAACCGCACCAGGCAAACCTGCTTGCGCAACAATATCGGCTTCTTGTGAGTGAAACTTCGCGTTTAAAACTTGGTGTTTGATTTTTTCTTTGCGTAGAATGCTGGAAAGCAATTCAGAGTTTTCGATAGATATTGTGCCGACTAAGCTTGGTTGACCACGCTCAACACATGCTTTGATATCAGCCACTATCGCCTCGTATTTTTCTTGCGCGGTCAAATAAATCTTATCTGCCATATCCATTCTAACCATTGGTCGATTAGTTGGAATAACCACAGTTTCCAAACCATAAATATGATTAAATTCAAATGCTTCGGTATCGGCAGTACCCGTCATACCCGCTAGTTTGTCATATATACGGAAATAGTTTTGGAAAGTAATTGAGGCCAGCGTTTGGTTTTCATTATTGATTTTTACGCCTTCCTTCGCTTCGATGGCTTGATGTAAACCTTCAGACCAACGCCTTCCCTCCATGGTGCGTCCAGTATGTTCGTCAACGATAACAATGTCATCGCCTTTTACAATGTAGTCAACGTCTTTTTCAAAGAGTTTGTGTGCGCGAAGCGCAGCATTAACGTGATGTAATAAAGGAATATTGGCAGCGGAGAACAATGATGTGCCTTCTTCAAGCAATCCTTCTTTTTGTAATAATTCTTCAACGAACTCTTGTCCATTTTCAGTAAGATGAACTTGCTTGGCTTTCTCATCAACGGTGAAATGCCCATCCCCGCGTTCGCCTTCTTCATCTTCTTTTTCCTGCAAACTGAGCTTTGGAATAATAACGTTAATACGTTTATACAAATCAGAGCTATCTTCTGCAGCACCAGAAATAATGAGTGGTGTTCTCGCTTCATCGATCAGAATTGAGTCTACTTCATCGACAACCGCATAGTGTAGTGGGCGCTGTACCCTATCAGCGGGACTAAAGGCCATATTGTCGCGTAAATAGTCGAAACCGAATTCATTATTTGTGCCGTAAGTGATATCACAAGCATAAGCTTGTTTCTTGGCATTTTGATCCATGCCGGGTATGTTACACCCAACTGTCATACCCAAGAATTCAAATAAACTACGAGCCCAATCTGCATCGCGTTTCGCTAGGTAATCATTTACCGTTACTACATGTACACCTTTACCAGTTAAGGCGTTCAAATATGTCGGTAAAGTCGCAGTGAGTGTTTTACCTTCACCAGTGCGCATCTCGGATATTTTTCCTTGGTGTAATACAATACCACCAAGCATTTGGACATCGAAATGGCGCATGCCATATACGCGTTTACTCGCTTCTCTGACTACGGCAAAGGCTTCAGGGATCAAGCTGTCTAATGGAGAGCCTTCAGAAACCTTTTGCTTTAACTCCTCTGTTTTGGTTTTAAGTTCCTCATCACTGAGTTTCTCAAAAACAGTTTCAAGCTCGTTTATTTGTTTAACTGTCTTGTTTAATTTTTTGAGTAAACGATCGTTTCGCGTACCAAAAACCTTTTTAAAAATACTTCCAAACATGCTGAAGAGTTATCCGGATTCGATTGAATTTAAAAACGCGCCATAATAGCACCTATGGTGTTGTTATGACCAGTATAGAGAGAGATTTATTGCAAACAATTTGCAACAAGCTTTTTGCAGGCGTTTACTGAAAATTATCTGTAAATATAGGGCAATGGGTCGACTTGAGCGCCGTTTTTTATTACTTCATAGTGCACATGTGCACCAGTCGAGCGACCGGTGTTGCCCATTTTTGCTAGCATTTGGCCTTTCGTCACTACATCGCCGATGCTAACAGTCAGCTCGTCATTATGACCATAGCGGGTTTTCAAACCGTTTCCGTGGTCTACTTCTACTAGTTTACCATAGCCGTAACGCTCACCTGACCAAGTCACTACACCCGCGCCGGTTGCAATCACCGCGCTGCCAGATTTCCCAGCAAAATCAATTCCTTTATGCATCGCCGGCTTTCCAGTGAATGGGTCTTTTCTAATTCCATAGTAGGAAGACAACCATCCATGCTCAATTGGGCGACCAGCTAATTTGCTCTCTAGTTCAATATTGAGGCCAATCAAGATAGATTCAAGGGCATTCAATTGCTGAATTTTGAATGACAAGGCATCAGAAAGTTTTTCGATTTTTTTGGTCAAACGATGTTCTGCGGCGATATCTTTACTAGTTTGTTCTGGTAAGACAAAGTCTTCAACTGAGAGACCAGCCTGTTGAGCTAGGTTTTTGCCGATTATATCCAAGCGTTCCAACTGTACCTGCATGTCAGCCAGTTGCCCCACCATACCATTAACTTGCTGCTCAGTATTAATTTTTAGTTGATTCACTAATTCACTTTGCTCTTCCAAGCCCGTTTTAATAACATTTAAGCGAATTTGATTTTCATACACTGACTCTGTACTTCGGCTGGATACTAGCATGACTAGCGATACTAGCACGAGACCACTAATCAGTTTGCGCACAGAAAAACGCGTGGCGTAGCGTGTCTCGTTTCCTTTTACCAGTATCGTTATCTTCATGGTCAATTCTCAAGTACGTCCAAAATACGAATAAATTTATAGTTATTATTGTGTGCAAACATCATATACAGAGTATATTGTGCTTCGCATTTTAATCCTATTGCGCTTTAACAGCATTATTATCTAATCAGATACCTTTTATATCGGCAAAACTTAAAATACTGTATATGGTTTACTGTTAATACGTCTTTTATTTTATAACTATTACTAGATTCTGCTCACTTTTAGTGCCGATAGTGCCGAAAACTCGACAACATACGGGGTGCTAATCTAGTGAACAAAATTCATGCAAATTTAATACCTAACTCGTCACCTGTTTCGATATATTTTATTGGCATCTTTTCTTCACTTTCAAACTCAACATATTCCCATGCATGAGTAGCATCTAGTATTGCATTCAACAACTTATTATTTAAGCCATGCCCAGTTTTATAAGCCACTAATTCCCCAAGTAAACTATGTCCGCCAAGATACAAGTCACCAATAGCATCAAGAATTTTATGTTTTAAGAATTCGTCTTTATAGCGCAATCCCTCTGGGTTGAGCACACGAAATTCATCCAATGCGACAGCATTGTTCATACTGCCTCCCAGTGCTAAATCCATCGAATTCATGGTCTCAAGGTCACGCATAAAGCCAAATGTTCTAGCCCGAGAAACTTGATCGACATAGCTGTCCTTAGAAAAATCCATTACCACATGCTGACGCGTTTGTGAGATAGCTGGATGCGCAAAATCAATCCTAAAATCGACTTTAAAGCCATCATATGGCCTAAACTCTGCCCATTTGTCGCCCTCTTCAACGCGTATGGTTTCGTTTACCTTAATGAATTTTTTTGCTTGTTCTTGCTCCTGAACCCCTGCGCTTTGAAGTAAAAATATGAATGGGCTAGCGCTGCCATCTAGGATAGGTAACTCGTGGCTGTCAACTTCGACAATGATATTGTCGATGCCCAGGCCTGATAGGGCTGAGGCTAAGTGCTCAACAGTGTGAATAGAGTGGCCAGAGTCGTTGGTAATGCAGGTGCACAACATCGTGTCACCGACATCACGCGCATCAGCACGGATATCCACGGGAGGCGTTAAATCGACTCTTCGAAACACAATGCCAGTATTGACCGGTGCAGGCTTCAGCGTCATTCGCACTTTTTTGCCTTTGTGTAAGCCTATTCCGGTTTCAGTAACGGTCGTTTTTATTGTTCGTTGTTTTAACATGCCGCTCTCTAATAGTTAAGCTAACCGCGCATTATAGGAAAAACCCCTTTGTTGTCAAGGGGTTTTAATTTTTCAAGGACTTTACAACTGTTCAGATCAGATTTAATCAGCCTGTCTTCTTAGAAAAGCAGGAATATCCAAATATTCCAACTCACTTGGTTGCGCTTCTTCCTCTGCCTTAAGCGTTGTGGCTGATTCTGCTCCGAGGCTTGTCATATTATCAGTACCAGTAGCTTTTTGCCTATTCCCTTCGTTATTAACCAAGGTAATATCAGGCTTTCTCTCTGCGCCAATACCGGTAGCGACAACAGTGACGCGCACCTCATCTTGCATTTCAGGATCAATAACCGTACCGACAACCACAGTAGCATTTTCAGACGCAAAGGCTTTTACTGCGTTACCAATTGTCTCATATTCGTCAATGGCAAAATCTAGGCCGGCGGTAATATTGACCAGTATCCCGCGTGCACCTGATAAATCGATGTCTTCTAAAAGCGGGCAGGCAATTGCCGCTTCAGCCGCTTCTTCAGCACGATCTTCGCCAGTGCCAACACCGCTTCCCATCATTGCGGTTCCCATCTCAGACATCACTGTTTTTACATCAGCGAAGTCAACATTCACCAAGCCAGTCTTAGTAATCAACTCGGCAATGCCCTGAACTGATCCCCGCAATACATCGTTTGCAGCGCTGAAAGCTTGCAATAGAGGTGTCCCCTTGCCCATCACTTTCAGTAACTTTTCGTTTGGAATAGTAATTAATGAGTCGACATACTTAGACAACTCAGTAATCCCTTGATTCGCAAATTCTGCCCGTTTTTTACCTTCGAATGGGAAAGGTTTTGTGACTACGGCAACGGTCAGTATCCCCATATCTTTGGCTAGTTTCGCCACCTCTGGTGCGGCACCTGTGCCGGTACCTCCGCCCATTCCAGCCGTAATAAACACCATATCTGCGCCATCTAAAGCTTGGCGAATTTTTTCACGGTCTTCATGCGCGGCTTCACGCCCCACATTTGGATCAGCTCCAGCACCCAAACCTTTGGTTAGTTCTGTACCAATCTGAATTTTTACTGTCGCTGTTGAATTATGTAAAGCCTGTGCATCGGTATTCATGGCGATAAAATCTACGCCTTCAATAACGTGCGTGACCATGTGCTGGACAGCATTACCGCCACCACCACCAACGCCAACCACTTTAATAATGGCTTCGTCGCTTGTATTATCCATCAGTTCGAACATGATAAGTCTCCGATACTGTCAAGTCTGTGCGCACAGACTCGCTTGTTTTATTAGCGCTTAAAGGTCCCCTAAAACTCACCTTTAAACCAACTCTGTATGCGTTTAATCATACTTTCTTCACCAGTTTTTCCTGGCTTGTTTTTATTATTTGAACTTTGTTTTCCGTATTGTAACAAACCCACAGCAGTCGCATAAGCAGGATCATCAACATATTCAGCTAAACCTTTTACTGAATGCGGTCTACCCACCCGTACAGGCATTTGAAAAACTTCTTCGGCAAATTCAACGGCACCTTCCATTTTAGAGGTACCGCCGGTTATTACTAAGCCCGCCGCTATTTGTTCTTCTAATCCGCTGGCTTTGATTTGTTCATACGCAATTTCTAGCAGCTCATGAAACCGTGGTTCTATGACCTCTGCCAATGTGTGCCTAGACATCGCACGTGATGGACGACCACCCACGCTTGGGACTTCGATCGTTTCTTCCATACTCACCATGTCTTTTAGCGCACATGCATAACTGACTTTTATCTGTTCTGCATTATTCATTGGTGTGCGAAATATCTTGGCTATATCGCTGGTAATTTGGCTACCTGCCAATGGTATTACTGCAGTATGGCGTATTGCACCGTCCGTGTAAATAACGATATCAATCGTACCGCCACCAATATCCACAACAGCCACGCCCAATTCTTTTTCATCATCAGTTAATACTGCATAACTTGATGCCAATGCGCTAAAAATCGTTTGATCTACTATCAAGTCACAATTTTCAACACATTTCACTAAATTTTTTGCCATATCGTCTGCGCAGGTGATAATGTGCGCCGCTGCGACCATTCTTACTCCCGACATGCCGATGGGGTTTTTAATTCCTTCTTGTACGTCTATGACAAACTCTTGTGGCAACACGTGTAATAACTTTCGCTCAGCAGCCATGGGCACAGAACGTGCGGCATGAATAACATTATCGACATCTTCTTGCGTGACTTCTTGATTATTAATAGGCACCATACCGCTTTCATTTTGACATTGCACATGTCTACCGCTTATCGACATGAATACAGAACTCACATGGCAGTCAGCCATCAACTCCATTTGTTGAACAGCCTGTTGAACAGATTGCAGCACTAGATTCAAATCATTTACGCCGCCTTTTTCCATACCACGCGATTTATGTTCGCCGACACCGAGAATACTGAGGTCGCCATCAGGTAACACTTCCCCTACCACCGCTTTTACAGTGCTAGTACCAATATCTAATCCAACTATCAGGTCTCTATCTGCTGCTTTTGACACGTTTAATCCGTCCTTTAATTCTTATTCTTTTGCGGTAGTTTGTTGCGCTACAAGCCAACCCACAGCTAAGCCTGTATCATAACGCAAATCAATGTAATCTATTGGCTGACCCGTTTCTTTCAACAAGGGGTAGATATCAATAAAACGCTGCAACCTATCAATATACTCTTGGCGCCCTAAATTCAATACTATGTTACTTTTCAGCTGAAGTTTCCATGCAAAACGTTCACTGAGCATCAACTCTTCAATACCTTGCCCTGTGCCATATAACAGAGAGCGCATATGGTTATAACCAGCCAGTGCCGTTTTTTCGCTACCATTGGGTCCAAACAAAACAGGTAACTTACCTTCAAAGGGCAAGCCTGCAAAAGAATCGCCGTATTTATTTAGTAATAAATCCGCATTCCATACGGCAACGGCTTCTTGCTCAACGATGTGTATATACAATTTGCTTGGCCAACGCTTTCTAACTGATGCTTTAAATACCCAAGGGTGTTTTTCTACCAAGTCGTGTACATCATTTACGTCTACCGCAAAAAAACTTCCCGCATTTTCTCGTCGAATATTGGCCTCAAGTTGCTCAACGTCAACTTGTTCAACTTTTCCAGTAAACACGATGCTTTGAACCGGCAGCATTTGTTCATCTTCTAGCCATGCGTTAATTTTGAACGCAATGAATACAAGAGAGCCAATAACGCCAACAAAAACCAATAAGCCAAGGGGCAAGGACACTTGCTCTCTGGGCACTGGGTTTTCTGTTTTTGCCAGTTCAGTCGTCATGTTTAGTCGTTTGCAAATGTCTGTGCCAATATCGACACAACAAGTTCCTGAAAGCTCATGCCGGCTTGTGCGGCAGCTTTTGGTACCAAGCTCTTTTCAGTCATACCTGGCGCGGTGTTCGATTCTAGTAAATAAAACTTACCATGTTTGTCGCGCATCAAGTCAACTCGCCCCCAACCGGCTCCAGAAAGCATTTCGAAAGCAGTGAGTGCCAAGCGGCCTAGTTCCTGCTCTTGCGCTACAGGCAGCCCACTTGGACAAAAGTACTCGGTATCGTCACTGGCATATTTTGCCTGATAATCATAAAAATCATGCGGAGAAGTCATCCGAATAGATGGCAAGGCTACGCCATTGACGATACTGACTGTATACTCAGGGCCGTCAATATAGGACTCTACAAGCACATCGTTGTCGAAAGCAAAGGCCGCTTCAATCGCCTTCTGCAAAGACGAGGCATTGCTAGCTTTTGCCATGCCAATACTTGAGCCTTCGCGGGAAGGTTTGACCATCACAGTCCCTCCCAAATCCGCCAAAATAAGCGCACATTCATTTGGGTTAAAACTAGCTTTGTCCAATACCCGATAATCTGCCGTAGGCATATTGCGAGCAGACCACACTAACTTACTCAATACTTTGTCCATGGCGAGCGCACTTCCCAGTACGCCAGTACCTGTGTAGCTAATTTTAAGCTGTTGTAATGCGCCCTGAATCACACCATCTTCTCCCCCTCTTCCATGGAGGATTATAAACGCGCGATCAAATGAGTCTGTCACCAATTCACAAATTGAGCGATGTGCGGGGTCAAAGCCATGCGCATCAATGCCGGCTTCATGCAGAGATTTAAGTACTGCTGAACCTGATGCTAAGCTGACTTCTCGCTCTGCTGACTCCCCTCCTAGCAACACGGCAACTTTGCCAAACGACTCCGGTGTATATTTTCCGAGTAACATTATTTTTGCTCTCCATTCGTTGCAGCCAGAGTATTAAAATCACAAGCCTGCTCAAGCATTTGTTGCGCTAAATTGCCAATATTTCCCGCACCTTGCATAAATACAACATCTCCGTCTTGCAAGACATCAGGTAAAACACTAAATAAATTACTGCCGCCGCCCACAAATATCGGATCAACTTTTCCTCGTTGTCGGATGGAACGGCAAAGGTTAGTGCTGTCTACGCCATCAATTGCTTCCTCACTGGCGGCGTAAATATCGAGCAGCAGTAAGCAATCAACTTTAGATAGCGCAGCAACGAACGACTCATAAAGGTCTCGGGTTCGAGTGTATCGATGCGGTTGATATACCATCACTAGCCTTCGATCAGGCCAATTACTGCGCGCCGCGGCAATGGTCATCTCTACTTCTGTTGGATGGTGACCATAGTCATCAACTAGAGTAAAGTGAGTCGCTTTTTCAGCATCACTGGTTTGGGCAAAAGCGAAATCGCCTAAGATTTGAAAACGCCTACCGATCCCCGCAAAGGTGGATAAAGCACCTTGAATGTGTTCGTCACTGATACCCTCGTCGGTTGCAATGGCAACCGCAGCCGTTGCATTTAACACGTTGTGTATACCAGTAATGTTTAAATGTATTTTAATGTCGTCCCTGCCCGGCCTTGAGACAATAAAGTCACTCCGGTTAACACCATAGGTGATTTGTTTTGCCACATAGTCGTTGTCATCATGCTGTCCGTATGTCAGGTACTTTCTTTCCAACTTAGGTAAAAGTGAGCGGATCACCTTATCGTCACCACATAAGACCGCCAGGCCATAAAAAGGTAAATTATGTAAAAACTCAAGATAAGCGCTTTGCATTTTCCCAAAATCGCCGTCATACGCTTCCAGATGATCTGCTTCGATATTGGTCACTACCGAAACCGTCGGCTGCAAATGTAAGAACGAGGCGTCGCTTTCATCGGCTTCTGCAATAAGGTATTTACTCGCGCCTAGCTTTGCATTGGTACCTGCACTGTTTAATAGGCCACCTATTACGAAAGTCGGATCGAGTTCGGCATGTGAAAATATTGTAGCCAACAGGCTTGTGGTCGTTGTTTTTCCATGAGTACCGGCTACAGCAATGCCATATCTAAAGCGCATTAATTCGGCTAACATTTGTGCACGCCGTATCACAGGTATGCGATTTTGTTGGGCGAACAAAATTTCTGGATTTTTTTTATTGATCGCGGTCGAGACTACAACTAAGTCGGAGTGTTCCACATTTTTAGCGTGATGGCCTATGCAAATATCAGCACCTAATGATGCTAGTCGCCTAGTCATTGCACCTTCAGCTTTATCTGAGCCACTTACGTGATAGCCAAGATTTATCATCACTTCTGCTATGCCACCCATACCTGCACCTCCAATGCCAACAAAGTGTATGTTGTCTACACTCCGCATCTTGTGATCGTTCACAGGCATCGGTTGCTTGTTAATACCCTGTTTGGCTTGTGGCTTAGTCATGTTTCATTCCTATTTCTTGCTGACAATAGTCTGCTAGCACCTTTGCCGAATCGACTTTTGCCAGCACTTTGGCATTTTCACCCATTGTTTTTCTTAATTTTTTGTCACTCAGCAGTGCCTTTAGGTAAGCTTCCAATCGCTCTGAAATGTCTTTTTGATTTACTAGATAGGCCGCATTCGCTTCAACCAAAACCCGCGCATTTTTGGTCTGGTGGTCATCCACTGCAATAGGTAGTGGAACAAATATTGCCGGTTTACCAGACGCCGAGACCTCTGCGACGGTTAAGGCACCGGCACGACATACAATGATCTCTGCCCACGCGTAAGCGTCGGCGGTATTGCCAATAAACTCGTCAACGCGCAAGGTAACGTCTGTAGAATAATTTTCTTCAATGCCAGTCAATTTGCCTTTGCCGGCTTGATGCCACACTTTTAAATTATGCTCCTTGCAGCAAGAATTTATGATGCTTGGCAACAAGGTATTGAGTGATTGCGCCCCCAAACTACCGCCTGTAATTAGAATATTGCATGGGGGATTCTCGCTTTCAGTTATTTTATTGCTAGCGAAAAGAGTGTCGATTTCTCGAGCTTGAGACTCGAAGAACTCAGCACGCACAGGATTGCCCACCCATATGGTATTCGACGGCGCTTTACTCTCAGTTTGTTTTTTTGTTAAATCAAAGCCAGTAAAGACTTTGTCGGCGAACACCGCCAATAGACGGTTAGTCAAACCAAAAACAGCGTTCTGCTCGTGAATAAACAAGGGAATATTTAGACTTTTTGCAGCAAGCCCTCCAGGGCCACTAGCATAGCCGCCCATACCGATCACTAAATCAGGGCTGAGCTGTTTTAGTATCTTTCGAGCGGATAACACAGCCTGAATCAAGCGAATGGGGGAGTGTAGTTTGCGCAATAGACCTTTGCCCCTTACGCCGGCGATGTCGAGAAAATGAATTGGATATCCGTGTCTGGGCACCGTGTCTGCTTCCATTCTATCTCTCGTGCCAAACCACTCGATTGTCCAGCCTCTGTCTTTCAATTCATTTGCTAGCGCTAGACCAGGAAAGACATGACCACCTGTACCGCCTGCCATAATCACAATTTTAGGCATGCTCGGCCTCCCTATCGTCTACTGGGACTGCCTTGGCGGCGCGTTTCCGTTTTTTAGGCATGGCTTGCACACCCGCGACGCGGATTTCAAAATCAATGCGAATTAAAATGGCCACGGCAACGCACATTATTATTAGCGATGAGCCTCCGTAGCTGACGAGCGGTAGCGTGAGTCCTTTAGTCGGTAAAACGCCAGAGGCCGCTCCCAAGTTTACAGCGGTTTGAAAGCTAAACCACACGCCAATACCATAGGCAACAAAAGCATCAAACGGGCGCTCATTGGTAAGCGCCTTATTGCCTATACGAAGCGCAATAATCACCATCCATAAAATGAGAGCAAGTATGGTAATGATACCTGCAAACCCTAGTTCTTCGGCTAAAATTGCCATGATAAAATCTGTATGCGCCTCAGGTAAAAAATTCAGCTTTTGAACACTGTTTCCCAGACCTTGTCCCAGCCAAGAACCTCGACCAAAGGCCATTAAAGACTGTGTCAATTGATATCCACTACCAAAAGGATCTGCCCAAGGGTCAAGAAAAGCGGTAATGCGCTTCATGCGATAGTCCGAGTACACAATTAGACTCACAACGGCGGCGATACCGGTAAAACCAAGTGCGAAAAACTGCCAAAGCTTAGCGCCCGCCAAAAACAGAAGTGCTAAGGTCGTAGCGAACATAACGATGACCGTACCCAAGTCTGGTTGCATCAATAGCAATACGGCTAACACAAAGAAAACAAGTAAGGGCTTGATAAAGCCTTTTAAGTTTTCGGTCACTTGTTCGTAGCGCCGCACCAAATACCCTGCCAAATAGCAGAAAAAGAATAATTTTGCAGGCTCGGCGGCTTGTACCGTAACAGGCCCTACTACCAACCAACGCGTACTGCCATTTACTTCGCGCCCAATGATTAATACTGCGACTAACAAAGCGACAGCAAGTAGCAACAAATAAGGGTTCATTACGCGCCAAAACTGCATAGGAATATTCAATGTGATCATGGCCGCGACGACAGCCAAACAAATGTATATACCGTGACGAATAGCAAAGTGAAACGGGTTGTCATGCAGTCGCACGGCCTCTGGAATCGATGCAGAAGTGACGATGACAAAACTGATGGAAAGTAAGGTGATCGCAATCAATACTAACCATAAGTTATACGGGCGAGCAGATGGAACATCATGCCGACGAGAAAACAAGCCTGCCAAGCTTTGCTGTTTTGCTACATCCGTCTCGCTCATGAAAACTCCTGAGCATTGACTGCCTGTTCAAATACCTCTCCGCGGTGTTGATAGTTTTTAAACATGTCCATGCTGGCACATGCTGGAGACAACAACACGACTGAGTTTGTAGTACAGGTTTCTACGTATTGTTTTGCGGCATTTACCGCCGATTCCATGCTTGCAACAAATTCTGTGTTAGCACAGCAACCAGCAAAGCGTCTTGCGTCTTTTCCCATCGACAAAAGTAAGTTTACCCTACTAGAAATCAAGGACTTTAGTTCGCTTAAATCGGTGCCTTTGCTATCTCCACCAACCAACAAAACTAAATTATCGTTTTCATTGATGCAGTTTATTGCAGCAATAGCCGCGCCTGGGTTTGTTGCTTTTGAATCATTAATCCATTGGGTTTGCATACCGTTGGCAAGCGTTGTTTGGCGTACCAATGAAAAGCGATGCGCTAAGCCTCGATAGGTCATCAATGACATCGTGCACTTTTTAAAGGCGTTGTCATCTTTCAAGATAGCTTTTGCACACAATAGGGCAACTTGCAAGTTCAACACATTGTGCTTGGCCAGATGAGCAATGGCCTCATATTTCAGTATTTTCGCATTGTTGATATACAGGCCTTCAGCATTTTCAAAGATCGCAAGTTCAACCGCTTGGGAACAAGCTAGAGGGGCAGTCTTTCCAAAAGAAAACAAGCGTTGACTGCGGGAATCATCAACCCCTTGCGATTTGCTTTCTGGCAGCGCCTCAGGCGGAATCGCAGTTAACACATCATCTCTATTAAAAATACACACATCGGCGTGTTTATAAATGCCTTGTTTAGCGCGCGCATATGAGAGTAGATCACCGTGCCGATCTATGTGGTCTTCACTTACATTTAATATGGCCGCCACACTTAGTTTTAGCGAAAAGGTCAGTTCAAGCTGAAAACTAGACAATTCAAGTACAATGACATCATATTGCTCATCCAGCAATTCCAGCACTGAGTTACCAAAATTACCGCCAACTGCGACTTTTAAACCCTCTTTAGACAAGCCAGTATTTAACATATCGACGACTGTACTTTTACCATTTGAACCGGTAATGCCGATGGTAGGTGTGGTGTTATGCCGAGCGAATAGCTCTATATCACTAACAAGAGGTAAACCTAACTTAATTGCTCGCTGTATGGCATTTTTTTGGGTATTTACTCCAGGGCTTACAAGCACAAGGTGAAAGCCTTCAAATTCGCTACTTTCATCAAATCGGGCGAGTTTAACTTGTACTAATAAGGGGTCGTCAATTTGCTTATCGAGTAAGTCGTCGTATTTGCTGTCAAAAAGGGTTACGTTTGCGCCACGTGCAAGCATAAATTTTACACAAGCTTGCCCTGTCACACCAAAACCGATCACTGCGACCGCCTTATCTTGGTATTGGGTATCAAAACTCGTGTTGTGCATCTACTCTTATCTCAACTTTAAGGTCGCAAGACCAACTAACACAAGGATTAAGGATATAATCCAAAACCTCACAATGACTTTTGGCTCGGGCCAACCTTTTAATTCGTAGTGATGGTGTATTGGCGCCATTCTAAAAATACGCTTGCCACGCAATTTGTAGCTGCCTACTTGCAAGATTACTGAGAGCGTCTCGATAACAAAAATCCCGCCCATAATCACAAGGACAATTTCTTGCCTGACTAAGACTGCTAGTACCCCTAAGGTTCCACCCAGAGCTAAAGAACCCACATCTCCCATAAACACCTGAGCTGGATAGGTGTTAAACCACAAGAACCCGAGTCCAGCACCAACAATGGCGGTACATACAATCACAAGCTCACTAGTAAGAGGAATAAACGGGATATTCAGATAAGCAGAAAAATTTACGTTTCCGGTCACATAAGCAAAAATGGCAAAGGCACCAGCCACAAGTATGGTCGGCACGATTGCCAAGCCATCGAGTCCGTCAGTTAAGTTCACTGCGTTACTGGTGCCAACAATGGTAAAATAAACAATGACAATATAAAAAATGCCCAGTTGCGGCAGTACGTCTTTGAAAAAAGGGACAATGAGCGAAGTTTCTGCCTCGATATTGCTGTTGATGTACAGAAAAATGGCAACGGCCAAGGCAATCACTGACTGCCAAAAGTATTTCCATCGAGCGATTAATCCTTTGGGATCCTTTCTGACTACTTTTCTGTAGTCATCAACAAAACCCAAAATGCCTAAACTGGCAATCACAAACAGGGTAACCAGCACGTAGCGGTTTTGAAGATCTGCCCACAAAATACTGCTGACAAGCACTGCTGCCAGAATCAATACTCCCCCCATTGTCGGCGTGCCTGATTTCGCGAGATGCGATTCTGGACCATCATTTCGAACCGTTTGACCAATTTGCATTCGCTGTAGCCATCGGATCATTGCGGGTCCAATCAATATCGCAATTAATAATGCGGTCAAGGTGCTTAAAATGGCTCGCATAGTTAAATACGAGAAAACATTGAACGCGCTCTCAAATTGCGTTAACCATTCTGCCAACCAAATTAGCATAGTTCAGACTCCTTAGATTGATCCCCTTGGAATCCTAGTTTTAATTGTATAGCTTGAGTCACGCGCTCCATTTTGGCACTACGTGAGCCTTTAACCAGTATATTCACAGGCACTTTCCCTGCTTTTTCTGCCGCGTCAACAAGCGCAGTGATTTGCGAGATAATGTCGTCAACCGATTCGCAATGCATGCCTTGCTTGTCCATAACTTGACTTGCATGCACACTCAACTGGCCTATGGTAATGAGGGCATCAACGCCTTTTTGTTTTGCATATTCACCAATTTGTTGGTGATAACTAGCCGCTTGGTCGCCTAATTCACCCATATCACCAAACACAAAAATACGTGGACCGTTAAAGGTAACAAGCGAATCAATTGCGGCCTTGACTGAAGCGACATTAGCGTTATAGGTATCATCTAGAATACGAATTTTGCTACTGACGTTAATGAGGCTTAAGCGCCCTTTTACCGAGCGCATATTGAATAAGCCTGTTTGGATATGGTGCAGCTCTGCGCCGACTTGGTGACTCAATGCAGCAGCCAACACTGCATTACCAATATTGTGCGCGCCGGGTATTCGCAACCTAATGGGAATTTTTCCAACTGGGGTAATTAGTTCAAACTCTGCGCATCCATCTTTGTTAATACTGACGTTTTTAGCGAAAAAGTCCCCTTTACAACTATTCGGCGAAAAGCTAAGGGTATTTATATGATCACATTTTCCCTGCCAAAACTCATAAAATTGACTATCGGTATTGATCACGGCAGTACCACCAGATTGTAAGCCTGAGAAAATTTCACTTTTTGCACGCGCTACACCAAACAAACTACCAAAACCTTGTAAATGCGATGCGGCAGCATTGACAATAGTGACTACGTCAGGCTTGGCTAAATTTACCGTGTATTCAATTTCACCTTGATGATTTGCGCCCATTTCAATTACGGCAAATCGGTGATTTTCAGTTAATCTCAACAAAGTGAGTGGCACACCAATATCATTATTAAAGTTGCCTGCTGTCGCCAATGTCTTGCCGCACTGGGTTAATATAGATGCGGTCATTTCCTTTACAGTTGTTTTACCACTGCTTCCGGTAATACCAATCGTTTTTGGTGCGACTTTTTCTTTGACTGCTCTGGCAATATCGCCAAGTGCATGCCGAGTATCTTTCACTAAAATTTGAGGTAAAGGAGAATCGACTGGTTTGCTAACAATCAAGGCAGCCGCGCCTTTTTGCAGGGCGTCTAATGCATATTCATGCCCGTCGAAGTTTTCGCCAATTAGCGCAATAAACACACTGCCAGCGCTTAGGCTTCGAGAATCAGTAGTAATATCCTCTATTACCATATTGGTGACACTATCCGTGCTTAACTGTCCCTTGACTTGTTTAGCTAGCCACCCCAATGTTACTGGAATCATATATACTCCTCGGCTAACTGTTGAACAAAGGCACGTTCGTCATATGTTATTTTTTTACCTTGAATATCTAAATAATTTTCATGCCCTTTTCCGGCAATCAATACAACATCACCAACTTGTGCAGATGACAGTGCATATTTTACAGCTTCGCAACGGTCAAGAATGCTGATGACTTTACCTGCTGCTGCGCTCTGGTCTTTGGTTTCGCCCTCAGCGATACCGCTTAAAACGTCTTCAACGATATCTTCTGGCTTCTCAAATCTAGAGTTGTCCTGAGTCAAAATAACCTTATCTGCAAACTGAACTGCGATGCTCCCCATCAATGGACGTTTCTCTTTGTCTCTATTTCCACCGCAACCAAAGACCACCCATAAACTACCTTTAGTATGTTTGCGTGATGCCTGAAGCGCTTGCTTAAGTGCATCAGGTGTATGGGCAAAATCAACAATAACCTGAGCATGATGACTTGCCATTATTTCCATTCTTCCTTTTGCGCCTTTTAAACGAGGGCTAGCGAGCGCGATCGCTTCCATGTCAACAGATGCAGCGCGAAAAGCAGCAATCGCCGCAAGGTAGTTTGCAATATTGAAGTCTCCAATCAAACCAAGATGGATGGAGTAGGCTTGTGCGCTTTCGAACAAGCTAAAATACAAGCCGTCAGACAAATATTGAGTATTCGATACAGAAAAAACGCGTTGCATGCACGAGGACAAAGAATCTTTAGCTGCATTTGGTAATAATGTAAAACCACTGAGTCGTTGCTGGCTTTGCAAGGATTGTTGCCAAAGTGCGGACTCAGGATCATCAAAATTCACGATGACGTTTTGAATATGAGTATTGTTTAACAATGCACGTTTTGCTGCCCCATAGGCCTGCATGCTGCCGTGATAGTCCAAGTGATCTTGCGATAAGTTGGTAAAAATGGCGGTATCAATGGGTAAGCCAGTGAGTCTTCCTTGCTCTATGCCGTGTGAAGATGCTTCAATTGCAACGTAGCAATAGCCCTGTTCAGCTAACCATGCGAGTTGATTCAACAAACTCACGCGTTCCGGTGTCGTGTTTTCGGCTTCTTGAACACAGCGTTCTTCACCATCATTGTCATAAGTCAAGGTGCCCAAGGTACCAATACTGGCTGCCTTACCAATAATGCTTGCGGCTAATTGCGCATAAAAACTGGCAACAGAAGTCTTACCATTCGTGCCAGTTACTGCGACTATTTGCTTGAACCCATCTAATTGTGGGTAAAGAGTGGCAAAGAACGAAGAAAGTTTGCCAGCTAAATTCACAACACTTAGATGCAACACTTGCTTGTCGGCAGGTGTAGAGGTGATAAGCATTTGTTTTGAGTTTGTATCGGCATCAGATTCAGAGCTATCTTCGATAATCAATACCGTACCCAAAGCCTTTGCTTGCTCAATAAATTCGCGACCGTGACGACTCACACCTTGTAAAGCAAGAAAGGCAATGCTTGGCGAGGCTTGACGACTGTCGGCGGTAAAACCCTCAATCGCGCTTAGCAAAAGCTGCTCTTCCTCAGACAAGGAAAAGCCTAAGTGACTTATCGCCAACAAGACTTGGCTAGTGTCTACTTTAGCGCACAGCATGTAGATTTCTCTCTAGCGTGTGATTGACACCAATCGCATCGGGTGGAACGTTTAGCATGTGCAAGGCGCCCGACACAATTGAAGAAAACACCGGTGCGGCGGTATCACCACCGTGGTACAAATCTCCTGCAGGTTCATTTATGAGTACAACCACAGCTATTTGCGGTTTTGAAACAGGTGCAAGACCAGCAAATATATTGACGTATTCCTCTCCATATCCACCGGCGACAGCCTTTCTTGATGTGCCTGTTTTACCTGCTACTCTGTAGCCCTCAACCGCGGCTTTTTGTCCTGTTGCCCCTTCTTTCGTGACACTTTCCATCATCTCCAAAATCGCATAAGCATTTTCTTCACTGACAACGCGGACAGGCTCAACGGCAGGATTGAGACCTTTGACTATTGAAAGCGGGTATTGCAGCCCACCATTACCAATCGTTGCATACATTCTGGCTAATTGGACGGTGGTTACAGCAATACTGTAACCAAAAGATAAAGTCGATATTTCATGCTGTGACCAACGGCTGCGCTCATGGAAAATACCGCTTGACTCCCCAACCATGTTAAGACCAGTCGTACTCATTAGCCCCATGTTGTAATAAATATCCATTAAAAATTCTTTTGGAATACCCAAGGCCAACTTAGACGTTCCCATGTTGCTGGAGCGTTTTATTATCTCAGTTAAAGACAACTTCCCGTAGTTACGCGGGTCACTCACTCGGCTCCCCCCCAAATACATCCATCCTGGAGAAGTATCTACTACACTATCTCTTTCAACCGTGCCAAATTCTAATGCGGCCAATACTGCCAAAGGCTTTACACTTGAGCCTGGCTCAAATGCATCGGTAATGGCTCTGTTTCTCATTTTGTGCCCCGCGACGGTGGCGCGATTGTTAGGGTTGTACGAGGGCGTGTTAGCCAAGGCGAGCACTTCGCCAGAATGCACATCGACCACGACTGCCGATGCAGATGCCGCTGTGTACTGGAGAGTGGCTTTCTTAATTTCTCGGTATGTCAGCGCCTGAATACGCTGATCAATAGTGAGCTGGAGGTTTTCAGCGGCCTTACCCTTTTTTTGCTCAAGAATTTCAATTTGCCGCCCTTCTGCATCACGTCTAATTCTGCGCTTGTCTGGTGTGCCGGTAAGGTATTGATTGTATAGCCTTTCTAAGCCTTCAATCCCCTTATCATCCACATCTGTAAAACCGACAACATGCGCAGACACTTCGCCCGAAGGGTAGTAACGTTTTGACTCATTGCGTAAATAAACGCCCGGAATATTCAAGTTTTCGACGAATTCAGCCATGGCAGGCGTGACTTGACGCTGCAAGTAAACAAACCGCCTATTGGGGTTCTTTACGCGTGCTTTGAGTTTATTGATATCCTGCTCTAAGACTTCTGCCAAAGCCTGCCATCGGCGATTATCCGCTAGAGCATCATTGCTATGAATAATCTTGGGGTCAGCGTAAATCGCCTGTGCAGGTACGGACACCGCGAGTTGTTGTCCGTGTCGGTCGGTAATGAGCCCCCTATAATTTGCATTGTCTCTTACGCGGATTGTCCGATTATCACCGTGTTCGATCAGTACATCAGGTTCAATTACTTGTATATAAGCTGCTCTAACAGCCAAGCAAGCGAAAACAAATACGACTGCTGTAAGCACAACGGCAAAACGCCATTGCACCAGAATTGGCGACACATTTGGTTTAGCCTGCCCCGCTTTTTTTGTTTTGCGGCGACGCGGCTTTTGTATCGTAGCGGTAACCGTCATTTTAGTTTTCTCTTACTAGGACTTCATCAGCCTTTTCAGGACGACGCATATTTAATTTGTCTGCGACAAGACGCTCAATACGATTGTGCTCGGTCAGCGCGTTCTGCTCGATTACCAAGTGCCGCCATTCAATATCTAACTCGTCTTTCGATTGAATGAGCTCTTCGTGAGTAATTAATAAGTCTCTGTTTTTGTGAGTACTTAATACGACTGCAAGCGCACTGCCTACCACTGCTAAATACAGGACTAAAAGAAAAGTATGCCGACTTAAGTCGGCGGTAATGAGTAACAGCAGATTAAAATTAGTCGACTTCACTTTGCTCATAATTTTTCTGCCACTCTTAAGACTGCACTTCGAGAACGAGGGTTGGCTTGCACTTCTTTTTCACTTGCTTTAATCGCCCTGCTGAGTGCTTTTAACTCTTTACCTTTGTCAAGCTCTTGCTGCGTCATTGGGAGTTTACTTGGCACACTTTTTCCCTGACTTTTTTGTTTGATAAAGCGCTTTACCAATCGATCCTCAAGCGAATGAAAACTTATCACCGCTAATCGACCGCCAATGTCTAGCATTTTACAAGCCGCATTCAATGCAAGCTCCAGTTGCTCTAGTTCCCTATTTATAAAAATGCGAACACCTTGAAAACTGCGTGTCGCAGGATGCTTAAATTTGTCTTTTACAGGCACGGCTGCATCAATAATCTTTACAAAATCATCAGTAGTAACAAGCGGCGTTTCTTGCCTTGCTTCAACAACTGCTGTGGCGATCCGGCGACCGAATTTCTCTTCGCCATATGTTTTTAGGACATAGCTAATGTCTTCGAGTTCAGCTGTATTTAACCACTCTGCTGCACTGATCCCTTGCGTCGTGTCCATACGCATATCTAAAGGACCATCATGCATAAAACTAAACCCTCTGGACGCATCATCAAGTTGCGGTGAGGACACACCGATGTCCAAAAAAATACCGTCAAATTTTCCAACCAAATCAAGCGATTCAGCAACATCCAGCATATTCGCAAAAGCCGTATGGAAAATACTAAAACGCTGATCTTCTGCCAAAGTCTCGGCAGCTTTGATCGCGTCGGGATCGCGATCGAGCGCGATCAATCGGCCATTTTCTCCAAGTTTTTCCAATATCCCTCGGCTGTGCCCCCCACGACCAAATGTGCCATCTAGGTAGATGCCATCAGCTTTAATTGACAACGCTTCTATGGATTCATTGAAAAGAACCGAGGTGTGGCGATAATCAAGTTGCTCACTTCCCTTCGTCATAAGGAAAAATCCTGAAGATTTTCACTAAGCTCAAAACCGCCAGCTTGCTCGGTCTCGATATCAAGCGCAATCTGTTTCTGCCAAGTTTCAGCCTGCCATATTTCAAACTTGTTAATCTGGCCAACTAGCATGATCGGTTTATATAGATCGGCATGTGCACGAAGGGTTGGGGCAATCAGTACACGCCCACTTTTATCCATTTCTACTTCTGAAGCATTGCCAAGCAATAATCGAAGAAGACGTCGTTCTTGAGGGTTGGTAGATGACAATCTGGAAAGTTTGAGTTCAATTTCTTCCCATTCGGGAAGTGGGTAAAGTAGCAAGCATTTTTGAGAAATATCGATGGTACATACCAGCTGTCCCTGGCAATCATCCAACAGGCTTTGTCGATACTTCGTCGGTATCGTAAGTCGACCTTTAGTGTCTAGATTGATTGCGTTAGCGCCGCGGAACATTTCCCCTAGCCTATTTTATATAGTAGTAGCTTGTTTTTATTTTTGTCGTTACTGGTTGCCCCTTACAAAAACCCTTCTTCGCCACTTTATCCCACTTTTTTACAATTCTTGACCTAAAACCGCCACATGTCAAGTTTTTTGACAGAAAAAGAGTAAAATTTAAAGACTACGGTATTTTTTATTTATCATTGCGCTACTTCCTGTCTTCGTTTTATTTGAGCAACGTTTCAACCTCTTCTAATTCATGACCCCGCTCCATAAAAAAACCACCCGCAAAGCAAGGTGGTTTTTCACTGTAGAAAGGTTGTTGTGTTGCTATGCGTTAGCAGTATCTTCTGTTTTTGCTTCTTCCGATTTTTCGGCTGGCACAATTTGCAGGGACTGAATAGGATTATCTGTTTTGTTAGATAGCTCGACCAAGCGATTCAGTTGGCCTAAAGACAACATCACTGAATAACATGCCCCCAAGAAACCCGCTTTGTGCATCTCTAGCACTTTTTCGTCAGACAGCTCTAACAGCTTTTTCTCATTAATCGTAAAAATACCCGTAACATTTCTGTTTTGTCCGTTGGTATAACGAATGCGAACTTGAATTTCATCTAACAAATCTAAGGCTTGGATCTCTTTCACAAAACGCTGATTTAAGACTTCGCTATTTGCTAAGTCAGCCAAAAACTGTTGGCGCGCTTTAAGTGCCTCACTCGGCTCACCGTCTTCGGTAAACAAAGCATCGCCCTCATCGCCGAATAGACTAGAATTTTCATCAATGAATACGCCTAATTTGTCACCGTCAGGACGAATATCAAATGGATAGCGTTGAATGTTCAAAGGCACGTGAGCAGCTTGCCATTGATCGTCATGCCAAAATAAATTCTTGCCTTGTTCCAGCCCTAACATCGCTACTGAGTGGACATTATTTGTATTTGGGTCTTTTATAAAAACAACTGGCATTGTGCCGGCCAGTTGTGCATATTCACGAATTGTAGCGGCAGCTAAATGTGTTTTTGCAGCAAAAGAAAATTCTGTTCTTGGCGCAACTTTTAATGCGCTGTGCTTCGCTTTATCAAGCGGAATGTAATTAATCGCCATTATGACTTCTCTAGTTTGTATTGAGCGTTTAAGCTGAATCACCTGCGATGTTCGATACCTCAATCAATATCGACGGTTGCGAGTAGCATCCAACTGCTAAAGATAAGGGGATAGCCAGAGGGTATATATCATAGCTCCTTCCCATTACCTTTCCATATGGGCGTTAAATTATTATACAAGCGCTGCAAAAAGTCACTTTTTAACTAAAAATTAACAAACCAGTTGTTTGGGCATAAATTTCCATAGAATATAAAACAAAATCATTAACTTACTAGATTCGAGTATTTAGAAACACGCAAAAAAGATTCTTCCAAATAAATTATTTTTTTGCCAATTCTGTTTGAGTAGCTAAATAATGAGCAAAAGTATCGAGCATCTGAGCATGAAGTGGGTTAGCTTTGGGCACTGCGCAACGCTCATTGACATTAACTTGCGCCTTATCGAATTCCATCTGCACAATTTGTATTGGATTGATCACTAAATCTGCATGACAAAGGTCATAACTCTCATCAACTTTAAATATAGTGTGCTCACCTTTAATTGACGCCGCTGTTTTTTCAATACCTTCAAATTTAGTGACCCTGTCGGCTAAGGAATGGGCAGCAAAAATCGACTGCTGCACTGTATTTTCTTTTAAATAGTTACGAATATCTTTGATCACGTCCATCAATACTAAACCTGAGTAACTGGCAACACTTGGGTATTTGTATGGATTCGGCCCTTGCGTTTCATATGTGCCATCTAACCATTTTGCCAGTGTCTTCATACCCCATATTTTACTCATGCTTTCCGCTCCACCCGTAAGCTGCAAGGCACCAGAAAATAAAACGAGGCCGTCAATCTCATCAGGATGCTGTACCGTATACCAAGTAGCAAAAGCTCCGCCAGTGGAAAACCCTCCAATAAACAAGGGAAGGTTGTCGTTTTTCGCGAGTGCCATTACCTGATCAACATGCTCATACCAACGCGCCTGCAAGTTAGGATCTTGCATATCTGCATCTGCTTCCAACTTACCGTGCCCTGGAGTTAAGGGAACGATTACACTGTATCCTAAACTGTTTGCATGCTCAGCTATTGAGCGCATGAAAAACGGAGAATCACTCAAGCCATGGTACAATACAAGAATCCCCTTAGCTTGTTTTACAGGTGCAATAAAGGGAGCATTGCCTTCATTTTTCAATTTTTTTGAACAGACTCTAATTTCATCACTGACTAGCGCGAAACCATAACCAGTGCATACAATTAACTCGCCGAGTTCTTCCTCGTAAATCGCACTAAAAGCGGTAATATCGTCATCAGATATGCCGGTATCAGCCACAGCGGTAGTCGACAATAATATTGTGAGTAGTATCAATGCAAAGTTGAGCGAGGTTTTCATGCTAGTCCAAACTGGGTATGTCAATTTATAAAGACCAGTGTAACGCAATGAATGGGAAAGGAAAATAAGCAAACAAACTGGCCTCGAACACAATCGAAGCCAGTGAAAAGAAGAGAGATTAAGCTTTAGCGAACCAAGCTTCGAGATCGTCGCTGCCACCAATGTGTTCACCGCCAATGAAAACTTGAGGCACAGTTTCACGACCCGTTACGGCTTTTAAGGATGCAAGTGTGGCATCTTTGCCTAGTTGCAACTCTTCATATTCATAACCATTATCTGATAGCATTTGTTTAGCTTTTGCGCAGTAGGGGCAACCGGGTTTAGTAAACAAAGCAACTTCGCTCGGTGCCTTAGCGTCTGGCGCTAAGTAGCTAAGCATAGTATCAGCGTCAGAAACTTCGAATGGGTCACCGGGTTGATCGGGCTCGATAAACATTTTTTCAATCACGCCATCATTAACAAACATAGAATAACGCCAGCTGCGGTCGCCAAAGCCAAGATCTTGCTTACCGACAAGTAAACCCATTGCCTTGGTAAATTCACCATTTCCATCGGGGATGACCGTAATATTTTCTGCTTCTTGATCAGCAAGCCACGAATTCATTACAAAAGTGTCATTTACCGACACGCAGCATATCTCGTCAACACCTAGCTTTTTAAATACACCAGCTAACTGATTAAAACGCGGTAGGTGGGTTGATGAACAGGTAGGGGTAAACGCACCGGGCAAAGAAAAGACGATAACTTTTCTACCGTCGAAAATGCTTTTTGAGTCGATATTCTTCCATGTTTCCCCATCAATTACCGGCCATACCACCTCTGGTACCTTTTGGCCTTCTTTATTCTCAAAATTAGGATTGTCTGACATGCTTTTATGTTCCTTATCAATAGATATTGAGTTTATTTGTGTACAAAACAAAAGTGAGCTAATGCACCGTATACAGCTTAAGCATTAATATACTGCGGCCGCATGGTTAAAGTTTAGTTTTTAGATTTCAATTCGTCTAATCTATATTTATCAATTAAGGAATACAGCGTTGGGCGAGTTACACCGAGCAGTTCTGCGGTTTTTGATACATTTTGTTCCGCTTGCATGTATGCTCTCCGGATCGCTTTAGTTTCGGCTATTTCTCGAACTTCACGCAGATTAAATACCCTTGTATCGGCCTCTTCTTCTGTAACAAATAAGCCAAGATCATCTGCGGTAATCAGTGCGCCTTCGGCTAACACAACGGAAGACTTGAGCTTATTCTGAAGCTCTCGGATATTGCCTTTCCATGAGTGAGCGCGCATTGCATTGATGGCGTCATCACTGAAGCCCTTCACTTTAGCGCTGTATTCTTCTTTGTATTGGTTAAGAAAAGTCTTTGCTAATAATATTATATCGTCATCTCGATCTCTGAGTGGCGGAATGAGAATACTGATTTCGCCAACACGATAAAACAAATCTTCTCGAAAGGTTTCTTGCTTTACCATCTCATGCAGATCTCTATGGGTCGCACAAACTACTCGCACATCAACTGGAATTTCTTGACGCCCACCGACTCTTTCAATCACCCTTTCTTGCAAAAACCTCAACATTTTAGCTTGCAAACCAATTGGCATATCACCAATTTCATCCAAAAACAGGGTACCGCCCTGCGCCAGCTCTATTTTTCCAAGCGTGGTTTTATTTGCCCCTGTGAATGCCCCCTTCTCATAGCCAAAAAGCTCTGACTCGAGCAAGTTCTCGGGAATAGAGGCACAATTTATCGCGACAAACTTTTTGTCTTTTCGCGAACTGCATTCATGAATACTGCGTGCGAATACTTCTTTACCTGTTCCACTTTCACCAAGCAGTAATGCGCTGATATCTGTTTGCGCAATTTTTTCTGCCTTTCTAGCAGCACCAAGAATAGCATCACTATTACCAATAATACGCCCCATTGAAGCACTGGATTTTGATAGTGCGCGGTTTTCATCTTCTAAAGCCGAGAGATGAAGTGCTCTTTGGATAATAAGATTAATTGTGTCGGTATCGATGGGTTTTTGGTAATAGTCATATGCGCCGAGTTCAATGGCTCGCAAAGCGTTTTCTTTGTCATCGTTACCGGTTACCACCACTACCTTTGTGTTCGGCGCAAGTTGTAGTATATCGGTGAGGGCTTGCAATCCCTCAGACGCATTTGTCGGATCCGGCGGTAAGCCCAAGTCTAACGTCACAACACTCGGCTCAAATCGTCTCAATTGAGCAATGGCCGATGATCGGTCACCTGCAAAAACGACTTCTACGCCTTTAAGTGCCCACTTGAGTTGTTTCTGAATACCTAAGTCGTCATCAACGACTAAAATCTTTTCCATAACTTCCAGACCTTTTCCAATTATACTTTAGGCAAAACAATGTGAAACACTGAACCGTTTCCTTCGGTGCTGTCGACCGTAAGACGTCCACCACATTCTTCAATGTAATTTTTTGCATCATACGCACCAATCCCCATCCCTGCATTACCTTTTGTGGTATCGAAAGGTTTGAATAATCGGTGTTGAATAAAATCTTCACTCATACCCATACCATTATCGGCGATGGCGATATGAACTTCAGTTTCATTCTGGCGCAAGCTGACCTTTACAAAGCCATCTTCTTTTGTTGCTTGCTGCGCATTGCTAATTAAGTGATATAACACATTTAATATTTTGTCTGCATCCACTTTCAAGCTTAGGTTTGTATCGCCATCTACCTCAGGTAAGGGTTGCACACCTTTGCATTTCGTTTCAATGAGTTTTTCAATTGCAGTATATAAATTCAGCTCTTGAATGGATTGGTTGGTTTCCGATGTTTTTTGCATGAGTTGCTTGAGCATTTTATCCATCCGCTCTTGCGTGTATTGCAATGTTTCAAAGGTATCTTCTATGAATTCTGGATTGTGTTTATGTTCTTTTGCATTAGAAAGTATTAAATTTATTTGCGCCAATACATTTTTTAAATCGTGGACGACAAATGCAGACATCCTATTGAATGCAGCAAATTGGGCATTTTCAGCAAGGGTCACACTATTTTCTGCATTCAATATAAACGAACCAATTTGATCAGACAGAGCATTTAAATAATCTCTCAACTCCCAATTCAAGACCTTTTTGTTAGTTTCATTCGCGCCTAATGCGACAAAACCCCAATGATTTTCACTTACCACAATCGGTAAAAATATTTGATAAGGGCTATTTTTCACAAATGCACTTTTTTGCTCTAAAGCTTGATAAATATCCGGTTTAACAGCTAATTCATCCGAATCAATTATCCACGAGTTTTGCTCGAAAAAATGGAGGAGTGACTGCAATTGCCGGTCATCGAGTTTTGGTGTTTGTTGTGCTGGTTGTTCACTGACTAACTGATAACTACCTGCCACTTTCTTGTAAAGTAAAGCAAAATCATAACCCAAACCTTCCATCCAACCTCTAAGTGCTGCGCTATATGCTTGTTGAACTTCATCCCCAGAATGCGCCAAGGTTTTTGTGAGTTTTACCCACTCAGCCCGATAATCGTATTGGTTGGCATAAAAGTGCTTTGTGATAAAAATCTTGATGGTGGCGCGTACTTGATGGGACATAAAAAGAGCCGCCAACAGCGCCAGTGAAACCACAACTAATGCCATCTGGATAGTAAAGCTCCAATTCCCTCCAACAAACTTTACCAAATAGCCAAGTAAGCCCATAAACATCAAATATACACCTGCCAACAACAACAAGGTGCTGTGCATAACCACTTCTCGGCTCACAAAAATATCTATCCCCCAATGTTTGATGCGCCTAATAGCGACAACAAGCAAAGGCATTAAAGCAAATAGAATATAACCTCTAGCGGCAAAAAAATCCCAACTCAGGGTATTCAGCATTGAAGCATTGGCATAGATAACAAAATCCATTAGCCCAATACTTCCGAGAAATATAACCAGCGGTTTAAACGCCCATTTTTGGGCACCCGATTGCCGATAGACCAGTTCAGTCATGACTAAAGTTTGGACGGCTATCAAGGTATGCAATGAAAATTGCCAAACAACGGGTAGAAACTGGAAAGAACTGCAAGCAATAGCAACAAGAGGCAAGATAATAGAAATTAAGGTTGTACTCTGTTTTATGAATGCCAAGCTGTTATCAAATTGATTGCGCAAACAGCCAGCTAAAAACAAAATCCATGCCCCTTGACGAATAGCGTCGTACAGCAAAATATTTTCTTGCCCCAAATTGGGAAGTATAAAACTTACATGCCCAAGTGCCCACAGCACAGTGGTGACAGTCGCAAGCAATAAAAGATGTCTGGCAAAGCCCGCATTTTTTACAGTTAACAAAAGTAACACCAAGGCGGTGTAACTTATCGCGGTTAATCCGTAACCTAGGTCAAAAATCAAATTAAGCTACCTTTTTTGCAGCAACACACTCCCAATGGAGTAGCCAGCACCAAAAGAACACAATATGCCATAGTCGCCTGAAGACAAATCTTGATTGTGTAGATGAAAAGCAATCACTGAACCCGCAGAAGCTGTGTTCGCATACTGGTCTAACACGATAGGTGCCTCATCCGGACTTGCATCTCGCCCCAATAAACGTTTGCTAATCAAAATATTCATATTGATATTTGCTTGGTGCAACCACCAACGGCGTAAATTTTGGGGTGCTAAACCGTGCGCGGATAAATGTTGAGTGATGTGTTCAGCCGCCATAGGACACACTTCTTTAAATACCTTACGACCTTCTTGGTGAAAAAGCTTGTCGGCGGCGTAAGGGTCTTCGTCAGTAGCATGACTCATATAACCAAAATTTGATCGAATGTTATTAGAAAACTTGGTTAACGCTTTAGTTGATAATACATTGTAAGCGTGGTCACTCGTGACAGTCTCAGCGTTTTCAAACACACTCGCTGTGGCGACATCGCCGAAAATAAAATGACTGTCTCGATCTTTGTAGTTAATTTGCGGCGAGACCAACTCAGGGTTAATAACCAAGACTGCTTTTGCCGTTCCAGCAGCAATCATTTCGTACGCGCGATGCATGCCAAATGTAGCCGCTGAGCATGCAACTAGCATATCAAAGGCAAAGCCCTCAATACCCAAGGCTTCTTGCACTTCGATAGCGATAGCAGGATAAGAACGCTGTGTATAAGCACATGACACAATCACGGCGTCAATGTCTGCAGCCGTTTTATTAGCTTGCGCTAGGGCTTTTTTAGCAGCATCTACAGCGATTTCTGCTTGGTGAGACAACTCGTCGTCTCGTCTTACTGGAATATTAGGACGCATTCTTTGTATGTCTAATACACCATCTTTGCAATAAACATAACGCTGTTTAATGCCAGATGCCTTTTCAACAAATTCCGCTGACGAATATGGCTTGGCCGCACGCGCACCTGAAGCTATTTCGTCTTTGTGGATTTCATTGTAATGGTCAGCATACTGGTTATATGTGCTGATCAATTCTTCATTAGAAATGCTATGGCTGGGCGTCCACAAACCCGAGCCACTGAGTACAACTGATGTAGACATTATTTATTCCTATGTCTCTATTTATCTACTAATGGTAGTGCTTGCATGTTTCTACTGCAATATCTTGTAAAGATTATCTTGTAGAGAATAGTATCGCGCAGCACCCATGGAATGAAAAAATAATGATGATGCAGTAAAAAACATCAAGTCATGTCACGACTGTTAGGCATTAACGGGGCGACCAGTTTTGCAATATTCCTGAATAATTGCATCCGCGTTGTACCATTTCGCCATACCAAGCCAATTTCTCTAAATGCATTTGACTCTGCGGGTAATGAGACAACGTCAGTTCCTTCCAATATACCTTTGTTTAAAGACATAGCAGGTAAAAAGGTATAGCCCATTTTACTGTTTACCAACGAGACCAGTGTGTGCAAACTGCTCGCCGTGAGCGAACTCACTTGAGACTTGTGAGCGAGCCCGCACGCAGAAACAGCGTGCTCGGTTAGGCAATGTTCTTTTTGTAAGAGAAAAATGCTATTGTTTGGTAAGTCATCGATATCTATGGGCTGTTCGATGCTTGTCGCGTTAGTTTTATGCGCCACTAAGTGGAAGGGGTCGCTCCCCACTACTAACTGCTTGCAACCCGGTGTATGCATGGGGAGCGCGAGAATCAACAAATCGAGACTCCCTTCCATTAATTGCTCTAACAGATTGTCAGTCGTATCTTCAACCAATTGCAAGGTTAGATTGGGCAAGGCTATATTGACCGTATTGATAAGAATTTCAAATATAAAAGGAGCAATCGTCGGTATCACACCAAGTTTAAGCACGCCTGACTGCCAATCACCCGCAGATTCTGCAAAGTCTAACCAGTCTTGTACTTGCTTCAATAAATCTTTAGAACGTTCCACCATAGCTTCACCAAAATCGGTAAATACAAAGGTTTTGTGTTCGCGTTCTAATAATTGGTGTCCTAGCACCTCTTCTAGATTTTGAATGGCTGTACTGAGTGTCGATTGACTAACATTGCACTTTTGTGCAGCACGTAAAAAGTGCTGTTCTTTGTGGAGTATGGTTAAATAATATAAATGCTTTAAATTTGGGAAACGCAATGATTGAAGTCTATGTTGTGCTTAAGTTTCGCAAATTTACAATAAAATGGCAGCTTACGGAACCGTCTATACCCCAAAAATAAAGCAAAGGGCAAAGAATATTATTATCGACAACGCCGCTCCGGCCGGCAAAGTAATTACCCAAGACGCCACTATCTTGCGTATTGTTTTACCGTCTACCGCAGAAATTCCTTGCGCTATCCCCACTCCCAAAACGGCACCCACCAATGTTTGAGTGGTGGATATTGGCAGCCCAGTTCCCGACGCAACAAGTACTGTAGTCGCTGCAGCTAATTCAGCCGCAAATCCTCTAGATGGAGTAAGATGCGTAATTTTTTGACCAATGGTTTTCATTACCCTGTGGCCAAAAAATGCTAAGCCCATGACAATCCCAAAACCGCCTAATGGCAAAATCCACCAAGCAAGTGGTGAGCTATCCAATATTACGCCTTCATTGCTCACAACACTGACAACCGCAGCTAAAGGACCAATTGCATTTGCTACATCATTCGAGCCATGCGCAAATGCCATACAGCAAGCAGTCAGCACCATTAATACAGCAAACACTTTTTCGACACGGGCTTGCTGTTGTTGGGGCGTCATCGCATCAATGCCCGCGTTTGAAGGTAATTTACCTTTGTTGAGTTTTCGGATTATGACCGCACCAACAAGGGCAACAATCACGCCAATCAACGCTGCCAACGCATATCCCTCAGCAGCAGGTAAACCCAAGCCCACGTGCTTTAAGCCTTTTTTTATGGTCACAAGTGACATAATAAAACCGGCTAGCCCCATGTAGATGGGCACGTATTTATTTGCATAGGCCAAGGGGTGATCGCGGTCAAATATCAGTTTCTTTGCGCTCATAAAAATAAGCACAGCGATGAGTCCTGATATCGCGGGTGTGACTACCCAACTGCCGACAATACCCCCAATTTTTCCCCATTCTACTGCGTCAGCACTCACACCGACCGCAGTAAAACCAACAATAGCACCAATGATTGAATGAGTGGTTGAAACGGGCCAACCGTAGTAAGAAGCAATGACAAGCCAAGTACCAGCTGCAAGAAGAGAGGCAATCATACCCAAAACAAGTAACTCAGGGACAGTTTGAAAATAGGCGCTATCAATAATACCTTTGCGAATAGTCGAGGTGACCTCACCACCAGCTAAATAGGCACCGGCAAACTCAAACACCATAGCAATGAGTATTGCTTGTTTAAGGGTAATAGCTTTTGCACCAACAGATGTGCCCATGGCATTTGCAACATCATTTGCACCAATTCCCCACGCCATAACAAAACCGAAAACAGCGGCAAGGATAACTAGAACCAAGCTATAGCTTGTTAAAATGTCCATTAAAAAATACGAGCCTTTTTAGCAACTGTGAGTGCTGAAAAAATTTGATGCGAAATATAAACCTTTACCCGCACGATAGCAACATCAAGAAATATCTATGGGCAAATACCTGCTTACTTTAACAACTTCTTAACGGTTTTCTTCATTGACGAGCTTTTTAAGTTGCGACCATAGGTCAGATAAATCACATACTCACAAATATTTTGACACCTGTCACCAACGCGTTCAAAAGCGCGAATCGCCCATAAGACATCGAGCCAGTTGTTGATATCTTCTGGGTTGGATTGAATTTCAGCTGCCGTTTGTTCCAGTACCTTTTTATATACTCTGTCAATATCGTTATCCAGTTGATGCGCTAAAATCGCCGCCTTGTCATCTTGGCGCGCAAAAGCATCTAAGGTAGCGCGCATCATGCTGACAATTCTATTTCCGATGTCTAATATCCCTGAAATCACCAAATCGGAATTCGGCATCTGACCTGATGAAACAAGTCTTGCCACTCGCGCTATTTCATCACCGATGCGCTCAAGATCAGTGGCAGTTTTAGCTACTGTCATCACCAATCTTAAGTCACCTGCTGTCGGATTTCGTTTGGCAATGATACGCATGCATTCTTGTTCAACCTGAGATTCCATCGCATCAACTTTACTGTCATTCAAGCTAACTCGTTCCGCTAAGTTGGGGATCTTTTCCTGCATCGCCATCAAGGTATTGACCAACTGCTGTTCGATCAACCCTCCCATTGTCAATACGGAATGTTTTAATGCCTCAAGTTCTTGATTATATTTTGCTGAAATATGCGTGTTTAATTGCAGTTGTCTACGCATTGCAAGTACCCGAGCGACTCACCAGTGCAGAGCCTGCAACGGGATGGCTTATCAGTTTATTCATTGTGCTTATCCGTATCGCCCAGTAATATAGTCTTCTGTTTGTTGTTTTTCAGGCATCGTAAACAAAGAATCACTATCTGAAAACTCGATTAATTCACCATGATGCATAAACGCGGCATAATCAGATACCCTTGCTGCCTGTTGCATATTGTGCGTGACAATTACAATAGTACATTGTTTTTTCAGCTCGTTGATCAGTTCTTCAATATACAACGTGGTAAGTGGATCCAAAGCCGATGTTGGCTCATCCAACAGTAAAATTTCTGGTGACAAAGCCAAGGCTCTGGCGATCATCAACCGTTGCTGTTGCCCTCCTGAAAGCAACAATGCTGAGTCAAACAATCTGTCGCGTACATCGTCCCACAATGCTGCCTGCTTTAGTGAGCGTTCGACAGTATCATCCAGTACCCTACGATTTTTTTCACCTTTAATCTTTAAGCCAAAACACACGTTTTCGTAAATGCTCATGGGAAAGGGATTAGGCCGTTGAAACACCATGCCGATTTGAGCACGAAGCGTAGCAACGCGCTCCTTGCGATTATAAATGTTTCGCTCGTTTATCCATACCTCTCCGTCACACTTGTGGTAACGGTTGAGATCATTCATACGATTAAAACTATTCAGTAAGGTTGTCTTCCCGCAACCACTTTGCCCTATTAATGCAGTAATGCGATGTTTGGGAATACGTATCGATACATCGTTGAGTACTTGTTTGCGATTTAACCAAACATTTAAATGTTTCACATCTATACCGGTTTGCGCCTTTGAGATCTCATCTACAGCGAGCGTCTCTCTTTCAAACAACTTGAACATTTACAACTGACTCCTCTCATATTTATCGCGCAAACGCTTTCGGAACAATATTGCAGAGATATTTAGTAAAAAAACGATAATAAGGAGTAGCATACATGAAGCAAACATCATCGACGAACCTTGGCTTTCGAGCTGGTTGTGAAAGGCGCCGTCATAAATAAACACACCCAAATGCATAAACTGGCGTTCTAAATGAATAAAGGGATACTCTTCGTCGAAAGGTAAGTTAGGCGCAAACTTAACCGCCCCCACTAAAATAAGCGGCGCGACTTCCCCTGCTGCTCGGGCTATGGCCAAAATGATTCCAGTAAGCATGCCAGGACTTGCCATGGGTAGCACGACCTTTTGAATAGTCTCTAATTTGGTGGCACCAAGCGCATAACTGCCTTCTCGCAGTCCCTGAGGAACCCTTTTTAAGCCTTCTTCGGCCGATACGATCACCACTGGTAGGGTTAATAAGCCCATTGTAAGCGCTGCCCACAACAAACCAGGCTTGCCAAAAGTAGGGCTGGGTAAACTATCCGCATACAACAATTGATCAATGGAGCCACCCAGCGTATAGACAAAAAAACCCAGTCCAAATACACCATAAACCACCGAAGGTACTGCCGCCATATTACTGATTCCAATACGAATCATCTCAGTCACACGATTAGCGGGTGCATACTCATGCAAATAAATCGCGGCTATCATGCCAAAAGGGGCAACGACTATCGTCATAATGATAACCATGAGGACTGTGCCAAAAATGGCGGGAAATACCCCACCTGCCGTCGCAGCTTGTTTGGGAACATCACTGACAAATCGCCACACCTTGCTCACAAACTCAACACTGACCTCGAAAAAGCTGAGTCTGTTTGGCTGAGTTAGTGTAATGATCGAGGGCAACTCGATATCAAAAGGCTCACCTTGTGCATCTTGCAAAAACACTTTGTATTCTTGTAATTGATCATTGATGCTATTCGCATATGTCTGCCAACGCAAAAACTCAGTGTTTGCCCTAACTAAGGCAGGACTATCAGCTTGGACTTGTTCACTATGCATTTTAGCGATTTGCCGATGAAGTGGCATAAGTTTGGTAGACTGAATTTCGCTCAATTCGGACAACAAAATTTTGCTTGTAACATGCAAATTATCAAAATCCGATAGCATAATTTGATTTTGTGAAGGGGACTGAATAAAAACAAATCGACCAAAATAACGTTTACCGTTCTCGCTTAATATGCCCACAAGTTCATTGTCTATTTCGACCATCACTTGTGGCTGTAACTCGGGCTGCTGTGAAAACTGCTTTGCCAGTCTCTCATCAATATACTCTTTTACGGATGTGATGCTTTTTACAGATGACTCATAGTAGCGCTCTTGCTTTCCCGTGGGATAAGTTACGTTTATTGTATAAACGTTTTCTGGCATAAAATGCCGGATACCTTGAAAGCTAATAAAGATGACCATTGCACTTAAAAAAATAAATAGAATGGCTATGCAGACTATACTTAAGCTTTCCGCACCAATTTGTCGCCAAGAAACTTGAAAATCAAAAGTCATGGTTTGCCCTCGTTTGCAGACGACTTTTTAACATCGCCGCAAAACTGTTAATGGTAAAGGTAAAGGCAAACAAAATAGCAGCCGTCAAAAACAAAACATGATAGTGAGCGCTACCCACATTGGCTTCTTGTAACTCAATTGCGAGATTAGATGTTAAGGAACGCAGGCCTGACAACAAATCCCAATCGGCTATGGGTGTATTCCCCGTCACCATAAGCACAATCATCGTTTCACCAAACGCGCGACCAAAACCAAGCATAACCGCAGAAATAATACTCGGCATGGCAACCAACAATACCACCCTGCCCAAGGTTTGAAGTTCCGTCGCTCCGAGCGCAAAAGCAGCCTGTTTTACGCCATCCGGTACTTCAAATAAGGCGTCATCAATCAATGAATAGATGGTTGGGGTTATGGCTATTCCTAGCGCAAGCGCCACCACGATGGCCGTCTTTGTTAACGTAACATTGCTCGCAAAACGTGTGAAAGCATTTTCCGGCGAGTGCAAAAACATCTCCTGCACCCAATATGCACCCGAATACACAATGAGTGCAATCATTCCCAACACCACACAAAATAGCGGCACATAATAAACACTCGATACCAGATGTACGTATCGATTTCTAATTACGCCGTGCAAAGCAATAATCCCAAATAAGATAAATGGTGATAGTGTTAACAACAAAAAAATGGCTATGAGGGAACGTTCGGCAAAAGGCGCGAGCCAAACAGCAGCAATAAAGCCAATAATTACAGCCGGGATTGCTTCGATCATTTCAATACTCGGTTTAATCCAAGCTCTGATTTTATTGGTGGCGAAATACGCCGTGTAGATAGCCGCGCCCAAGGCCAACGGAACTGCCACCAACAAGGCAAGCAATGACGCCTTGATACTGCCGACAATAAGAGGAATAACCCCAAATTTTATTTGTGCGTCCGCGCTAGACATGCTTGTTTGCCAAACATGAGACGGCGTCTCGTATCCAATATAGTGCAATGGCTCAAATAAGCTTTTCCAAGTGACAGCCCCTTGCAAATCTTTTGCGCTATAGTGAAACAATTTATTTGGCGTTGAAAGATACACATCATTGCCTTGCACATACATGCCTGTTGCCTGAGTATCTAGAGCTTGCCTAGCAATGATCTCAAAGCTCGCATTATTTATCATCAATAATTGAGCCTCGTCTGTGAGCGCAAAAATCACAGCATGCTCTCTCGCTAGGCGAGCAGACAATATTTGTCCGTACGAGTCGGTTTCGTGCTCATGTAGCTTAAGAAACCTAAAGTGCCCATCAGTATTTCTTGTTCCCCAAACTTCAAAACCTGTATTTTTTGTAAGCAGCAAACCTCTCTCACTGGGAAGCACACTGATCGTTGTAGTTGTGTTCGTCTCGATGCTTTGCACGACTGTTTCAGCACTGTTAGTAAGTTCTATTCTTCCATCATACAAATACAGTTGCTGAGAAAGAGACGCAAGTGGATGATAAAAAAGTACGCTCTCTTGCTTATATACATCTGCGTCCTCAAAACTGCCTAGTTGCTTAGTTATACGAAGTAGTGTTTGGTTACTTGAAATAACCCACAAATAAAGGGTGTCTTTATAAATTTTACTGCGCCAATTTAAGGGGCTTTCTTGCTTATCTTTGAGAATATTGATGTGTTGCTTGGCAACGAGGGGAAGATCAAACGAGCCAAAAAGCACCGATTGAACGCGGTTGCCGCTATGATCCAACCTTGTTAACTCGACCGTGCCTTTCGCAGAGATACTTGCATATGCAGACTCACTATCGCCCTCAATAATGCTCAATTGGGTATCACAGCTATATTGTTTATTGAAAATCGACGACTTTTGCCTTGATTTTAATTCGTCTAATTCGATACCGCATCGCGGATCGCCATCGATAATTTGTTTGTAGTAACTAAGTGAAATCAACCCTTCGCTAGCTTGTTTAAGCTCAAGTATACGGGTCTTATCAGACACGATGTGGGACGCTTCAAATACGAGTTTGGGTGACTTGAACAAAGGAAAAGCATTATAAAGAATATGCGTAACAAGTAATATAAATGTAAGTAGCACGAGCCACCCAAAGGCAGTGACGATGCGTTTTGCGATAATGTCTTTTCGAAAACGACGGATATCTTGGGGCAGTTTTGTGTGGCGCTGCATATTATTTTTGTAATAAATTTCATAAAGATGCAATCTTTCTGCGATAATAACACACTACTTCTATGACATTAAAATGAAAAAGGTAAGAAGTATGCCGACGATGATACTCACCGTGCTCGGAAAAGATAAAGTTGGTTTAGTCAACGAAATTGCACAAGCCGTGCAAACATCAGGGGGAAATTGGTTAAAAAGCAGCTTTTGCTATTTAGCCGGTCAGTTCGCCGGTTTTGTTCAAGTTACCTTACCTGAAGGTAATCAAGACCGCCTCATTGCCGCCTGTGAAACCAACACCAACTTACGCATTACTCTCACGCCCATATCCACGCCCGAAGACGAGCTAGTGCAAACCTCTCCAGTCTTAGGTAAAGCCTTTAGCCTAAGAGTAACGGGCAACGACCGCCCGGGTATTGTCAACGATGTAACGTCAACATTACAAGGTATGAACGTCAATATTGTTGCCATGACAACCAGCTGTGATAGCGCGCCCAATTGGGGGAGCTATTTGTTTACCGCTGAGCTTGATATCGAGTGTGCGAGTGAGCTAAACGCACAAGATTGCAAAGACGCTATCGAAGCTTTAGCCGATGATTTAATTGTAGAATTTGATAGGGATTTTTAACGAATGAGTAGTGTGTATTTTCCTAAAGAGCTAAGTTGGTTGGCATTTAATGAACGCGTATTACAGGAGGCGGCGGATCCCAATACCCCCGTTGTAGAAAGAATTCGCTTTTTAGGTATCTATAGTAATAATCTGGACGAGTTTTATCGCGTTCGCGTGGCGGATGTTAAGCGTATGATAGCTATTTGCCAAAGCGATGGTGAGTTGGCATTGGTTGAACAGTACACGGAGCTACTCAAGGAAATTCAACGCAAAGTTAAAAAGCTATCCAAATACTTTGATCAGTTGCATAAGCAAGTCACAAAAGACCTACGCCGTTACAATATTCATATACTGCATTATCAGCAATTGCTTCCCGAACAAATCGAGTGGGCACAAAATTATTTTAGAGAAAAAATACTGATGCACGTTGCGCCAATACTATTGGACAACAAGGTGCAGTTGTTGCAGCGTTTAAATGACAGTTCGGTATACTTGCACGTTGCGCTCAACCGCCCCAGTAAAGCGCCTAAATACGCTGTATTAGAAATTCCGACTAATGCTATGTCACGTTTTGTCGTTTTGCCACCAGATGGTACACGAAAGAAAAAACAAATTATCCTAATTGATGACATCATCAAACTATGTGTTGATGAAGTTTTTAGAGGTTTCGTTAAATTTGACTCCGCTAAGGCCTTTTCGTTCAAGATCACACGCGATGCCGAGTACTCTATTAACGACGAAATCGATGAAAGTTATGTTGAAAAAATGTCAGAAAGTATGAAGCAACGTCTCATTGCTGAACCCGTCAGAATTATTCATGATCAGGGGGTACCAGAAGAGATGATCAGCGATTTGAGAAAGCGCCTGAAAATTTCCTCTATCGATACTATACAGTCTGCTGGCCACTATCGTAATTTCAAGGATTTCATAGGTTTTCCAAACCCAGGTAGGGCTTACTTAGAACACAGTAAACTGCCAGTCATTCGAAGCAAAGCCTTTGCACAACGAAACACTGTATTTGAAGCAATAGCCGATGGCGATATATTGCTGTATTACCCTTACCATGACTTTACCCACTTTACAGAGTTTGTCAGGCAAGCCGCCTTCGATCCTCTAGTTCGCCATATTCGCTTAAATATATACCGTGTTGCTTCTCACTCTAGAATCATTTCGTCACTTGTTGACGCCGTCGATAACGGTAAAAAGGTTACTGTAGTGGTTGAGTTACGTGCTAGGTTTGACGAAGAAAACAACATTGCTTGGTCAAAACGGATGACAGACGCGGGCATCAAAGTCGTGCTAGGTAACCCCAATGTCAAAATCCACAGTAAATTGTGTATTGTAACAAGGGAAGAACGAGGGAAAATTAAGCACTATGCACATTTTGGCACGGGAAATTTTAATGAAAAAACTGCCAAAATATATACTGACTTGTCTTTGTTTACTTGTGATGATGAGCTTGCAGCTGAAGCAGTACAAGTATTTGATATGATTCAAAATCCTTACAAAAAAGTGAGATTTAATCAACTGCAAGTATCGCCAATAAACGCGAGAAGCAAAATTCAATCACTCATCAGACAAGAAATCCAGCGTTGTACCGAGGGGCACTTTGCACAAATAACACTTAAGATAAATAACCTTGTTGACAACGAATTGATCGACGACCTCTATCGCGCTTCTCAGTCAGGGGTAAAAGTACGAGCAATCATTCGAGGTATGTGCTCATTGATACCTGGGGTTGCGGGTTTAAGTGAAAATATAGAAGTCATCAGTATTGTCGACAGGTTTTTAGAACACCCGCGGATCATGGTCTTTGAAAATGGTGGGGATCCAAAATATTTCATCTCATCTGCAGATTGGATGACGCGAAACATGGACTACCGTATTGAAGTTGGCTGCCCAGTGAAATCCCCAGCGGCGCGAGAGATGATAGACACCTTGCTTGATTTTCAATTTAAAGATACGCTGAAATCACGAGTGATTGACGAACATCAAACTAACACGTATGTGAAGCGCGGCAACAGGAAAAAGTTGCGCTCACAAATACAAATTCATCAATACTTGAAGGAACAAGAGGAGAACTAATTGTCAGACGAAGCGAACATTTATCAAGTATTTGCGTCCAGCGAAGACACGGATCATGAGCATTATGCCGCACTAGACATCGGTTCCAATAGTTTTCATTTGGTGGTGGTGCGCGTGGTAGAGGGTTCGCTTCAGTTAGTCAACAAAGTTAAACACAAAGTACGCTTGGCGGAAGGTTTAGATGACAACAATATCCTCGCGCAAGAATACATAGATAAAGGCACACAAACGCTAAAAGCAATGGCCGCCACCTTGGAGGGCTTACCTCACCAAAAAGTAAGGGTCGTTGCCACCTATACACTGCGAAAGGCGCGTAATTCGCGTGATTTTTTGCGCGCAGCAAAAAAAGTATTCCCTTACCCAATCGACATCGTAGCGGGGGCAGAAGAGGCTCGCTTGATTTATGTCGGTATTAGCAGCACCTTGCGTGAGAGTTCTCCACGATTGATTTTTGATATTGGCGGCGGGTCTACGGAATTTGCGATTGGTTCTACCCTGACACCCGAAATATGTCGAAGTTTAAACATGGGTTGTGTAAGTTTTCAAAAGCGCTACTTTGCAGATGGCTCAATTAGGCAAAACGCATGTGGCAAGGCGATAACGGCAGCAAAACGCGAACTAGAACTACCTTCAATTAGTTTGCAACGCTTTAATTGGGAGTGTGTTTACGCCAGTTCTGGAACGGCTAAAGCCATTGCAAATGTCATACATTTTGAAGAAAGTGGCGAGCCCACCCAAGCCTTCACTCAGCATGATCTTCAGCTTTTGCTAGCTCGCTGTATAGAAAAAGGACACGCAGATAAGCTTGATTTTCCTGGCCTCAGTGAAGAACGCAAAACAGTGTTTGTTGCGGGTCTTTGCATTATGCTGGGCATATTTCAATCTCTGCAAATAGCAGAGGTAGCTTACACCGCACCTGCACTTCGCGAGGGTGTGATATATGAGTTACAACCCAGTCATGCTACACAAAACATTTGCTTACGCACCGCACAAAGTATGGCAAAAAGATACAGCGTAGACACGGCATACGCCCACAATGTGTTGCAAACCTGTATGCACATATACGCTTCGCTGCGATCTGAGTGGCAACTTGATCACCCCAATAATCGATTCATATTAGGCTGGGCCAGTTTACTGCATGAAGTTGGCTTGCAAATAAATTCAAAGGGGATACAAAAACACTCAGCCTACATACTACAACAATCAGAAATGCCCGGCTTCCACCAAGAACAACAGCAACTCATCAGCACCTTGGTTCGTTTTCATCGCAAGCGCATTCGCGTAAAAGAAATCCCGGAGTTTGTTAACTATGGCACTGAACAAGTGTTGCGATTACTCGCGATTTTGCGCATATCCCTGCTACTAAATGTGACACGCAAAGGCACTCTACTGCCCGACAAGGTATGTTTGAAAAACACAAATGAAATCCACATGTCTTTTTCCGAAAACATCGTCAAACACAACCCTTTACTACTCGCCGACTTTGTAAACGAAGCCGATTGCTTAAAGGAAATCGGCTTGGATTTGCAACTCGTCGCTCCTTGAGTAGCGGTAACGCCTGAAGGCTTTGTTTATGTCTAGTCGTGCTTAAGTAGCAGAGGCAGCATAAATGCCATCAATTGCGGTTTCGAGCGCTCCATTAAATTCCCCATCGGACATATCAGCGTACAAGCCTTCAGACAGAGCTCTCGAAAAACTGGCAATCATACCTTTGTTTTCTGATAACTTTTGATTAGCCAGTTCACGTTTATACCCCCCTGATAAAGCGACTACTTTGATGACATTGGGGTGTGTAATTAATGGCTGATAAAAATTAGGAATATCTGGAATAGTCAGCTTAAGCATCACGAGTTGCTCAGTTCCCAGTATATTTAAATGTTTAAGTATTTCAGCCTGTAAGAGAGCTTCAGCTTGTGCTTTGCTATTACTGTGAATATCTACTTCAGGCTCAATGATGGGTACGAGTCCTTTAGCGATGATTTGTTTTGCTAGATCAAATTGTTGTTTTACTAGGGCGGTAATACCCTCAACGTTCGCCGTTTTGATCACTGAGCGCATTTTAGTACCAAATACATTTTGCGCATTTGCTTTGTCTAACAATCCGTCTAACTCAGGAATGGGTTTCATTAGCTGAACACCATCAGCATCTGCTTCCAGCCCTTTATCTACTTTTAAAAACGGCACGATTCGTTTGTTTTCCCATAAAAATACCGCACTATTTTTACCTTCAATATCCCTTTCGAGCGTATTTTCAAATAGTATGGCACCCAAAACACGATCACCAATAAACACCGGACTAGTAATGATGCGTGTGCGCATTGCGTGAACAAGCCCAAACATTTCTTCGTCCGAGCTAAACTGTTCTTCGCCTATACCATAAGCTTTTAATGCTTTAGGCGTGCTACCACCACTTTGATCTAGCGCGGCAATAAACCCTACTTCATTTTTTACTTTTTCTAACATTGCTTGTTGAGCTTGCGTAGTCATGGAGGCGATTCCTTAAACATTTGCGTTTATCCAAAAAAGCTGAAGCAAGCTAGGTGTTCCATTAAAAGGAGCAAACCGGCTTGCTCACTATTCGATAAGTATGACACGCTGTCCTTTGTCATAGACTTATCGAATATGGTTAAAATATCACCTGAGTGGAAAATTGAAAATGCTTTACTTTGAACAATTGCTCAGTCGAACACCATATAGGCCAAAAGCTTGTTATACATCAAGGTTAGTATGTACAGAGGTATCCGCTTCTACCCATTCGATACCATTGCACTTATGGATTAACGACAATTGATTATAGGCTAACTTTGCATAGAGGAGCTGAAACTCGGTAACTTCGCCATTGATTACAATACCCAATGCAGTCAATGTCTTTTTTAGAGCTAGGGGGGATTCCTCGCAACTAATGACAACAGAATAATGATTTTCTGGATTGGTTCGCAGCAAACTAAGCAGTTCAGGATCGATGTTAAAGTGATCTGTCATTGTACTCTCGATTTGTCGTATAGGTAGTGGCTACAGCCTGTTCCTCATAGCAAAAACTGGCGGTAAAACTAGTTTACCGCCGATGGCTTAGGGTCTATAGCGCTTCGTTATTGTTTACCTAACAGAACGGTAAGCATTGACAAGCCCGTAGCCATAAAATGGGGCTCTACCGCTAATACCCACATCTCTGGCTGTACGGTGAAGCCGTCTACGGATCTGATCACCAGTCATAGCTGGACGTCTTGCTTTATTCAATGCAGCCACACCAGCAACATGAGGGCACGCCATACTCGTTCCATTTTTTTTGCCATAGTGACCGTCATGCGTTGTTGACCAAATACCGACACCTGGTGCGGCCAATTCTACCTGTGGTCCAAAACTTGAAAAATTAGCACGACGAATATTGCTGTCAACCGCAGATACGGCCAAAAATGAAGGGCAACGCGCAGGGTTGCCAACGTATGGTCTGTTGGTTCTACCTGAGTTTCCTGCTGCTGCCACAGCCAAAATACCACCACGACGAAGCTGCAAGCCAACTTTATCATCAGCGATCTCGTTTACATTTATATCTTCTGAAGTGGTGATTATGTAGGACTTTCTGCTCTGTGCTTTAGCTGTCATCTTGTGTCTCCTTGGATAACGTTCATACACGATTGAATTAAAAGGTATGATGTATGGAGACGATAAATCTGTATTGTTCAATCAACACAGAAAACACAAATTCGTTTTGAATTGGCCGTAATAAAAAGAGGTGCAAGAGCTGCAATTATCAACGCAATCTTTTTAAAGGTACATCATTCCATCGACATACCACTTAAAAGTCACTTGATACTACTACGACATGACACTGTTAATAATATACCAATTTTTGTTAATTTAAGGTTAAGCCACAATCAAAATCAATAGCTCAACGTATTCAATTGATTAACAAGAACATTTGTTTTTTTCAGAATACAGGGTCTGTTGATCTTTGCTTGAACATGCTTCACAAACAAAGACTAGCAGATCCGGCAATAGGATTATTGACTCAGCTCGGCGGGACGATACTTGAAAGCGCCTTCTCTTTTTTGTCGCAAAATTTATTTTTCATGGATGAAAAATCAAAGCGTACATGGATATACTTGCAGCGGTTTTGCGACAAAAAAGAGAAGGCGCTTTCAAGTATCGTCCCCCCAAGCGTAACTCAGTTAATTTTTATCTAAAATAGCCACTGCTGGCAGTGTTTTTCCTTCCAAAAACTCCAAAAATGCACCGCCACCAGTCGAGATATACGAGACTTTGTCTGCAATATCAAACTTGTCTACCGCTGCTAAGGTGTCACCGCCACCGGCGATGGAAAATGCAGAACTTTCTGCAATTGCTTCTGCAATCACTTTTGTCCCCTCAGCAAACTGGTCAAACTCAAAAACTCCTACGGGTCCATTCCACACAATAGTGCCAGCTGATTTAAGAATCTCTGCTAAATGTTGTGCAGACTGCGGACCAATATCAAAAATCATGTCGTCTTCGGCGACATCGGAAGCCAGTTTAGTTGTTGCTTCTGTTGTCTCAGAAAATGCTTTACCCACTACCACATCACTTGGAATAGGGATATCGCCTCCTTTTGCCTTTGCTTCAGCTACAAGACGATTGGCTTCGTCAATTAAATCTTCTTCAAACAATGACTTGCCCACACTATTGCCAGCTGCAGCAACAAAGGTATTGGCGATGCCACCACCAACGATTAATTGGTCAACCTTAGTCGCCAAACTTGCCAATACCGTCAGTTTTGTGCTGACTTTTGACCCACCTACAATGGCAACTAAGGGACGCGCCGGATTGTCTAGCGCTTTACCTAGCGCTTCAAGTTCTGCACTTAATAAAGGGCCAGCACACGCTTCTTTAGCATACTTCGCTACCCCATGGGTGCTTGCTTGTGCACGATGTGCCGTACCAAAAGCATCCATAACAAAAACATCGCATAACGCGGCATATTGCTTGGCTAGTGATTCGTCGTCTTTTTTCTCACCCACATTAAATCTGACATTCTCAAGTAAAGTCACTTCTCCTACTTCACTTGGCACATCAACATCACCCAAGTAAGCACTTGCAAAGTTCACTTTACAATCCAAATTCTCTGCCAAATATTCAGCGATAGGGGCAAGCGAGTATACCGCTTCTGGCTCACCCTCTGTTGGGCGTCCAAGGTGAGACATAATTAGAACGGCTGCGCCTTTTTCTATTGCTTGCTTAATTGTCGGGATAGACGCTTTTAAACGCGCATCAGAAGTAATGTTGCCATCTTTTAGCGGGACATTTAAATCTTGGCGGATGAGGACACGTTTACCCGCAATATCCACCTCACTCATTGATTTAATTGGCATGATGATTCTCCTGTTAATTTATCAATTATTTATTTTGTACATGTGCAATGCTGTATCGAGCATGCGATTAGCAAATCCCCACTCGTTGTCACACCATACAAGGGTTTTAACAAGCCGCTTGTGGCTCACCCTAGTCTGTGTACCATCAACTATGCAAGAATGAGGGTCGTGATTAAAGTCGACTGAAACCAAGGGTAATTCAGTGTAGTCAATAATGTTTTCAGGGAAATGACGTTTAGCGGCTTTTAGTGCACTATTCACGTCACTCACGCTAACATCATTGTGCAAGCTCACGCTTAAATCCATCGCTGTCACGTTTATCGTGGGAACACGAACAGCGATAGCTTCAAATTTGTTGGCAAACTTGGGTAAAATGCGTTCTATCCCTCTTGCCAAACGAGTATCAACTGGAATGATAGATTGGCTTGCTGCTCGCGTACGGCGCAAGTCAGGATGAAAAGCATCAATGACTTGTTGATCGTGCATGGATGCATGAATAGTAGTAATGGTGCCGCTCTCAATACCAAAAGCCTGATCAAGCGTTTGTATTACGGGTACTATACAATTAGTGGTGCAAGATCCGTTTGAAACGATATTATCGTCTCGAGATAAACTTTTGTGGTTGACGCCATAAATGACGGTGGCGTCCATATCAGCTCCGCATGGCTGCGAAAACAATACTTTGCTCGCCCCATTTTCGATATGCTTTAGCGCGTCTGAACGCTCACTGTATACCCCAGTGCACTCCAGCACAATATCGACCTGATAGGGTTGCCAATCTATTGCGGATAACGAAGCTTCATGCAACAACGCGATATGATCATCACAAACCTTGATTGACTTATCTTCAATTTCCACTTTTTTAGCAAAGCGCCCATGCGCGGTGTCGTATTGAAGCAGGTGTGCAATGCCTTCCGGCTCAGCAATCTCATTAATTGCCACTACTTGCATTTTGTCTCGGTATCCTTGCTCGTAAAGGGCGCGAACAATGTTGCGCCCTATTCTACCAAAACCGTTTATTGCAAGTCGTAGCATCTAATAAAAATTTTAGAAAACGGGAATTAAAGCCCGTTAACTGCCTCCACAACCGCATCAACAGTGATGTTGAAGTGCTTGAACAATTCACCTGCTGGCGCTGATTCACCAAAGGTATCCATACCGATGACTGCGCCATTCAAGCCCACGTATTTATACCATGAATCTTTTGCTAAGGCTTCAACAGCAACGCGTGCACTAACGCTTGAGGGCAAAACACGCTCTTTGTATTCAGCTGATTGACGGTCAAATACATCAGTAGAAGGCATAGAAACCACACGGATTGCTTTACCTTGCTTGCTAAGCTCTGCCGCCGCATCAACGGCTAATTGTACTTCAGAACCAGTCGCAATAATGATCGCATCTGGTGTTGCATCACAATCGACTAACACATAGCCTCCACGCTCTGCATCGGCAAGTTGTTGACTGGTTCTGTCTTGTTGTGCCAAGCCTTGACGAGTAAAGATAAGCGTCGTTGGACCATCTGTTCTTTCAATCGCCGCTTTCCATGCAATGGCTGATTCTACCTGGTCACACGGGCGCCAGTTGTCAAGATTTGGTGTGGCTCGTAATGCCACCACTTGCTCGACAGGCTGATGAGTAGGTCCATCTTCTCCCAAGCCAATAGAATCATGGGTATAAACGAATATCGCAGGTTGCTTCATGATTGCAGCCATACGCACTGCGTTTCGTGCATATTCCATAAACATCAAGAAGGTCGCACCATAGGCTTTAAATCCGCCATAAAGGCTGATGCCATTCATCATCGCTGACATGCCAAATTCACGCACGCCGTAATAAATATAGTTGCCGCTTGCATCATCAGCAGACACACCTTTTGATCCTTGCCAAATCGTCAAATTAGAACCAGCCAAATCGGCGCTTCCACCCAACAATTCAGGTAACATAGGACCAAAAGCATTTAATGCATTTTGTGATGCTTTGCGCGTGGCAACCGTTTGTGGATTTGCCTGCAAAGCGTGAATGTATTTTGTTGCGTCTTTTTCCCAAGATTCTGGTAATACGTTTGTTTTGCGGCGAACAAATTCTTTTGCAAGCTCAGGATAAGCAGTTTGATATTCGGCGAATTTATTGTTCCACGCTTCTTCCGCCGCAGCACCTTTTTCACTTGCATCCCAAGCGCTGTATACATCTGCGGGAATTTCAAATGGCGCATGTGACCAACCTAATGCTTCACGCGTGAGTGCTATTTCATCTTCACCTAAAGGGGCACCGTGACAATCTTCTTTACCTTGCTTATTGGGTGATCCAAAACCAATTGTTGTTTTACAACAAATAAGGGTTGGCTTTGAACTTTGTGATTTTGCTGCATTAATCGCCTTAATAAGGGCATCGGGGTCATGGCCGTCAACATCCGCAATGACCTCCCATCCATAAGCTTCAAAACGCTTTGGTGTGTCGTCGCTAAACCAACCTTCTACTTCACCATCAATCGATATACCGTTGTCATCCCAAAATGCGATGAGTTTACCCAAGCCCAAGGTACCGGCTAGAGAGCATGTTTCGTGTGAAATGCCTTCCATCAAGCAGCCGTCACCCAAAAAGGCGTAGGTGTAATGATCAACAATGTCAAAGCCGTCGCGATTAAATTGAGCCGCTAGGATTTTTTCCGCGAGAGCCATACCTACAGCATTACTAATCCCTTGACCCAATGGTCCAGTGGTTGTCTCTACGCCCGGCGCATAGCCATATTCAGGGTGCCCAGGTGTTTTTGAGTGAAGCTGTCTGAAATTCTTTAGCTCATTGATATCCAGCTCATACCCAGACAAATGCAAAAGAGAGTAAAGCAACATCGAGCCATGACCATTAGATAAAACAAAGCGGTCTCGGTTAGCCCAGTTTGGATTTTTGGGATTATGGGAAAGATAATCACCCCATAATACTTGTGCTATATCTGCCATTCCCATCGGGGCGCCGGGGTGACCCGACTTGGCTTGCTGAACTGCATCCATACTAAGTGCGCGAATGGCATTCGCCAGATGACGACGTGAAGGCATTACTATCTCCTGTTTTTAGCTATTCAAAGTGAATGAGTTTCACTTTCATGCGACTTTAGGTTGTGTTTGTGTCCGACCTAAACGTAAGGTCATGTATTGTGGACTAGCGATAAGCCTTGTTCAATCATTTATTCATATATTGTGGTTATACCAAATGTGATATTTGCGTTTGCACTTTTATCGTCGAAAAGGTGTATGAATTTTGTCTCAACTTCTTAATTGTGAAGTGTGGCTTTCTCGTTTAGACTTTTAGACGTCTAGAAGTAAATACTGGTAAAATAAGTTTTTACTATTACAATATACGCTTGGGTTTATCACCCTACCTCTTCGAATAGAATAATGCTTTAGGATAATTAATGACAACTCGACTATTTACATCAGAATCGGTATCAGAAGGACACCCCGATAAAATTGCCGACCAAATTTCAGATGCAGTTTTAGATGCAATACTTGCCATCGATCCCAAGGCTCGAGTGGCTTGCGAAACCTTTGTCAAAACAGGTATGGTGCTTGTCGGGGGTGAAATCAATACTAGCGCATGGGTAGATATCGAAGAGTTAACGCGCAAAACCGTCAAAGAAATCGGCTATGTGCACTCCGACATGGGCTTCGATGGCGAGTCGTGTGCGGTACTAAACGCGATTGGCAAACAATCCTCTGATATTAACCAAGGTGTTGACCGACAAGCCCCTGAAGAACAAGGCGCAGGTGACCAAGGTCTCATGTTTGGCTATGCCAGTAACGAAACAGATGTACTTATGCCAGCGCCAATCACATATGCACACAGACTTGTGCAGCGACAAGCAGAGGTACGCAGAAACGGCACTCTTGATTGGCTTCGCCCCGACGCCAAAAGCCAAGTGACATTTGTATATGAAAATGGCAAACCTGTAGGGATTGATGCTGTGGTGCTATCCACACAACACTGTGAAAGTGTCAATAATGCCACAATTCAAGAAGCGGTAATGGAAGAAATCATCAAGCCGGTGCTGCCTGAAAAATGGTTGCGAGACACGACGCAGTTTCATATTAACCCAACAGGGAGATTTGTGATTGGTGGACCAATGGGCGACTGCGGACTCACTGGGCGCAAAATTATTGTTGATACTTACGGCGGTATGGCAAGACATGGCGGCGGGGCGTTTTCAGGTAAAGACCCGTCTAAGGTAGACCGTTCAGCGGCCTATGCAGGCAGATATGTGGCCAAAAACATTGTTGCCGCAGGTTTAGCAGACAAATGTGAAATCCAAGTTTCCTACGCCATCGGTGTAGCTGAACCGACTTCAATAAGTGTAGAAACATTCGGCACTGCCAAAGTTGATGAAACCATACTAGTTGACCTGATTAAAAAGCACTTTGACTTACGCCCTTATGGATTGATCAAAATGCTTGATTTAGAACGCCCTATTTACAAACAAACTGCCGCTTATGGTCACTTTGGACGCGAAGCATTCCCTTGGGAAGCCACTGACAAAGCAGACTTACTTAGAGAAGATGCAAGTGTATAACAAGAAATATTACCTCGCTGTATCGGCAATATTCGTGTCAGTATTGCTAAGCGCCTGTGCCACGTCACCAACTGGCAGAAATCAAATATTGTTGTTTACAGAAAGCCAATTGGCCAACTCGGGTTCGCAGGCTTTTGCGGCTATGAAGACGCAACAAAAGATATCCTCAAAAAGAGTCACGAACAACTATGTACAATGCATTACAAGTGCAATTACTAAGCAAGTGTCCGAAGATATTTTTTCAGGTGATTGGGAAGTGGTGGTATTTGACGATCCCGCTGCCAATGCTTTTGCTCTGCCAGGAGGCAAAATAGGGGTGTATACCGGACTGCTTGAGATTGCAGACTCACAAGCACAAGTTGCTTCCGTGATCGGTCATGAAGTAGGGCACGTTATCGCGCAGCACGGCAATGAGCGCATGAGTCAAAGTCAATTGATTGGGATAGGTCAACAAGTCGTCAATCAGGTACTAGCCACTAACGAAGTGGCGGGATCGCAAGCGATCATGTCAGCGCTAGGCCTAGGCATACAAGTCGGAATTTCCTTGCCTTACAGTCGAATTCATGAAAGCGAAGCAGATTTAATCGGCCTTGATTTAATGGCTCGCGCAGGTTTTGATCCGAGAGAATCAGTTAAACTTTGGGAAAATATGAGTAAAAATGAGGGGGGATCTCGTCAACCCGAATTTTTGTCTACGCACCCTGCTCCACAAACTCGTATTGAGCAACTCCAAAGCAATATGGACTCGGCAATGACTATTTATCAAGCGGCTGCAAACAAACCTAAGTGTTGAGGCTAGCAGAGAAAAAATTAACGTAAAAAAACCACTCATTATTGAGTGGTTTTTTGTATACAAGCATTTAGTCGGCTTGTTTGTGAACATGTACATCCATTTGTGGATAGGGGATACTGATACCTTCAGCATCAAATCTAAGTTTAACGGCTTCGGTAAAGTCGAACTTAACTGCCCAGAAATCTGCTGAATTAACCCAAGGTCGAACAACAAAATTCACGCTGCTATCACCCAATTCCGAGAGTGCTACTTGCGGAGCAGGATCTTGCAAAATTCTGTCATCTGCACCCACCATTTCAGTCAGGATTTCTTTTGCTTTCTTAAGATCGTCGTCATAGCCGATGCCAAACACCATATCGACACGTCGAGTATCCATTGCAGAAAAATTGGTAATGTTGCCAGAATAAATCGATCCATTTGGCACAATAATCAGTTTGTTGTCAGGCGAATTCATGGTGGTAGTAAAAATGCTGATGTTTTTAATCACCCCCATCGCGCCACCCGCTTCAACAAAATCGCCAGCTTTGAAGGGTCGAAAAACCAATAACATCACACCGGCGGCGAAGTTCGACAAGGAGCCTTGCAAAGACAAACCGATAGCTAAACCGGCGGCAGCTAATATGGCGACAAGAGAGCTGGTATCTATACCCAACTGATTCAAAGCGGCGATAATGACAAACAGCATGAGTACTGCATTGACAATTGCCTTCAAAAAATCAACCAACATATCGTCGTATTTTGCTTTGCTGAGCAATTTACCAACAACATTTACGACAATTTTAACTACAAATTTACCAACAATATAAATAACGATGGCAAGTGCTAAATTAATCGCAAAAGGAATGATATAGTCATCTAAATATTTGGTAGCATCATCTGCTGTGAAATCAAACATGGCAAGGGTGTCCTTTTGTAATGAAATTTTATATTTCCACGCTAACATACGCAGCTATTAGTACTTACTTCAAAGGCGCGGCGCACATGACCGTAAGCACTTTTCTAGAGGTATGCATGATTTTACTACTTTAGTAGCGATACTTAATTAAAAAATAAACGTTTTTTAATAAGTTCATACATACTTATAAAAATACATAAAAGTTACAAGCCTTTTCGACTTGAATTATGCAATCGAGGGGTGTATAAAATTTAGACAGATTAGAAAAAGGTGGTAACAGTATGGATGCTCTTTTGATTATTTTAGTTTCATTGTTTGTTGTAGTCGTGGGATTGTTGGCGTTTTGTCTAACAGAATCGAAAGGCAAAAATACTGCATATGCGCGCAGAAATGCTCAGCTAGCTGAACTAGAGCGTCAGTCGACCCAAGACGACAATACTCACTTGGGATTGAATAAAGAAACAAGTAAAGCGGCGCAGCCATCATGCAAGCCAAACCAAGGTGTTGTTAATTGTTGACTACTCATTGTTGATATCTAACTCCTCGTTCAATTCTTATTCGGCTAATGACAAAAAGCTCGACATGCCATGCTAAGTTTGTAAGATTGCGACAAGTTTAATACACAATAGTTTGCAATGAGAATTTCTCGTTTTTTTTACAACGATGTCATATCCGTAGATGATGAGCTTACACTTCCCCCTGAACTATCTCATTATTTAGTGAGTGTACTCAGGGTAAAACTGGGACAGCCTGTTATTTTATTTAATGGTAACGGCAGCGATTATCCAAGCGAAGTCACTGAGATTCACAAGAAACATTGCAAAGTACTCGTCAACTCTCAGCTTTCACTCAATGTTGAGTCGCCACTAGAGTTGCACCTTGCACAAGGTGTGTCTAAAGGTGACAGAATGGACTACGCGATACAAAAAGCCGTTGAGCTTGGTGTAACGGCAATCACACCCGTAATTACTCACAATTGTAACGTTAAACTGTCGGAAGAACGCTGGGCAAAAAAGGTCGAACAATGGCAGAAAATAGCGGTAAGTGCTTGCGAACAAAGCCAAAGAAATATTGTGCCAACCGTACATGCTCCTTTGAGTTTTAGTCAACTAGTGGCAAAACAAACAGATTTAACCAAGTTAATGTTAGCGCCCGGATCAGCGACTTACCTCAGTGGTCTTAAAAAACCAGCTAGAGGCTTCATGCTGAGCATTGGGCCAGAAGGTGGCTTCACGGAGCAAGAAGTGTACACTGCTGAACAATGCGGATTTATCCTAACCAACCTTGGGCCGAGAATTTTACGAACAGAGACCGCGACGGCAGTGGGTTTATCTGTACTACAAAGTCTATTCGGTGATTTGTAGTCCTGTTAAAAACCCTCACTGCGAATTGCAAACTAGCTAAAATTCTATAATTCAGCTTGCAAAAGCTTCAGCAAGCACCATATTTTAGTAAACGATACACAACCTCAAAAGATTGCTAAGGACGCCTTATGTCACTAAAAATTGGTTTTGTGATGGATGACATTAATGCTATCAACACCAAAAAAGATACCAGCTTTGCGATGATGCTCGAAGCACAACGCAGAGGACACGAAATCTACTATATGTTGATTGAAGATCTCAGTATCAATAATGGTCAACCTCTTGCTTTCACACGACAAATTGAGGTGAGCGATCGTAGCGAAGACTACTATTCTGTATTGGCAAGTAAAGACATCACCCTTGATTCTCTTGACGCCATCCTGATGCGTAAAGATCCCCCTTTTGACAGTCAGTTCCTCTATGCAACGCAAATTTTAGAGTTGGCTGAAAATAAAGGCACCTTGATCGTTAATAAACCATCGGCCTTGAGAGATTTCAACGAAAAGCTATTTACAGCGCTATATCCTCAATATATACCTGATACGCTCGTCACAGCCAACAAAGCACAAATAAGAGCTTTTCAAGCACTGCACGGAGACATTATTTGTAAACCCTTGGATGGCATGGGGGGAACGTCGATTTACCGAATAAAACAAGACGGCCTAAACCTTGGTGTCATTACTGAAGTATTGACCGACAACGGCAAACGTCATGCAATGTTCCAGCGTTACATGCCCGAAATAGTAGATGGCGACAAACGCATACTATTTGTAGATGGTGAAGTCATACCTTATTGTTTGGCTCGCTTACCTGCCAAAAACGAAACACGTGGCAACCTTGCTGCAGGTGGAAGTGGCAGACCTCAAGAAGTCAGCCCTCAAGAACTAGAGATTGCTCGTTCCATCGCAAAAGATATGCCTGATCGAGGCATTATTTTTGTTGGCTTGGATATGATTGGAGACAAAGTCACTGAAATAAATATTACCTCTCCGACATGCGTCAGAGAAATAGAAGCGGCATATCCAATCAATATTTGCGCTAAATTATTTGACGCTATCGAAAAACGTATTGTTTAACAGCGAGCGAAAACAGGAAGTATAATATGGCAGCTATACCGTCTATAAAAAGTTTACAGAATCATTTTTTGATAGCCATGCCCTCGTTGACAGACAAGTATTTTTCGCGTTCTGTTACCTATATTTTGGAACACAATGAGGAGGGTGCGATGGGGATCGTGATTAATCAACCCTCTCCGATGACATTTCGTGAACTCATCAATCAAACAGACGAAAATGCCATCGTTGATGATGAAAAAAGTGAAAATATTGTCGTCTGTGGCGGACCGGTTCACCAAGACAGAGGCTTTGTTTTGCATTCATACCAAGCCGGTTGGTCATCCAGTGTAGAACTAACCTCAGAAATCATGATCACGACATCAAAGGATATACTCTCTGTTATCGGCAACCATGCTGGACCAAGCAAGTCGCTGGTTGCTCTGGGTTATGCAGGTTGGAGCCCTGGACAACTTGAACAAGAAATACAGGAAAATTCGTGGTTAACACTCGAGCTAGACGAAGAAATTCTGTTTGATGTGCCCGTTCAACAAAAATGGCAGACAGCGGTGAATAGACTCGGAATAGATGTATGGCAGCTATCTCATCAAGCGGGCAGTGCATAAACAATGAGTACTGTTTTAGCTTTTGATTTTGGAACCAAAAGCATTGGTGTGGCAATCGGACAAACTATAACAGGCACAGCCTCCCCTTTAGATGCACTAAAAGCAAAAGATGGTATCCCCGATTGGCAGAGTATTAGCAAGTTGTGTGAACAATGGCAACCCGAATGCATAGTTGTGGGTCTTCCCTTAAATATGGATGGAACGGAGCAGCCTCTGACAGCAAGGGCAAAAAAGTTTGCTCATCGCCTTGCTAATCTCACACGTTTACAGATTCATCAACAAGATGAACGCTTGTCCACTGTCGACGCAAAAGCACGATTATTTGAACTGGGGGGCTACAAAAAACTCACTAAAGGAAAAGTTGACAGCGTAAGTGCATGTCTTATTTTCGAAACTTGGTGCGTAAATCAATACTAAACTGCAGCTTTCAAAGCGTAATGAGTTCCCCATTATTTCGCGCAGACTTGAAGGCACCTTCAACAACTCTAATATCTTGTAGTCCTTCTTCTCCTGGCACAAATACTGGCTTATTTAACTTGATAGCAAGCGCATCATTATCCATTTGCTGCGCTTGCTGGTTACCTGAGAAACTCGGTAACACCAAACCGTCTGAAGTGCGCCCAACGACACCAGAGTATGATTGCATTGGCTTGAGCTCGTACCAGCCAGAAGCGCAATTTGCTCTTAAATAATTAAAGCCTTTTACAACACTGGTACCACACTTGGCTTCGAGCCCATTTTTAAACTTCATTGTGAAGTAAGTCGTGGCATCGACCCATTTAAACCCCTTTGTCTTCTCGATTTTTGCACTCACCGATTGAGGTTCTAGGCCACTGATAAAGCGAGCGCCATTGATGGCATATACACCCATATCATAAAGCGCGCCACCACCCATTTCGGGGATCATTCGCCAGTTTGATTCTGAACCTGGTCCGCCAGGATAACCAGCAAACACACTCATTCCAGTTAAATCACCAAAAGGTTTAGTATGTGACAACTCAGCAAACGCTCGAGTGCTCGGCTCGTGCTGCATACGGTATCCAATACTGAGTTTTACTTTATTTTGTTGGCAAACATCAATCATCTGTTGACATTCATTTACCGTCATTGCCATGGGTTTTTCGCACCATACATGTTTACCCGCTAATGCAGCCATAGTAGCAAAGCGCAAATGTGTTGCTGTGGGAGTGACAACATAAACCACATCAATACTGTCGTTGTCGGCAATAGCTGACATCGTTTCGTATGTGTATACATTCTTGTCTGGGATGCCGTACTTTTTTTGCCATCGGGGGACCTTCGCTGGTGAGCCCGTGATAATGCCTCGTAATTCACAATGCTCAGTATACGATAGCGCAGGGGCGAGAATATCCGTGCTGTAGTAGCCCAATCCCAGTAATGCCACGCCGATTTTGTTGTTTGAAAACGCGCTAAATGAAGTACTTAGTGCCCCAATCCCAGCAGCGGTACCTAAAAGAAACTGACGTCGACAGATAGACATTCGCTATTGCTCCTAAAAAATTCAAAACCAATACTGCAATGTTTACTTTGGCTATCAAATGGTGAGTAAACACTAATACACTACGACAAAGCATAGTCAATTGGATCTGAATTTAGGCTATGGTGTCAACTGTCTTGAAAAACGCTGGAGCTGAGGGCATTCGTGTTGGGCAGGAATATCTCTCACGATTGAAACTCTTCATACTGTTGAGACTCGCTGCAATTCCAGCAAACCCCAAATTCAGCATCGTTTTGTTCTAGGCAATGCTTGCAGACCCACTCTCCCTTTTTTCTTGTCAGGCCGAGTTCTTGTTCAAATTTTTCCAGTACTTTTTCTGCTTTAGGTAACCACTCCTCATCGAGTATCCATACTTCGGGCATAGCTTCATGTAACGGAATTTCACCACCCGCACCACTTAATAATTCGTTTTTAATGATGCACGGAATACCGGCTTCTTCGAGTACATTTTGCACTTGATACACACGGAAGCGATTGTAGTCTTGGTAAAAACGTTTCATTGGATTGCCTCCATATATTTATAGCTCAGGATCTGTTTATCAATTTTCTAGATTAAAACTATAGATTTTAATCATTATATTTATTTTTACGTCTGCCCTATATTTAAGTCTCTACAAAAGGAGAACGATATGAAGTCTAAAATATTTCCAGCTATACGCCAGTGGTTTGTATTAAGAAAGCCAAACAATGTTGTAAAGATTTGTAATTTTGAAAATAACTACTACGGAGACCAACACTGCTTTGTCGCTAGATTGGATAACAAATAAAGCTTACTGTAATTTTAGGCTATGTGCTTTCTTGAGTGTCAACACTCTCAAGACACATAGCCTTTAGTCCATATCAATCGATACATTTGACAACGACCCCAAAGACGAACTCGTGTGTTGGCTATCCAGCTTAATCATTAGACGTAAATCATTGGGCGAATCAGCATGATGCAAGGCTTGCTCTTGGGTAATTCTTCCTGATTTATACAGATCCAGCAGTGCCATATCGAAAGTTTGCATGCCCATCTCTTTGCCCTTAGTCATGGCTTCCTTCAAACCACCTATTTCGTTTCTTTGAATTAAATCCGAAATTAAAGGAGAGTTTAATAAAATTTCAATCGCCGCTACCCTGCCTTTGCCATCAGCGGTCGGTACTAGCTGCTGCGCCACGATTGCACGTATATTCATGCTTAAATCGAAACGCAACTTTGCATGAAGATCTTTTGGTGCTAGATGCATGATTCTTTCTATCGCTTGGTTAGCATTGTTTGCGTGCAATGTCGCCACGCACAAATGCCCTGTGTCAGCAAAAGACATGGCGTATTCCATGGTTTCCATAGAACGAATTTCACCAATCAAAATAACGTCAGGCGCTTGCCGAAGCGAGCTTTTTAGCGCATCATCAAACGACAGCGTATCAATCCCTACTTCACGTTGCGTTACCACACAGTTTTGATGCTCATGGACATATTCAATCGGATCTTCGATAGTCAAAATATGTCCAAATGAGTGCTGATTTCGATGACCAATTAACGCGGCTAAAGACGTAGACTTACCTGTTCCTGTGCCCCCCACAAACAAGACTAGTCCTTTCTTTGCCATGATAATGTCTTTAAGTACGGGGGGTAAGCCAAGATCCTCTGCTCGTGGAATATCAGTAACAATGCGACGAATGACCATTCCAGCGCGGTCTCGTTGCCAAAACGCACTGCAACGAAAACGGCCTATTTGATCCCGAACTATAGCGAAGTTACATTCTTTGTCTTGTGCAAAACTCGCTTTTTGCTCTTCCGTCATGGCTTGATGCACCAATCCTAAGGCATCGTGCTCGGTGAGTTTCATGCTAGTTAGCGGTTCGAGTTTGCCATTTATTTTGGCACTAACGGGCATACCCTCAGTCACAAACAAATCTGATGCCTGATGTGCCACCATATCTGCCAAACATTGATCAAGTGTCATCATAGTCAACACTCCTTAAAAACCATTACTGGCGGGTTTGTCCACCGACTTGGCATTCGCATCCTGTTGCGTGATCAAGCCTTGAGCTACCAAGCGTGATAAACACTGATCCATCGTTTGCATGCCATGTGCTTGCCCTGTCTGAATCACGGAATACATTTGTGGCACTTTGTCTTCGCGGATTAGGTTTCTAATCGCGGGAATACCGAGCATGATTTCGTGTGCTGCAATTCTCCCCCCGCCTATTTTTTTCAACAGCGTTTGCGATATCACTGCCCTCAATGATTCGGATAACATTGAACGCACCATGGCTTTTTCTTCTGCGGGAAACACGTCGATGATACGGTCAATCGTTTTGGGCGCCGAGTTGGTGTGTAAAGTACCAAATACCAAGTGTCCAGTTTCCGCAGCAGAGATAGCCAAGCGAATAGTCTCGAGGTCACGTAATTCGCCGACCAAAATAACATCGGGGTCTTCACGCAGTGCGCTTCTCAGCGCATTATTAAAACTATGCGTGTCTCGGTGCACTTCCCTTTGGTTAATCACACTCAACTTATTTTCGTGCACAAATTCGATTGGGTCTTCTATCGTCAATATGTGGTCGCGTTTGTGTGCATTAATATGATCGACCATCGCGGCCAGTGTTGTACTCTTACCTGAACCGGTCGCCCCTGTCACCAACACAATACCCGTTGGTTGATCAATAACAGATTTAAAAATACTGGGTGCCCCCAAATCGTCGAGCGTCAGTATTTTGCTAGGAATAGTACGCAACACTGCGGCAGCACCGCGGTTTTGCATAAAGGCATTGACACGAAAACGTGATAAATCAGCGACTTCAAAAGAAAAATCCACTTCGAGATTTTCTTCGTATTCTTTGCGTTGACGATCATTCATAATATCGTAGATTAACCCGTGGACTTGTTTGTGAGACAATTTGTCCACATTTAAACGCCGCATTTCGCCATCAACTCGAATGATCGGCGGTAACCCAGCGGATAAGTGTAAATCTGAAGCGCCATTTTGTACGCTAAACGCTAATAGTTCATTAATATCCAAAGTATGATCTCCAACAGGTATGAGGTTTTATAAATATAAATGTCAATCAACAACGCAATAGCCCAAAACCTCAAGCACATAAATCAACAAATACACACTGCTGCGAGTGAATGTTCACGCAGCCCAAACGATATTCATTTACTGGCAGTAAGTAAAACCAAACCCGTATCCGATGTAATCCTTGCGTATGAAGCAGGACACCGAAATTTTGGCGAAAACTATGCGCAAGAGGGTGTAGATAAGATCCAAAGCACACGGCATTTACCCGATATCGTTTGGCACTTTATCGGCCCCCTGCAATCAAACAAAAGTAAATTAATCGCTGAAAACTTCGACTGGATGCATTCTTTGTCGCGTTTAAAAATCGCTAAAAGATTAGATGCGCAGCGCCCAAGTGATATGCCAGCACTAAATGTGTGTGTGCAAGTCAACATCGACAACGATCCAAACAAGGCAGGGGTAATGCCTGACGAGGCGCTTGACCTCGTTGCTTCGCTTCAGTATCTGCCAAATCTTCGCTGCCGCGGTTTAATGACAATTCCTCAACTTGAGCAATCAGAGCAGCAACTTGCGCAGAGCTTTGCTAAAATGCACTCGCTTTTTTTAGAAGGGAAAAACAAGTTCGAATATTTTGACACACTTTCGATGGGGATGAGCAGTGACTTGCACCTTGCAATCTCGCAAGGCAGCACCATGCTTAGGATAGGTACAGGAATTTTTGGCGCCCGCGTACCCAAGTGATAAGTGTGCACCTTTCATAACATTTAAGGAATGTATGATTAATAAAAAAATAGCCTTTATTGGGGCTGGTAATATGAGTGCAGCGATAATTAGAGGTTTAGTCGCTGATGGTTATCCAGCAAATCTCATCATGGCAACCAACCCTAGTCAGGAAAAATTGGATATACTTGCACGAGACTGCGGAATAAGCGTATCCAACGACAACCAAGCGGGTTTAAGCTTTGGCGAGATTGTTGTGTTGGCGGTTAAGCCACAACTTATATCAGATGTTTGTGCATCATTTAACTTTGAAGAACTAAACAATCCTTGCTTTGTTTCGATTGCAGCGGGTTTACCCCTCAAGCGCTTGGGTGAATTACTCAATCACAGTACCAATATTGTTCGCGTCATGCCTAATACTCCCTCTGCTATTGGCGAAGGAATGAGCGGTATTTATGCAGGTGCAGGTGTACCTCAAGACAGTGTCGATTTTATTGTTGAAATGATGAAAAAAGTCGGTGATGCCATTGTCGTTGAAAATGAAAGCGATATTAATACTGTTATCGCAGCAGCAGGTAGTAGTCCAGCGTATTTCTTTCTGATTGCCGAAGCTATGCAAAACGAAGCAATGAAAATGGGGATTAATAAATCTGACGCGCGCAGATTGGTGCAGCAAGCCATGCTAGGCAGTGCTAAAATGTTGAAAAGTAATGAAGGCACAGAAGCTGCGCAACTTCGAGCAAATGTAACGTCCAAGGGCGGCACTACCCATCAGGCGATAGTGAGTTTACAAGACAATAATATTGAAGACATTTTCGCAGAAGCGATGCGTGCAGCTGTAGCACGCGCCAACGAAATGGCAAACGAATTTTAAGGAACACAACAACACATGAACGCAACTGTATTTTTAATTGAAACCCTATTTAATTTGTACTTAATGGTCATAATTTTACGCATTTGGCTGCAGGCAGCACGTGCCGATTTCTATAACCCCTTTAGTCAATTTGTGGTAAAAGCCACACAGCCCGTCATTGCCCCCCTTCGTCGTTTTGTTCCGTCTTTGGGTAGCCTTGATTCTGCTTCGTTACTGTTTGCTTTTGTTGTGGCTGGTATAAAAATCGCGCTACTCAACACGTTTTTTGGTGCTGGCTTTCCTCCCATGATCAGCCTTTTGTTAACTGCGGTACTGACTGTACTGAGTGAATTTTTATCCTTGTTGTTTTTCATCTTAATTATCAGAGCGATTTTAAGTTGGGTGAGTCAAGGTGGCAATCCAATTGAATATGTGATGCAACAGCTTACTGAACCAATGTTAGCCCCAATTCGCAAGATCATTCCTCCGATGGGCGGATTGGACTTATCTGTATTAATATTGATCATTGCCCTACAATTTTTACGTATTTTGTTAGGTGATATTTTCGGGCCTATTTTTTAACTCGGAGAGCAATCATGCAGTTTTTTTATTACTTGAAACGTTTATTGCTACTCGTCTTTTTGTGCTTGAGTCTTTCGGTTCAAGCAGAGCAAAAACAAACCTTAGGTCAGTGGGATGTACACTACATCGCCATTCCGACGACATTTTTAACGCCTGAAGTCGCTTCAAGCAATCAGATTGTCCGCAGCAAATATAGCTCACTTATCAATATATCTGTGTTAGATAACGACTCTAAAGCTGCGCAAAGTGTATCTGTGAGAGGAAAAGCAGTGAATTTACTAGGTACTACTAAACCCTTAAGTTTTAAACAAGTTAAAGAAGGGAGCGCAATATACTACCTGGCTACGGTAGGTTTCTCTGATCAAGAAACCTTGCGCTTTACTATCGATATACAGCTTGGAAACGAAATACAGCAGCTTAAGTTTCAGCAAAAAATGTATGCTGAGTAGGGGCTACTTTTTCTGCTCTTTACGTTTGAAGATTAGATCAGTCTGCGTGCTTTCTTCTGGGCAAAAACGATAGCCATCAGTGTCAAATTGGCTCAGTTCAGAAACAGAGCTCAGTTTATTCTGAATAATAAACCTAGCCATCAAGCCTCTCGCTTTTTTTGCATAAAAACTAATGATCTTATATTTCCCATTTTTTTCATCTTTAAAGTGAGGCGTGACGACCATCGCGTCTAAAGATGATAACTTTACAGACGAGAAATACTCGTTGGAAGCGAGATTGATGAGTACATTATCACCTTGCTCATTCAAGTCCTTATTCAACAAATCTGTAATATCGGTTCCCCAAAAATCATATAGATTCTTTGCGCCCCCAATATTTAATTTTGTACCCATTTCTAGTCGGTAGGCTTGCATTAAGTCAAGTGGACGTAATAGACCATACAAACCCGATAGAATTCTCAGGTGAGACTGAGCGAAGTTGAGGTCTTGCTCATTTAAGCTTTTCGCATCCAAGCCAGCATAGACATCACCATTGAAGGCAAAAAGCGCTGGCCGAGAATTCCGCTCAGTGAAACTAGCTTCAAAACTGTTAAAACGTTCAGCGTTTAAAGTAGCTAATTTATCGCTGATTTTCATCAATGAACTTAAATCACTGGGAGCAAGCTGTTTGCAACGCTCAACAATCGTATCTATTTGCTTACCCAACCTCGGCATTCCAGTCTTAACACTTGGAATGGAAGACTTGTAGTCCAAGTTTTTTGCGGGTGAAACAACCATCAACATAAACACGCCCTAGAAAAATAATAATATGTCCGCATAGTATAACGTAGGTAAAAGAAATGTGCTGCTCATGGTGGGATTATACTTGGAAGTTACTCCTCTTTTATCGCAAAATTTATTTTTCACGGATGAAAAATCAAAGCGTACATGGATGTACTCGCAGCGATTTTGCGATAAAAGAGGGCTTACTTCTATGTATAGTCTCACCGTGATGTGCTATTAAAAAGTACATTTGTCGAATTGAACAATCAGCTATACATTAATGTAATAATCATGATCATATAATATAATTGTGTATGATATTAATTTGAGCGTAAAGCTCTACAAACCTTTATTAATGGGAAGAACATGTCAAATCAGTTAGCTTCATTACGCGCCCTCACTACTGTTGTTGCCGACACTGGCGATATAGACGCAATCAAAAAGTACAAGCCTGTAGATGCAACCACCAACCCTTCACTATTATTGAAGGCAGCAAGCTTGCCTCAATATAAGTCTTTACTCGAAGAAGCGGTGTCTTATGCGAAGTCTCAAACAGACGATACAGAGCAGCAAGTAATAGAAGCGGGCGACAAGCTTGCCGTACTTATTGGCAAAGAAATTGTCAACGAAGTACCTGGAAAAGTCTCCACTGAAGTGGATGCGCGTCTGTCATTTAGCACAGAAGCTACCGTAGAAAAAGCGCGTAAACTCATCGCAATGTACGAAGAGCTCGGTGTAGATAAAGCACGTATTTTGATAAAAATCGCTTCAACGTGGGAAGGCATTAAGGCGGCTGAAATTCTAGAAAAAGAAGGCATCGAATGTAACCTAACCTTGTTGTTCAATTTTGCCCAAGCTAGAGCATGCGCCGAAGCCGGCGTATTTTTGATTTCGCCTTTCGTTGGCCGAATTCTAGATTGGTACAAGGCTAATACAGATGAGACTGACTTTGAAGGAAGCAAGGATCCGGGTGTTCAATCAGTCAGTAAGATTTACCAGTACTATAAGTCTCACGGTTACAAAACGATAGTGATGGGCGCAAGCTTCCGTAATACTGGCGAAATCGTCGCACTTGCAGGCTGTGACCGTTTGACAATAAGCCCACAACTTTTAGAGCAATTAGAAACAACTGACGGCGAACTTAGCCCTGTATTAGTAGACAGTGGCAAAACGAAAACCGCAGAGGCTAGCTTAACTGAAGCTGAATTTAGATGGGATATGAACCAAGATCCAATGGCAACTGAGAAGCTATCAGAAGGCATTCGTAATTTTGCGGCAGATCAAGTAAAACTAGAAGCGCAATTGAAAGCATTGTTTTAAACAAACCGTAATAACGCAAAAGAGCGAGTTAAATCATGGAAAAACTAAAAAATGCTTCTGCGTGGGGAGAGTTAGAAGCACTCGCCCCGCTTGTTAAGCGCAAACACATGCGAGACATGTTTGAGCAAGATGACACTCGTGCCGAGCGTTATTCTCTTGAGTCCAGCGGTATATTTCTGGATTACTCAAAAAATAGAGTAAACGACGAAGTGATGACGCAATTGTTTGCACTAGCAGAACAGCGCAATGTTAAGCAAAAAATAAACGATATGTTCAGTGGTCAGGCAATCAACACGACTGAGAATCGAGCAGTGTTGCACACAGCACTCAGAAACTTCAGTAACAAGCCTGTGCTTGTGGATGGCAAGGACGTGGTGCCAGAAGTAAAAGCTACATTGCAAAAGATGGAAGCGTTTACCCAAGCTATTCATTCAGGTGAACATACTGGTTTTACTGGCAAAGCTATCGATACAGTGGTAAGCATAGGCATTGGCGGCTCGTTTTTAGGGCCTAAAATCGTCACCGAATCACTCAAGCCTTATCAAAAAACAGGGATAAAGGTTATTTTCGTGGCTAACGTCGATGGTTGTCATATTCATGATGTACTGCAAAGCGTCGATGTCGAAACCACGCTCTTTGTCATGTCTTCAAAGTCATTTAGTACGCAAGAAACCCTACAAAACACCTTGAGTGCTAAAGACTGGTTTCTGTCAAAAGGTACGCAGCAAACTGATATTGCAAAACACTTTGTCGCCGTATCATCTAACGTAAAAGCAGCTGTCGCATTTGGTATGGCAGAAGAAAATGTCTTTCCTATGGCCGATTGGGTGGGGGGGCGTTACTCACTTTGGTCTGCGATAGGCTTGCCTATATGTCTCTCGCTTGGCTTTGCGCACTTTAGGTCTATTTTGCAAGGCGCGTATGATATGGATGTTCACTTCCAAAACGCACCTTTTGAAGAAAACATGCCGGTGATTTTAGCCATGCTTGGTATTTGGTACCGTAATTTTCTCGGTGCACAGTCACACGCATTGCTGCCGTATTATCATTATTTGCGTGGCTTTCCTGCTTATGTTCAGCAGTTGGATATGGAGAGCAATGGTAAATCCACTACATTAAATGGTTTAACTGTAGACTATGGCTGTGGTCCTATCATTTGGGGTAGCGAAGGGACTAACGGCCAGCACTCGTTTTACCAACTTATTCACCAGTCTAATTTACCCATACCGGTAGATTTTATGTTCCCTGTTAAGGTGCCAAACCAGAATGAAACGCACCATAATATGCTCGCATCGAATTGTTTTGGACAGGCTCAAGCACTAATGCAGGGCAAAACCTTTGATGAATGCTTGGCTGATTTAGCTGATACCGAGCTGTCGGAAAAAGAAAAGCAAGTACTTGCTAACCACAAAACAATGCCTGGTAATAACCCAAGCAATACTTTAGTTTTTGAACAACTCGATCCCAAGACACTTGGTGCGCTTATTGCTCTGTATGAGCATAAAGTGTTGGTGCAAGGTTGCATCTGGGGGTTGAATTCATTTGACCAATGGGGAGTTGAGCTTGGAAAAGTGCTGGGGAACCAAGTCTTGGACATGATAGATGGTAAATCGGATTTATCATCTGCAGATAGTTCAACTCAACAACTGATCAAACGTTTCACTTCATAGGCTTTCTTGCTTTTTTGCCTGAGCGTTACACCCAATTGACACTCAGGCACTCCTTCTCTTTAATAAAAATTAAATATAAATTTAACATTACCTTAACTTTTATATTTTATTTTTAACCTTGTTATGTTATAACGATATTTGATGGCAAGATTGATGGAAAAGCCATCAGAGCATGAAGTAGCTGATAGGAGCCTGCCAATGGAATCAGTAGATATTCTTTCAATGATCGACAATGAAACTCGCCCTTGTAAAACTAAAAGTAAAAAGCGCAAATGGCGTGAGATAGAAGCAATAAAAGAAAAGTATCGACTGCAACGCGAATTATCTGATATGGACGTAGCATTAGAAATTGAATTAGAACAACTTGCTCGGTAGCCTTTTATACCAAGTAATATTTAGCTGATGTGTGCTGTTGATGAGCCAAAAAGCTCCCAATGAAGATCGTGTAAGCAATTAAGAGATTTGCCAATTAATTGCTTCACGTCCTGATTCAGTTAAAATCTTGTTTGTTTTAGAAAAGTGCTGACAACCAAAAAATCCTCTGTGCGCCGATAGCGGTGAAGGATGAACAGCTTTAAGAATATGATGCTTATCGGTATCAATAAATGAAGCTTTTTTCTGTGCTGGTGATCCCCAGAGTAAAAAAACAAGTCCCGAAAGTTTTGTGCTTATTTGGCGAATAAGTGCGTCAGTGAATGTTTCCCAACCTTTACCTTTGTGTGAGTTAGCTTCTCCTTGCCTGACCGTCATCACGGTATTTATCATCAATACCCCTTGCCTCGCCCATTCAGTCAGCTCACCGTGAGATGGAATTTGAAAACCACTGATATCGCGTGCGAGTTCTTGATAAATATTGCGAAGCGAAGGCGGTATTTTATTGCCTTTTAAAACAGAGAAGCACAAGCCGTGAGCTTGATTAGGGCCGTGATAAGGATCTTGCCCAAGAATCACGACTTTTAACTTATCAACATCAGTGTACTTAAAAGCATTGAATACATCTTCCTTAGGTGGATAAATCACCTTTCCCGACGCCCTTTCCTCGGCGACAAATTGCATTAACTCGGCGAAGTAAGGTTTGTGCTTTTCTTCGCCGATTATGTCTTGCCACGTCATAAAAAAGACGACCTATTTCAACAAGGCGAACATGTGCTGTTTTAAGGCCTCGTAGTCATTAGGAAGCTCGACTTCTAATGATGCTTTCCCGCTGGCATCCACCAATGCTTTAGGCAAGCTCAAGGGCTGTCCAAGCACATTTTCAACCACTTCTTTAAATTTCGCTGGGTGCGCAGTACCCAAAAATACACCTACTTCGTCTTCTTGTAACTGTTTTGTCAAACAGCGGTATGCGATGGCTGCATGAGGCTCAGAAGTATACCCTTCTTGCAGAAGCTGACGCATTGCCACTTGCGTATACTCTTCATCCACTGCTTCGCCAAGCAGCAATGCTTTATCAAAATAACCTTGCTCTACTAAGGCTTCAATCCGAGGCCAGTTGTTGGGCTGCGATACATCCATTGCATTAGACATCGTCGCCACCGTTGGCTTGGGTGCCCACTCTCCTGTAGACAGATACCTAGGCACGGTATCGTTGCTATTAGTACCTGCAATAAAACGTTTTATGGGCAAACCCAATGTTTTTGCAATAATACCCGCAGTCAAATTTCCAAAGTTACCGCTTGGTACAGAAAATACCGCTTTGTCACGCGATTCTTCAGGCAACTGAGCGACAGCTTCAAAGTAGTAACATACCTGTGCTAAAAGGCGACTAATGTTAATTGAATTCGCCGAGTTTAAGTGCAAGCCCTCGCGTACTTCAGGATCATCAAACGCCGTTTTTACCAACTGTTGACAAGCATCAAAATCGGCATCTACCGCGACAGTATGAATATTGTCACCTAGCGTGGTAAATAGTTTTTCTTGTAGTGGACTGATCTTGCCTTTTGGAAAGAGAATGACAACATTGATGTTTTCAATACCATGGAAGGCATGAGCAACCGCCGCCCCCGTGTCGCCAGACGTAGCGGTAAGTATCGTCACTGGCGCACCGTCACTTATACTCGATAAGCATTGCGCCATGAAACGACCGCCAAAGTCTTTGAAAGCAAGCGTTGGGCCATGAAACAATTCTAAACAATATATATCTTTCTTAACCTTGGCTAGCGGCGCAGGAAAAGTAAATGCGCTATTTATTAGGGTTTCAACTAACTCGTCACCTAATTCATCACCCACTAAGTGTTGAAGAATCTTTGTGCTACGCTCTGCCAAAGGAAGAGCCAATAGCTCATTAATATTTTCCATCGGTTTAATGTCGTTAGGAAAATACAAACCTTGATGTTTACCTAAACCTTTTTTAACCGCTTGCGCAAATGAAACGGTGTCACTTGCATCTTTTAGATTAACTAATTCCACTGATTTTTCCTTTATTCGGATACCACACGGGTACCCGCTGTATCAATTTTACAAATATGGCTAAAGCCATCTTCGTTTTGTATGTAATGTTCGTTCAACCATGTCTGCACCGCTTGCGCCGTCGACAAGCTATCCGCAACAGCAAACACTGTTGGCCCAGAGCCAGAAATACCAAAAGCCAAAGCACCTTGAGCCTTAGCGTATGATCTCGCCTCATCAAAATGAGGTAACAAAGACTTTCTGTGCTGCTCCGCAATGACATCCGTCATGACCGATGACGCCAATTTTTTATCACCTCGATACAAAGCATCAATAAACACGCCAATTTGACGACCAAAGGTTAAACAAGTCTGCATATCAAACTCTTTCGGCAATATGCGCCGTGCTGCGGCCGTTGACACCGATAAGCCAGAATAACATGCTACCCAATACCACTCTTCAAACGAGGGTAAACACAAAGCAACGGGCGCATCCTGCCCAGTCATTAAAGTCATACCTCCAAGGTAACTGGGTGCCACATTATCGTAGTGCACACTGCCGCTAATTTGTCCTTCTAGCTCGCCCATCATTAACAACAAGGTATCTTTATCAAAAGGCCGGTTTGCATGCGCATTCAAAGCGTAAAACGCCGCCACAATAGAGCTCGCACTTGATCCCAAACCACTGCCAATCGGCAAAGCTTTATGCAAGTGCATACTTACTTTTAACTTGGCTACACCCTTTGTAGCAAGGGCATCTTGAAAAAAGTCATAGCACTTGGTTACGATATTGTTTTCAGTGCCTGGTGGTAGTCTATCGGCAAAACGTCCATCAACAGTTAAAGAAAATTGCTCAGCATCACTGACCGCGACCCAATCACCTAAATTTTGCCCATCAACAGGCGCCAAGGCTGCACCCAATATGTCAAAACCAAGACTAACGTTACCAATAGATGCGGGAGCATAGGCTTTGGTTGTGACCATTTATCTGTACTCCGCTGCATTAGGTAAGGTACGTAATAGGTCGGCAAAGACACCTGCGGCGGTCACCGTTGCGCCAGCGCCGTAGCCTCGAATAACAAACGGGATAGGTGAATAATACTTTGAGTTTATAGCAAGGGCATTTTCACCGTCCTTAACCGCTGCCAAAGGATGTGAGTTCGAGACTGCCTGCACACTGACTTTACATTCGCCTTTATTTATTGAACCTACGTAGCGCAGTACTTTACCTTCGCTTTTTGCTTGTTGAGCTAACTCTGCGATTTGCGCATCTAGCTGCGGTAGTCTAGCCATAAACGTGTCAATATCACCGCTAGCATCAAAACTTTCAGGTAACACTGACTCAATGCATATATCGTCCAATTCAAGAGAAAGGCCAGACTCACGAGCCATGATCAATAGTTTGCGAGCCACATCCATCCCACTCAAGTCGTCACGCGGATCTGGCTCAGTGAAACCGTTTTCTTTGGCAATGCGTGTTGCCTCTGACAAGCTTAAACCTTCATCGAGTTTTCCAAAGACGAAAGAAAGAGAGCCAGAAAGTATGCCTTCAAAGGTTTCCAGTTGATCACCGGCAATCACTAATTTTTGTAGATTATCAATGACTGGAAGACCTGCGCCGACCGTCGTTTCGTATAAGTACTGTCTTCTAGCCTGTTGAGCGGTATCCTGTAACTTGTTGTAGTATTCGATAGAGGCGGTATTCGCTTTTTTATTAGGCGTAACTACATGAAAACCCGCTGCCAACATATCACAATACTGATCAGCGATTTGTTGGTTACTGGTACAATCGATAATAACAGGATTGGTTAGGCTGTTTGCACGTACAAACTCAACCAAACGCGCCAGTGAAAATGCGTCTTTTTCAGCAGTAAGTAAAGATTTCCAATCGTTCGATACATCGATGCCTTCAGGCACTAGCAAATTGGCTTTGCTATTTGCTATGCCGTAAACAGTGAGTTTAATATCTTTCTCTTGCAGGGTTGTTTGTTGCTCGCTAATTTGGCGTAGTAGTTCTTCTCCAACTGTGCCACAGCCAATAAAAAACACATCAATAGGTTGCATGTTTGAGAAAAAGTTTTGGTGAATGACTTTTACGGCTTTTTTGGCTTTACTGTTTTCAATCACCGTAGAGATAGAGCGCTCTGACGACCCTTGAGCAATAGCAACATTGTTCACGCGGGCTTGCGCTAGGGCGTCAAAAAACTTAGCCGCCATTCCTTTTGAATCTCTCATACCATCTCCCACCAGTGTGACGATAGCCAAATCCTTTCGGACTTCTATAGGCTCTAACAAATGGTTGCTTAGTTCTAAAGCAAAGCTTTCTTCAAGTAAATCAAGCGCTTTGTCTGCATCCTTGTTAGGGATACAAAAGCTAATACTGTATTCGGACGAGCTCTGTGTAATCAGCGAGATTGAGATACTGCCTTTTGAAATAACATCGAATATGCGACTCGCCATGCCCACCATGCCTTTCATTCCAGGACCCGAGACGTTAAACATAACAATATCTTCTAAATGAGATATTCCCTTAACGCTTGTCCAACGAGTACTTGCTTCATTGCTGATGAGTGTACCCGGCGCGGCAGGATTAAGTGTGTTGCGAATTAAACAAGGAATACCGTATTGAGCAATCGGTCCGATGGTTTTAGGGTGAAGTACTTTAGCACCAAAATAAGACAGCTCCATTGCTTCTTGATACGTCAATTTGTCTAGCAATACTGCGCCATCTACTTGGTTTGGATCGGCGTTATACACACCATCGACATCAGTCCATATTTCGCAACAACTGGCATTAATGCAAGCAGCCAAAATAGCCGCGGAATAATCAGATCCGTTACGCCCTAGTGTGACTTTCTCACCCGCTTCATTTGCAGCAACAAAGCCAGGCATAATCAATAACTCAGATCCATCCGTGTTGACGTCACTGAAGCGCGCCCTACTCTCATCCAGTAAAGCTAAACTATCAAGGTAGTCACCGTCTGCAACGACAAAATCAACAGGGTCGATAATGCGGTTTTGAATGCCTTTTGCTGACAATATCGCACTGAATATATTGACACTGACATACTCACCCAAACTCAAAATTGTAGCTGTCACTTGAGCAGGACATGTTCCTAGCAACTGAATACCAGCAAGTTGTTTCTCTAAAGTCGATAGCTTTGCGTCTATATATTCAGCGAGAGGGGCAAGTTGAAAGTCAGGTAGAGTGTCATTAAGTTCAGCAGCGATGCTTGTGAGTGTCATTTTTAATTTGGCAAACAGTTCTCCAAAATCAACTTTACCTTCTGCTTGCTCACACAACAAAGACAAGGCATTTGTGACGCCTTTTGGTGCTGACAAAACCACTGCCGCCCCCTCTGCTTGGTGTGTTTGTTGGCTAATGTCGTATACACGCATGTAACGTTGTGCATCTGCTAACGACGAACCACCAAACTTTAACACTTTCATCCAAAAACTCCTTGCTAATATCGACTAAATAAGACCGCGCTAGATACAAAAAAACCCGCTTATTATGCGGGCTTTCGTTAACTAGAAACAGGCACTGGCTAACGACCGCCCTCTGGAGAGGTGGTAATAATAATCATGTCGTTAGTCATTAGAATTGTTTTCATGGCGACAATTTGCCGTATAGACGTCTAAATGTCAACTAGATATCCAATAAAGATAAGATATATCTTAGAGCCTGTTAGGGTCTGTTGACCTTTGGTCTTTGTTTGTTTTGACCCTAAGGATAAGCATAGTTAGGATGACCATTAGCACAATTAGCAAAAACAAGAGTTAACACACAATGCTTACAGACAAAATACTACTCTCTAAAATTAGCAAAAATAGTACATGTAAAATAGTCGTGCTAACCGGTGCCGGAATTTCTGCAGAATCGGGACTCAAGACCTTTCGCGACAACAATGGTTTATGGGAAAATCACGCCATCAAAGAGGTCGCGACGCCTGAGGGCTTCGCTCGTAACCCTGACCTAGTCTACCGTTTTTACAACGAACTCAGAGCCCAACTACTCGACGAGACAGTCAAACCTAACCCCGCTCACTATGCATTGGGGAAATTGCAAAGTCTGATGGGCAATGAGTGCGTTATTGTCACACAAAACGTCGATAACCTGCACGAAAGAGGCGGCGCAACAAACGTTATTCACATGCACGGAGAGTTATTGTCGGCAAAGTGTGGGAAAACGAATAAATCAGTGATATCGCATGATGATGTTACCCGCGAGTCACGTTGTACCTGTTGTTCTCCTGCACAAGCTTTACGACCAGACATCGTTTGGTTTGGTGAGATGCCCTACCATATGGATGACATCGAATCCCACCTTTATGATTGCGACATATTCGTATCAATTGGCACCTCCGGTAATGTTTATCCAGCAGCAGGCTTCGTCAATTTTGCGAACCAATGCGGCGCACATTCTATTGAACTCAATTTAGACCCGAGTGATATAAACACAGCGTTTGCAGAGGCACATTATGGCCCAGCTTCAAAGTTAGTGGTTGAATTTGTAGAGCGCGTGCAAAGCCTGCTCCAAAACAGCCAATAAGATCTATAAAACAAGCTAGCACGGCGAGTAATCTCAACTACACTGAAACTTACAATATCGAAACGCCTTATCCTTATTTAGAAGACAGTCTGCAAATTGATTTCGCTACATTTGACCAAATGTGGCAACTATTTGCTCAAATTTTCGAATATTGGGAGTTGCATATGCCTGCATCTGGCGTGAAGTCTCAGCTGCTCGTAATTCGCTCGGCATGGTTTGTCTGGCTCTGAAAGTAACCATCCGCCTTGCCAAACTACCGGCACTTGTAAGTATTGTCCATTTGGCGCGCGCTATGCTGCGGCAAACTATTTGGACGATTTACAAACATTTTATGACTATCCCAACTTGCAAATTATCAGTAATGCCGCTGTAGAATCTCTCATCATGTCTGACAAAGACACGGTTAAAGGAGTTAATTACATTGACAAAAACCTTGATCTGCACAGCGTAAAAGAGCTGTATGCCAAGCAAGTAATCTTGGCTGCCGGTGCCATAGAGTCGTCAAAAATCCTATTGCGCTCGCAGAACGAAAACTGGCCAAATGGTATTGGCAACAATCATGACCTTGTGGGCAGAAATTTAATCACTCATCCCTATTTAATGTTTGAAGCTGAATTACCAGAAAACCCTTTAGGTTTGATGCCAGAAATGGATTTCCCCACTATGGTATCGCGCCACTTTGACAGCCCTGAAGAGCAAACAAATGGTAAATACATTATTGTCAATCCACCGTCCAGTATAGGCGTAAAACTCGCTCAGGAAATGCAAAACGGTAAGCCACTGGCGGTAATAAGAGATGAGCTCACCGGTAAAACCAAGCTACAACTGCATGTCTTAGTTGAGATATTTAGCCAACGAGACAACCGTTTATACAATATTAGTAAACGCAATCACATTGGACTTCAAGAGACTGCCATTGAATTTGACCAAGGGCCAGACTTCGATCCTCGCATTCAACAGATACAGCTAGACATTGAAAAAATATTTACCGCAATGGGTGCACAACACACGCGATTAAAAACGATTTCGTGGCGAGCGGACCATGCAGCATGCACAACCAGAATGGCAAGTTCTCCCGAGCTTGGCGTGGTCGATAAAAACTTACAAGTATTTGGCGTCAACAATCTCTTTGTATGTTCGAATAGTTCGTTTTCCAGTTTGGGCGCAGTAAACCCAACACTCACATTATCTAGCCTTGCGCTGCGGTTGGGGGACTATCTAAACAACAATGTGCTCAATTCACCACAGAACGAGTGCCAACAAGCTGATAATAAGGAAGTAAACTAGTGAGCCAGAATACACAAGCACTGAGGCAGGCTATTCAAGAAAAATTGCAAACCGCAATCACCTTGGAGTTAAGTACCTTACCGCCATATTTGACAGCCTATTTTTCCATATGCCCCAATACGAATATTAAGGCGACAGAAGCAATCCGTAGTGTGTTTATGGAAGAAATGCTGCATCTTTGTTTAGCCGCAAATGTACTGGTTTCCATTGGAGGAACGGTAAGCTTTTCTGCCAAGACAATTCCCCAATACCCCTGCGTATTAGGCTTTAAGGGGCGCGAATTTAACATTGACTTGGCAAGGTTTTCCCGTCAGTCGGTCAATACATTCAGGCGAATAGAGCTGCCTGATTACATGCCACCTTTAGACGAGTCTTTGCACGAAAAAGAAAACGTTAGCGTGAGTGGTTACAGTATCGGTGAGTTTTACAACAGCATATTGGACGATCTCCACACTTTGCACGATAGCTGTATTTCTAGCAAAGAAGCACTGTTCATCGCCGATGCGAGTAAGCAAATTACCGAGACTTATTTTTGGCGGGGTGGTGGAAAACCCATAGCCGTAGTGGATATGGATACGGCACGCGCAGCACTTAAGGAAATCATTGAACAGGGAGAAGGCACACATATCAGCCTTTACGACAATGATAATGTTGAATTTGGGCAAACGAGAGAACTCGCGCACTTTTTCAAGTTTAATGAGATTTATTACGAACGGGAATACGAAGAAAATGACGATCCCCTTAAACCACCGTCAGGAAAAAAATTTGCGGTTAGCTACGGCGAAGTGTACCCACTGAAAACAAACTGTAAACAAAGCGACTTTGCAGACAATGAAGAGCTCGCGCAACTTAATCACAAATTCAATATGACTTACACACTCATGCTGAAACAAATTGAAGATGCCTATGCTGGAAACCCGCATGTGCTATACAATGCCATCATGAACGGGATGCATGATTTAAGTCCTATTGCTCGAACGATGGCGAAAATTAAGATCGATCCAAATGATCCTCTCAGTGAAACGGGCGCGCCGTCATTTGAATGGGTACAACCACTAGAAATTAAGGAAACAAAAAATGGGATTTAGAGTAGAGTTTAATTCCATACTGCGCAGTGACAACTACGGAGATTTGACGGTAGGGAAGATATACGATTTCAATAAAGCAGGGAGTCGGGTATTTTTCGACGATATCCCTGTTTGGCTGTGCAATTCAGATTGGCAGGTACTTGCCGAGATCAGCATCATGTCGCAAACCCGAGAGAATGCTAATCTAACAGGTACATTCAGAGTGGACTATATTTATTCTGGTGAAGAACAAAAGACGATAAGCAAGGTGTTTGTACGCATGTACGACGGTGTATTAAGCCCCTATATTTATCTATTGTCGTCACAATCAGAATATGAAAACACATGCAAAACGGGCGAACTTGTCAGAGATAGCTTGTCTAGTGAAGGATTTATCCACGCCAGCCCGAAAAGCCAGTTGAATCGGGTAGCCAATAAATATTACAAAGAAACGGCAAAACCGCTGGTGATTACCTTGGAGTTAGAGAAAATAGAGCCGTCGGTTTTGTGGGAGCCGGCAACTGGCGGTTTATACCCACACATTTACGGCCCCTTAAATACAAGCGCAATTAAAAGCGTTCAGCCTATTGCGCTCAACGCCCATGGTGAATTCGATATAAAAATATAGAATTCTGTTGACGCTAGCTTAGGCTCCCCAACAGACTTGGTCCCGGCCTGCTTCTTTCGCTTGATAGAGCAGGTCATCCGCTTGCTTTATTGCTTGTTTTGGCAGCGCGACGCTTGGTTTACAACCGACCGCTCCCACACTAATCGTCACTACACCGTGATGACTAGAGCGATGTTCGATTTCAAGCTCACGCACGGCCTTGCAACAGTTGTCTATGACCGTTTGTGCACCAGATTTAGTTGTATCTGTGAGCACAATCATAAATTCCTCACCGCCATAACGCGCCACAAAGTCCCTTGAGCGATGGAGTTGATCAGATAAAGCTTTGGCCACCAATGACAAGGCATTGTCACCTTGGTCGTGTCCATACTCGTCATTGTATAATTTGAACTGATCAACATCGACCATAGCAATCAGAATATTGGACTGATTGCGTTGCGCTGAATTCCACTGGGATAGTAAGTATTGATCACATTTTCTGCGATTGGCAATGGCGGTTAAGGTATCGACCTTTGCTATTTTTCCTTCTGGCGTTACCGTCGTTTCTAAATTGCAAACCGTCTCGGCGGTTTCAAAAATATGTTTGTCCAGCGCTCTGATTTTTTTGACGGACGCTTCGTTGGAAAATATTTCTTCGTCTAACTTGCCAGTGAGATCTTGTTTTGGACAACCAACAAGGCTTGCGAATGCTTTGTTGTGAGCAATGTATTCAAAATTTTTATTCTTCGCAAAAACAAGATCAGGGGTGGCGTCAAGAATGGCGTAAAACAGTGATGCTAAGTTTTCAGTGTGCTCTTGTTTGGACCGATTTGCCATTACTACTATCTCTATTGGGGCGGTTAAAAACCAAAAAGCAAGCATCCATACTTGAGGGAGTGGGCTAGAATTATAGACTTACTCCACTCTAAATGGCGTTCAGTATGTCAGTGCAAGCAAGTTGTATCAAGTTAAATGTGAACAACAAAAGTGTTCTTTTTTTGAATAAAAGCAGTATCTTATTCCTGACATTACGACTTAAATTGGCTATGGTAATAGCATGAACATTTTACTCATTGAAGACGAGCCCACAGTGGCCGACTTTATTATTAAAGGCATCAATAACGCAGGACATACTTGCGAACACAAAAGCGATGGCGAGAGCGGACTGCGCGAAGCCCTTAACGCCAGCTTTGATGTGATTATTCTTGATCGTATGCTACCCAAAATGGATGGTATGACGGTACTTGAAGAACTAAAACGAAGCAATATATCTAGCCCCGTGCTTTTTTTGAGTGCTAAAAATACCGTCGAAGATCGCGTATCAGGTTTACGCGCCGGTGCTGACGACTACCTCACTAAACCCTTCGCCTTTGAAGAACTACTTGCCAGAGTAGAAGTCATGGCCAGCCGCTCTTCAATAGACGTAGCCAGCAACACGGAAATAGTCGCAGGTGAGCTATCCTTGGACTTAATTGAACGTACCGCAATTAGAAACGGCGTCGAAATAGAACTTCAATCCAAAGAATTTAAGTTGCTCGAGTACCTCATGCTAAATCAAGACAAGGTCATAACACGGGCTATGCTACTCGAAAAAGTGTGGGAGTATAATTTTGACCCGCAAACCAATGTTATTGATGTTCACATCAGCCGCTTAAGAAACAAAATCGACAAAGGGTTTTCGTTTAATATGATTTCTACTATTCGCGGTGCCGGCTATCGCTTTACAGCAAACTGCGAATAAATGCGCGCGATTAAAGCCTATTCGAAAAGCTCTAGTTTTCTAGTCAGTTTTATTTTCACATTTTTGCTGTTTGTAGGCGTTGCCTTCAACACCTATGTCTTATCAGTGTCCAATGACGACTTACTCATTCGTGAGACAGAAGCGGCTATTTTGGCAGATATTGGCGGATTTAGAAGTCTATACGAATCCGCAGGGCAAAGCGCAGTCATTGCGGCGTTAGAGAACCGTCTAAAAAACAGAAACAATGATTTTTTGTACTACTTAAAAAATGCTGATGATGAGTTTATTGCAGGCAATTTGAAGGACTGGCCAGAATCTGATGTTAAGCTAATTCGCAATGGCTTATTAGAGATTGAAGTCAGCACGCGGACATCGAACGAGCACGACACGCCCTCAGATGCACAAACAGCCATAGCGATGATTGTGGCTTTTTCCAATCAAGATAACTTACTCATTGCCAGAAGTGTACAAAACTATGAATTTGCCGTGTGGCTGGCGCAAACATCCTCTTGGGTAATGATTATTATCGTTTGTATCATATCAATACTGAGTCTTGCTGTAGCTTATTACGTTGTGAGTCGCATAAATAAAATCTCTGACACAGCAGACGAAATCATTTCCTCCGGCAATTTAAGTGAACGCCTGTATGTAGAAAGTGATTGGGATGATTTGAGTAAGCTAACTGTATCTCTCAACTTGATGCTCGACAAGCTCGAGCAATCTGTCAACGGTATTCGCTCAGTTTCGGATAACATTGCCCACGATTTGCGCACACCACTCACCCGTTTAAAAACTCACCTCGAACAGCTTAAAGAGGATGAACTCAAACACAATCTTATTGCAGAATGTGACAACATCTTAGCCATATTCAATTCCTTACTACGCATCACGTACATCGAAACAAATGCCAAACGAGAGGGCTTCGAGCAAAGCAACCTTAGCTTGGTTCTCGAGGATGCCATCGACCTTTACCAGCCGATTCTCGAAGAAAAACACATTGAATTGTCTACAGATATTGGCAATGACTTATATGCAATATGTGATAAAAGCTTAATATTTCAAGTATTTACCAATTTAATCGATAATGCCAGTAAATTTACGCCTGCAAAAGGCAGCATAAAATTAGTGCTGAGCCAGCAAGGCAACAATGTCTTTTTTTCGGTATGTGATTCAGGCATTGGTGTCGACGACGCAGCCCTATCAAAACTAACACAACGCTTTTATCGCGCAGATAAAAGTCGCACAGCTAGAGGAAATGGACTAGGACTATCTTTAGTATCAGCCGTTGTTGCCCTGCACTTAGGTGAAATGTCGTTCTCAAATTCGACCATAGCCGACACAGGGTTATGCTGCAAAATCACAATACCTTGCAAATAAGCGAAAGAGTTCGGTACAAATCTGAACGGTATGTGTCTCATTTTTTTTCATGGATCTCATTGTTTTTGCATGAATATAGTGACTTCTGCCATGACAATACCAAACTTTTTGATATACGAACGATTCATAATCGTCGAATCGTCGAAGGCCCAGAACCAATCATCAAAATTCACACGATACGTCGTATCGTTTACCTGCAAGTCCATTTCATAAGCGAAGTTAAATGCATTACCGTAGGAGATACCCTTTGCCGAACCCGCTATATCACCTGCGCTCCCTGAAAACGTCCCGTCAGCGTTTCTTTGAATTGTCCATACTCGAGTTTTTGGCCCGTCACCAAAGCCATACTCAAACACCTCGTCTAAAATGAGCTTGTCATCTTGTTTGTCACCCACTATCGAGACAGTGAAGCGCTGTACGAGCTCGCCACTTCTATTTTGCACTATCCCCCACGCTTTTACCTCACCAGTAAAAAATGACGCTAAATCAAATTTCGGCGAAATATCTTCGTAGCTCTCGCCTTCGATTGAGATCGAACAGGCGGTTAAGGTGAGCATAGTGATACCGAGTAAAACGGCTCGAACTAATGACATAGTTGATTTTTTAGGCTGAGTAATCATATTGATTACAGTCCTAACAAACGTTTTCGCATTTTTGGTTCAGAACTTTTTTCAGACAACCAAATATCAAAAAACCATTGCGAAAACTCCGGGTCTTCTACTACCCCTAAGCGTTGTTCGTCAAAGTAAAAAATACTGTAAGCTCTGTCGTCAACAATACCTGTGATTGTGTTCCCTTCTTTCACATCAGGGAAAAGGATTTGCATTTGTTCAAACCACTTTGCCAGCTTGCGTTCGTCTTCCATTCCTAAGTCTCTGATTTCATCAATCGACCTACTAGCGATTTCCTTACCGTCGAATGCACGTAAATAAGTCAAACTAAGTGCAAACGGTTTGTCCTTCGACCACTGTCCTTTTGGCGCGACTAACTCCGCATCGTAGATATCCCAAAACAACACTTCCAAGCGTGTCTTACCTACTGTTTTGGGGTCATCAATATATTTGATATAGCTTTTTGCCTCAGCAAGTGACGAACAAAGCAGAATAAGTACAATGCATAAATACCGCATAAAAAACCTTCATTGCCATTAGAAAAACACGGGTAAATACAAACAATCAGCATTAATAATGCCTTTATAGCGATCCCTCGAAAGAGGATACAATAAGTGATAAAACTATCTTTTTATTGACCCGCTGATATTACCCATTAATACCGCTTTATTACTTACTATTTGTCTCGGGTTAGAGTTATTAACGTTAGAAAACGGCAATACAGATCATTAAACTTGTTTTAGTTTTCGAGGGTCCGTTGACCTTAGCATTGATGGAGGGAGTGCGGGATGTGCTGAGCTATCTTGAACTAGCTCCACACAACCCGACTTGATTAGAAAGGTAGTGGCAGTACTTCCTTGTTCGTAACTTCAACAAAGCCATACAATCCACAATAGTGCGCAGTTACTTGCTCGGCTTCGCCAATACCATTTCAATCTCAACCAGCATATTTGGTGCTACCAAGCCCGCTACTTGCAGAGCAGAGCGAGCAGGTAAGTTTGGCTGCTCTTTAGTGCCAAAGTACTTTGTATAAGCACGCATAAAACCTGCAAAATCCATTTTTCCATCTAAGTTAGGATCGCCCACAAGGAACACCGTAAGCTTAACAGCGTCACCAAAGTCTACCCCCAAGTCTTTAAATGATGATTCGAACTTTTTTAATACCGACAAAGTTTGTGCTTCTGTGTCTCCCCAATACTCCATGCTGTATTTTTCAGCGTCAGGATTGGCAGGACTGGGTACCTGACCGCTGTGGTATATAAGCGTAGTCGTCGCCGGCACTTCTACCGCTCGTGCAATCGGGAAGGTACTATTATTTGGCAATTTGTGGCGTGTTACTTCGGCGTTTACGTTTGCAGAAATTAATAAATAAGTCGTTAAAACTGACAATAACTTGATAATTTTCATTGTATTTATTTTCCAATAGTTAATTGTTGTAATGATGAAATATAAGCGGTTACATCGGCTATCATCTTGTCGTCTGATAATGATTGTGCGGCACTTGCCATAATCACACCGTTTGTATTTTCAGGATCACCTCCTCTGACGCCTGATTTAAAATAATTTAACTGAGTACTTATGTACCAATCATTTAAGCCGGTCAGTCGAGGTGCGCCCAAGGCTTCGTTGCCTTCACCTGAGGCACCATGGCATGCCGCGCATTGAGTGTAAAGCTTTTCTCCACTAATCGGGTCGCCATCAATGGTCTTGTCAGGTAAAGGGGCTGTTGCTCTGGCAATAAAGTTAATGGCTTCTTCAAGCATTTCTGGCGTTATGGATTGTGCCACGGGTAACATTTCATACCCCGTCACATCGTCTTCGTGTACGCCACGCCAACCTTTTTTGAATGCGTCGATTTGGTTTCTGAGGTACCAAGGCTGAAGCCCAAGCAAACGAGGGGCACGCGTTCCTTCGCTCCCCATCAGTTGGGAGCCATGACAGACCATACATGTTACCAACGACTCCGGCACGGGTAACAAATCCTCAAAATCTGAACCTGCAATCGCAAAAAGTGGAGAACACAAGCACAACATCCATAATTTTTTAAACATGATTACCTCCTCACGCCTCAACAAGTTCAGAAAAGTGCGCTAAGGAAGTTTCCATCGCAGCCAAGGCACCCTCTTGCCACCCTGGGTGATAACTAATTTGATCCCCCATCATAAAGTGTCTGCCCTCAGGTTTTTGCAAACGCGTAAAGTAGCGCTTGCGGTCTTCGGTACTCATGGTGCTGCCACAACCCATCATGTGATTCATGCGGCTCCACGGGATTGAAATACCCGTCTCGATGTAAGAAGAGTAATTTGGATGGATTTGATCACCCATCGCAGCAGCCACTTCTAGACGTTTTTGGGGAGTCAAGCGCGCAAAGTAATCATATTGTTTTTCTTCCCAAACATAGGCACCCAGCATAATGCCTTTATTGCTAAAGATCCCACTGGATGGGTACCAGACTTGGCGAATAGGCAAGTTGGTATAACTAATGCCACCGTATATATTTTCTTTTTCCCAAAAACGTTCCTTCATTTGGAAGCCAATTTTGAACAATTTGCCACGCTTGAGAGTGTTAAGCGCCTGCTTGTATTCAGTCGAAAAGTTATTGACAATCCCATTCATAAAGTGCGCAGGAATACAGTTAAAACAATAGTCTGCATCGATTGTTTTCATTTCTCCCTTTTGAGAGTAAGCGATATGCACGCCGCTCTCATGCAACTTGATTGCACTTACCTGAGAATTATAGTGAATAGGTGTCGCAATGTTGTTCAAAAAGCCATCTACTATTTTATCCATCCCGCCCACTGGGGTCATCAAGGGTTCTGCCCAGTCATACAACTCAGTCATGCGTTGTATTCGCGAGAATAAAGGTGAGTTGACCAGGTCTTTTAAGGCTGGAGGCGTTCTCAGTTCAGGTTTAGACAGCATTCGATCACCCAAGGCACCTGAGCGCTCACTGCCGACGTAATTTCCTGCTTCGTCTAGATCACCAAAAACGTTCAAAAAGTTTGACAAATTTTCAATGTCATCTTTGCTTAATTCGGCATCGAAACGACTAGAATCTATGGCTTTTTGTGCCAGTTCGGCAACAAAACCGCGGCTGTCCGCGATATGCTCGCCAATGCGAATAGGTTTACCATCAAAATTATTTGAGTCATGCAAATACGCGAGTCGGTTGCTGTTGGCGATAATACGCATCGGGACATTAAAGGTTTTACAATAGTGCAGTGTGCGTTCGTGGTGGCCCGGTATGCGTGCTGCACCACAATTCATATATAGGTCGGGATCATCATCGAACTGACAAATCGAAGGTGCGCCGAGTTCGTCAATTAGATCGCCGTGACGCGCAGTAAAAACTCGGCCACCTGCTCGATGTGAAGCCTCTAGGATGATGCATTGGTAACCCGCGCGTTCCAACTCATAGGCGGCGGCGAGACCAGAAATACCCGCCCCTAAGATCACTATTTTATTCTTGCCTTTTTTTGCTGAATGGAGCGATATGGATCGCTTTCCACTGCTAGTAGAAATCAAACCCATTGCAGCACTTGCTTGGTAAGCCAGCGAGCTGCCACCCACTGTCGCCAGCATATTCAGAAACTGTCGCCTGTTAAAATTTCTCATGCCCTACCTTTCGACAAGCCTATATAAAAATAAGGCTTTAAAATTTGATTCACTTATGCAATTAGCAAACCAAATATAAAAACCTTATAAATCATACAATTACTGTTTTCGGTGCGTGAACTTGCACTTTTTTGGATGCATATCTAACAAAACTAGTTGGTTCTGCGCCATTAAGGGTAAGGTTGGTGAAATGCGTGTTGTAAACTGAACCGCTTATTTCGAATTCGCTGTCATAGCACTTATACATGAAGGCAAGGTTTATTGATTGTGCTAATATGCCCGAGTGTGTTGTTCGTCTCATTACAATGACGAAGCAATGATGTAGCAATGCTCAACAAACAATAATAAATAAGGCTAAGTGCCCTTTAAGGGTAGATACTCAAAAAACAAAGTCGCTGCCAACCTATCCATGGGACTCCAAAAAGGCTTCCATGCCTTTTTGGCTTTGCTTTGTGAGTATCTACACTTAAAGGAAACTTAGCCATAAATAAAAAGGGAGAAATAATGCGAAACCAATTAATCGCACTTGCAGTAGCGGTGGCCGTTGCTGGTTGTAACAACGACAAAAACCAAACCGAAACGCTAGACGCAACGACTAGTCAAACCGCAGTTTCAGCCGAGAATGCACCAGTCACCCAATCTCAAATCGAAGCAGAGACTGAGCGCTTAAACGCGTGGTTTGAAAATAAATACGAAGAAGAGCTACTAAACAGCCCTATCCAATTGACCTTTTTAGGACGTGATGAGCGTCAAGGTGAAATTGATGATGTATCTGAAGCGGCACAAGATGAAGCACTTGCACGCAGCCGTGCAAACTTAATTGAGCTCAAGCGTGACTTTGATTACAACAAGTTAAGTGAAGATGCCAAAATTTCTTATGACATTTGGGTGTATCAAGCTGAGCAAGCCGAAAAAAGTAACGAATTCAGGAACAATGCCTACATATTTGAACAAATGAGAGCGATTCATAGCTTCTTTCCACAACTGCTTATTGCTTTTCACAAAGTAGAAGATGGCGAAGATATGGACAACTATTTGTCTCGTATTTCGGGCAGTGCTACGGCTATCAACGAACTCGTCAAACAATCTAAAAAGATTGCCAAAAATGGCGTTAGACCTCCTTATTTTTCTTTCGAGTCTGTAATCAAACAGGCAAGCGACATTATTAGTGGTGCCCCTTTTGATTCCAACGAAGACAGTGCAATCTGGGCAGACGCCAAAAAGAAGATTGCACAATTAGTCGAAGAAGAAAAAATAGATAGTCAAAAAGCTCAGCAGCTTACCGACGATATAAAGGCCGCGCTTTTAAATGAATGGATGCCAGCTTATCAAAACCTGATTGCTTGGCAAAAAGAAGACCAAGTTAATGTGAGCCCTAGTGCTCAGGGCGTCAGCCAATTACCGCAGGGGACAGCTTATTACAATGAAAGGCTGGCTAACCATACCACAACGAATCTGACAGCAGAAGAAATCCATGAAATTGGCTTGGCCGAAGTGGCAAGGCTAAGAAAAGACATGGAATCGGTAAAAGAAGCATTTGGATTTAGCGGCTCACTTCCAGAGTTCTTCAGCTTTTTGAGAGACACCAAAGACGATGAACGCTTATATTACCCAAACACAGATGAAGGTCGTCAAGCCTACATAGACGACGCCACTGCTGCCATTGATGGTATTCGAGCCGTCTTGCCCGACTATTTTGGTATCATGCCAAAGGCTGACATGGTAGTAAAACGCGTAGAATCGTTTAGAGAGCAAGACGGTGCTGCACAACATTATTATCCTTCCTCTCCTGACGGCTCGCGTCCGGGAATATATTACGCGCATTTGTCAGACATGACTGCTATGCCCAAACGTGAATTAGAGGTCATTGCCTATCACGAAGGCTTACCCGGTCATCACATGCAAATAGCGATTCAACAAGAGCTTGAAGGGATTCCAACTTTCCGTACGCAGGCCAGTTTTACCGCTTACAGTGAAGGTTGGGGGTTATATTCAGAATGGCTTGCCAAAGAAATGCCGAATACCTATGTCGATCCACTTTCAGAGTTTGGCAGATTGGGGTCAGAGATTTGGCGGGCAATTCGTTTAGTGGTCGACACAGGCTTACATGCTAAAGGCTGGACTGAACAGCAAGCTGTTGATTATTTTATTGCTAACTCTGCAGTGACAAAGGAACAAGCGAGCAGTGAAATTCGCCGTTATTTAGTGCTGCCTGGACAAGCCACCAGTTACAAAATCGGTATGATTAAAATTCAAGAACTACGCAAAAATGCTGAAAAGGTCTTACAAGACAAATTTGATATAAAAGGCTTTCACGATGTTGTGCTAGGGGGTGGAGCAATGCCCATGTCCTTGTTGGAGAGACGCGTGAATAAATGGGTTGAGGAGATACAAGCAGGCGCGTGAGTATCAAAGTGTTAAAGAAAACTGCACTTGCGAGTGATATAGAAAAATCACTCGCCCTCCAATTGCCCTCGCCAGTTCAACACGTGAACTGGCCTTTTTTTATTCAAACTACAAAACCAAAGGCAAACAATGGTAACGAAGCGCAGACCCGAAGCATTGTAGTCAAAAGAGACGACCTCATTCACCCAATAATCTCGGGCAACAAATGGCGTAAACTATCGCCTATTGTGCTTCTCGCAATAAAAAACAACTGGCGTCATCTTGCCAGTTTTGGTGGTGCTTATTCCAATCATTTACATGCCTTGGGCTATGTATGCAAGGAACTTGGGATAAAATGCACGGCGATTATTAGGGGTGACTATTCCCAACACCCTTCTCCAACGATCATGGACTTGATTGCGTGGGGAACAGATATTGTTTATGTGACAAAGCGCGAGTACCAATTTCGCCAAGAGCCAGACTATCAGCAACAAATGACCAAACGACTCAAAGCTGACATGCTCATTCCCGAAGGCGGTACGACTACAAAGTACTTGCAAGGCGTGACGAGTATTATTGATGAGCTAAACGCGCAATCAAATATCGAACAACTTGTGTTACCTATTGGTAGTGGCGGCACCATGGCAGGCTTGATCCAAGCTCAAAGCACAACTAAACCGCTCAATATTCACGGCATCAGTGTATTGAAAGGAGAAGGCTACCACCCAAAAATTATACAACACTTACTTAGTTCGAGATCCCCAAAGAATACTTGGCAAATACATGAACAGTTTCATCATGGCGGCTATGCAAAAACAAGCGAGCCTCTGCTGCAGTTTTCGCAGCATTTTAGTAAACATACCTCAATAGCACTCGATAAGGTTTACAATGCAAAAAGCTTTTACGCGCTGAATCAATTACTTATTGAACAGGCATTTGAAGAAGCAGAAAAAATTTGTATTTTGCACACGGGCGGCACCCAAGGAAATAGAAAAATTTAATCAAAATGCGCTGAACTTTTTGCAATAGGCTGCCGTTAACCTAGGTAAGTTTGTTATGCATCGCCAGGTTTATTTACATGAAGCAAAACAAGATGCTCAAAGAGAATATCCCCTACGCCAAGCTCATTTATTCGGCGCTTGATTTATGTGAAGCGATGCTTTCAAAATCTGCCTTACTCTACCCCTTTGCGGTCGTATCGATCGATAATGACGTTCAGTGCTTGTTTACCCATTATGAAAATAGAGACGCTCAACAGGGCATGATTGAAGAACTCGAAGAACAGATTGGCACCATCCGTTTGACCGCCAATAACACGGTTGGCGTGCTCGTATATGCAGCAACAATCGCTGCCCCCAATGGCGAAGAAAGTGATGCCTTAGTGTTTAGTATATCTGACTCAGCAAACAATAATACCATTACACTATATCCCTACACCCTAGGTGACAATACTGTCGAGTTAAGCAAGCCCTACACATGTGACTTTTTTAATTAACAGACGACTGGTATCATCGGCGCCTTAAGTAACGCATACAGTTTGTTCGTGCAAAAAAGGTGCACAGGCAACTATTCTACATATTCTTAATAGGACTACCGGTTATGTCTCGAGTATTGATTATTGGCGCTGGCGGCGTGGCGTCCGTCACAATAAAAAAATGTGCCCGCTTACCTGAGTTTTTTGATGAAATCTATTTAGCGAGCCGCACATTGTCAAAATGCGAAGCCTTGCAACAAGAAATCGGCGAAGACAGAGTAAAAGCGGTTTATGCTGTCGATGCAGACAAGGCTAGCGAAGTCGAAGCCTTAATTGTAAAAATCAAACCCGATTTGGTGATTAACCTAGCACTACCCTATCAAGACTTACCGATTATGGATGCGTGCCTTGCGACAAAGACTGATTATCTCGATACCGCCAACTATGAACCCAAGGACGAAGCCAAGTTTGAATATTCGTGGCAATGGGCATACCAAGAGCGCTTCGAAAAAGCCGGTATAATGGCATTATTAGGCAGTGGCTTTGATCCCGGTGTAACAAATGTGTACACAGCCTACGCGGCAAAACACTACTTTGATGAAATTCACTACCTAGATATCGTCGATTGCAATGGCGGCGATCATGGACAAGCTTTTGCTACCAATTTTAATCCTGAGATCAATATTCGGGAAATCACACAACGTGGTCGCTACTATGAAAACGGCGAATGGAAAGAGACAGACCCCCTCAGCGTCAGAGAAGACTTAGACTACCAAAATATCGGTGTACGGGCTTCTTATTTGATGTTTCACGAAGAACTGGAATCCTTGGTTAAACACTTCCCTACGATTAAGCGCGCTAGGTTTTGGATGACCTTTGGCGAGGCATACTTAACCCATTTGCGCGTGCTTGAGGGGATTGGGATGACAAGCATTGAACCCATTGAGTTTCAAGGGCAACAAATTGTTCCACTCGAATTTTTAAAAGCCGTATTGCCCAACCCCGGCTCGCTTGCCGATGGCTACACAGGTAAAACCTGTATTGGCACATATATTACCGGTATAAAAGACGGTAAAGAAAAAACGATTTTTATCTATAACAACTGTGATCACGCTGCTTGCTTTGAAGAAGTGGGGGCACAAGCCGTCTCATACACCACCGGCGTGCCAGCAATGATTGGCGCTGCCCTGATGTTAGACAAAACCTGGCATAAACCGGGTGTTTGGAATATGGAACAATTTGATCCTGATCCCTTTATGACGCTATTAAATGAGCATGGTTTACCTTGGCAAGTCATTGAATGTGACGAAAGCCCGTTTAAACCGGCGTGAACTTAAAAGATGACAAATAACCAAGCCTTCAATAGCATTGCTTCGCCTTGTTATATATGCGATGAAGCCAAACTAGAGGCCAACTTAAACTTACTTGCCCACGTGCAAAAAGCGGCAGGTATAGACATTATATTGGCCTTAAAAGGCTTTTCGATGTGGTCTACGTTTCCATTAGTAAAGCAGTATTTAAAAGGCGCTACATCAAGTGGCGTTTGGGAAGCGAAGCTAGCGCGAGAAGAGATAGGCGGCGATGTGCATGTTTATTCACCCGCCTATAAACCGCAAGATATAGAGCAATTAGTTACGATCGTTGACCATATTTCATTTAACTCGTTGACGCAGTGGAGGCGATACAAGTCGCAGGTAATAAATGCAGGTGTATCAGCGGGCTTGCGGATTAACCCCGAAAACCAAGAAGCCGAAACAGCACTGTACGATCCCTGCGCACCAGGTTCGCGTTTGGGTATACTCGCGAGTGAACTTGAAGATGCTGACTTAAGTGGGATTGAGGGTTTTCATTGTCATAACTTGTGCGAATGTGATTCTTATGCCGCCGAACGCACCCTACAAGCCATTGAAGATAAATTTGGGTCGTACCTACCCACACTAAAATGGCTAAATCTGGGTGGTGGTCACTTGATGACACGCAAAGACTACAACATTGATCACTTGATAGAGGTACTGACTGCCTTTAAACAGCGTTACCCAAACCTAAACATTATCCTAGAGCCCGGTTCCGCAGTCGCATGGGAAACCGGCGTGTTGGTGTCTGAGGTGGTCGATATTGTCGACAATGAAGGCAAGATTGCTATTTTAGATATTTCTGCCACCGCGCATATGCCTGACGTACTGGAAATGCCCTATCGCCCAACGATTACCGGAGCAGGTAAAGCCGGTGAAAAAAACTATACATACCGCTTTGGTGGAAACTCTTGTCTAGCAGGCGATATGCTAGAAGCCTACAGTTTTGATCAGCTTCTTAAGATAGGCGACAAAGTCATCTTTGAAGATATGATCCACTACACAATGGTAAAAACTACCTTCTTCAATGGCGTTCAACATCCAGCCATAGGGATATTGCGAAAAAGTGGAGAGGTGGAAGTTGTAAGGGAGTTTGGGTATGGGGATTTTAAAGAGAGGTTGTCTTAAATATCCTTAACTCGGGATAATCGTCAGATTGAAAGTTTAAGTTAGGCAATAAAAAACCGGAGAAAACTCCGGTTTTTTGTTTTTCAGTTGTTCAAGAATTAGAACTCGTACTTAATACCAAATTGAATTTGCCAAACTGACTGTTCAAGCAATTCCAGACCTTCAATACGGTCTTGGTTATTCAAATTTAGGTAGTTATATTGACCATTCTCGATACGTGCAGATGCTACATTTCGGTCAAAGTCAGCTCTAGTACGTTCAAAACGACCCCAATCATCATTCAGTAAGTTACCCAAGTTCTCAATATCCAAGGTTACCACTAGTTTATGATCTTCGTGGAAAGCGGGGAGCTCTTGTAAGAAACGAACATTAACTAATGTTGTCCACTGAGAATTATCGCCATTACGCGGTGCAATACTACCAGCGTACTGCGCTAACTCTGAGTTGTTTATGTAATCAAAGAAAGCTTGCTGCTCTGCTGCATCACCACCAAATGAATTAGGCGAGAACAATGGGTCATTCGGACCAGACGGTACATAGAACAAGTGACCTGCATTGTCATGGCGACTTTCACGAGCACAACGACCTTGGCGACCTCGGCTATCTTGACCACCGAATACGCCGTTTTCAAACTCAAGTACACAATTATTGTTTTCATCGAAGGTATAGCTATATGGCTGACCTGTCTGACGCGTAGCAAATAATGAGAACTTCGTTTCTTTGCTGCCAAAAATTTGCTTGGACCAGTTAAAGCGGAACTTTAACAAATGCTCAGTTTGGAAGTTTGAGGTACCCAAGCTTGGCTGTTGACGATCAAAAGCCGCAAAATCAGAATAGTTTGAAGTTGCGGTTGCTTCTGTGCCATAACCGATATCTTCAACGTCTGAGTTGGTGTAACTCAAGAACATATCAAACTCACCGTAGTCAGTTTCCCACTCGTTTGAAGCAGATAAAGCAATAAGATGCCCATCACCACCATCGTCAAATGAACCGATAACTATCGCCTCTGGAGCGCCGGCACAATCATAAACAGGTCGGCCATCTGGTGCGGTAATACCTGCTACAGGATCGACACAACGTTGATCAAACCAATAAGTCGCATTTTCTATCTTATTTAATAGGTAATCAGCAGAAAATACCCAGCCATCTCCCAATACGGGTAAATCAACGTAATAAGCTGCGCCTAAACTAAATTTCCAAGTGGTCGGAATTTCAAAGTCAGGACGCAATGCATTTACACTGCCATCAGGCGCTTCACTTGCCAGTCTACTTAATATGTCAGCAGGAATATATTGACCAGTTTCAGGGTCAGCGACAGTCGGTACATTATAAGTTTGGCCAGAACCAAAGTCATCTATACTGTCAGATATTACGCCATCGTTTGAATAACTGTTTGAAATCCAAACTGCTGGAGAGCCACCCGAGAAGCGACCTACACCACCACGAACAGTTAAGTCATCTGTTGCTAACCATTCAAAAGAAAAACGAGGCAAGACTAAATCTAAACCATCAACATCTGTTGTGTTTGTATAGCCGTAACGATTGACAAAGTTTTGATTTTCACGAATTGCCCCTTCTGATTCAAACCAATCGTAGCGTAAACCAAAGTCAAAGGTTAAGTAAGGATTGAAATCCCACGAATCTTGGATGTACAAAGAGTTAGTATTGAATCCCCAAATTGCACGAAGGTCATTTTCATTATTAGTTATCGCATTGCTATATAATAATGCAGAAGCAGATGCATTACGCAAGTCGTCAATACTATCAAAACGATAAGAGCCTTCAGAGTTTTGTGCGAATAAGTTGTTCACATCCACTTCTTCTCGCTCATAACCCGCTTTAAATATGTGGTCACCAACAGTGTATTCAGCCAAGAACTTAAGAGTTAAAAAATCTTGACTTAATTCGTTACCATGACGGAAGCGATCTGGGCCAATCGATAAGTAGTTTTCGTCTCCGTCTACTTCTCTCAAGAAAACACCAAAGTTAGGGAATTCAGCGCCATTTAAAGAGTTTTGACCGGTCTTTTGGGAAGTACTACCAATTTTGAACTGCGTGGAGAAATCAGATGTCCAATCAGAAAAAACATGGGCAATGTAGCTTTCTACGCGCTCAGAGCGGTTATACCAAGTAGAAGAAGCGCCTAAAACATTATCTGAAAGCGTAAAGTTGTTACCATTTTGCTCAACGATAGTATTTCCGTCAGTTAATAAGTAAGTAAATTTCGCACGATGGTCTTCATTGATGTTCCAATCAATATTAGCAATAATTTTTTCATCTTCAGCAGGCGTTTTTTCAAAGCCGCCAATGTCAAAGCCCCATACGTCAGATACTATCGCCCTAACTTCGGCTACGTCATCAAGCGTGATGTCGTCTTCGATATTCAGCGCACCAGATCCTACAGGACCACGATTTAATGGTGCTGTTTCTTCGTATTTATCGTAAGCCACGAAAAAGAATAGTTTGTCTTTGATGATTGGTCCGCCAAGCGTTCCAACAAAAGTCTCTTCTTCAAACGTTAGATCAAAATCGTCATCGCCATTTTTATCACCCTTCAACGAGTCGTCAGTAGTGAAGTAACTTACAGAACCGTGGAACTCATTGGTTCCAGATTTAGTAACGGCGTTAACTGTACCACCGGTAAAGCCATTGTATTCCACGTCGAAAGGCGCGGTTAGGATAGACAAAGACTCTATCGCGTCAAAAGAAATTGGCGAACGCTGGGTAGGAAAACCGTTGTCATTCAAGCCAAAACGGTCGTTTAAAGCAACACCGTCTATAGTTAACGAGTTAAAACGGTTGTTTGCGCCGGCAATTCTTAGTGCTTTTTCACCGTTCACAAAACTAACCGAAGCAAAGGGGTTTTGCGCCGCGGCATCGGTGATATCGCGGTCGATTGAGGCTACTTCGTTTAGTGCTTCTAAACCCAAACTCGTGCTTAAACCGTCGTTAGAAAAACCTGCAGTGGCGGTTGCCGAACCTATAACTGAGATAATTTCAGTTTCTGAACCTGTTTGTACGGTTACAGGTAAGGCAAAAGTTTGGTCAAGAGACAGATAGATATCATCAAGTTGAACTGGTTGGAAGCCATCACCTGTAACGACAATAGTGTAAGGACCACCGACACGTAAACCACGTGCGGAGAACGAGCCATTGGCATTGGACGTTACCGTAGAAGCCGTACCAGAAGGTGTGTGTATAATTGTAATCGTGGCGTTAGGATAGGTCGTGCCTGCTTCACTCGCTACATTACCTCTGATAGAGGAAGTAGTAGATTGCGCCATTGCAGCAGTCGATAGACCGACAGACAACGCGACAGCTACAGCTATTTTGCTGAATTTAGTCATTGAACGCATTATTGTTGTTTCCCTATGTGTTTTGAATAAGTTATTTTTTTAACGGGCAAATTGTCCTCGTATAATATGACAGTTTTATTACAGAAAAGCCATCTTCATATTTATGTAACTTAACCGATTGGTCTAGTTTTCTTCAGTTTAACAAATGCGCAACAATTGTGCATTTGTTGACCATTAAAATTTATCTATTTGCTTGCAGCTTCGCTAAGGGGTAAAGTTGTGTTAATTAATTGAACAATGAAAATCTATGCAAAAGCCAATAATAATAGCTATATCGGGCGCATCGGGTTCAGGCAAATCCCTGTTTACTCAAAACCTATCACTTAAACTCGGGCAATCTTCCAAAGATATTCTTCTGTTGCAAGAAGACCATTACTACAAAGCGCAGGATCACATTTCTATAGAAGAACGCGCAAAAACAAATTACGACCACCCAGATGCCTTTGAACACGATTTGTTGGCTGATCATTTGGCGCAGTTACTCAATAATGAAATCATTGACTATCCCGCCTACTGCTACAAAACGCACACTCGCTTGAGCGAATGTGAAAAAATTGAACAAGCGCCCATTATTATCATTGAAGGAATCATGCTGTTGACCCAAGTGCAGTTGTTCGATTATTTCGATTTAAAAGTGTTTGTCGATACCGCACCTGATGTTTGCTTGATGCGACGGATGTTAAGGGATACACAGGAGCGTGGCAGAACCATCGAGTCGGTTGCAAAGCAATACGAAACAACGGTAAAACCCATGTATCACAAGTTTATTGAACCTAGTAAAAATTTTGCGGACTTAATCGTGCCCCATGGCGGTGAAAATCATCTAGCTGTTGACGTTGTCAGTGCGTTTTTACTTAACTCACAAAATGGAAGTCTGATTAATGATTAGTTTATTAGGGATTGTTGTTTTGTTCGCCATTGCTTTTGCTTTATCAAAAAACAAAAAAGCAATTAGCTGGCGTACAGTGGGTGGAGCATTTGGCTTACAAGCCTTAATTGGCGGGTTTGTGCTTTACACCAGTGTAGGTGTCGATGTGCTCAATAGTATTACCAGCTTTGTGCAAAATGTGATTGACTACAGCAAAGCAGGTATCGAATTTGTGTTTGGCCCCTTGGGCAATTTTTCCCTTGGCTTTGTCTTTGCTGTTAACGTACTCCCTGTCATTATTTTCTTTTCTTCTCTCATTTCGGTCTTGTACTACTTAGGGATCATGAGCTTTGTCATTCGAATGATTGGCGGCGGTTTAAAAAAGCTACTCGGCACTAGTAACCCTGAAAGTATGTCTGCGGCGGCGAATATCTTTGTGGGTCAAACCGAAGCCCCTCTAATCGTTAAACCATTTATCCCCAAAATGACGCGTTCGGAATTGTTTGCAGTTATGGTGGGTGGATTGGCATCGGTAGCAGGGTCGATTATGGCAGGCTATTCGGGTATGGGAGTAGAACTTAAGTATTTGATTGCCGCGAGTTTTATGGCGGCACCCGCCGGTTTAATGATGGCAAAAATCCTTGAGCCTGAAACCGAAACACCCAATCAGAACCTGTCGGAAGTCACCAGCGAAGAAGAGTCATATGCCAATGTATTTGATGCTGCCGCAAGCGGTGCGGCGTCTGGACTCAAACTTGCCGTAAATGTCGGCGCAATGTTACTCACATTTATAGCACTCATTGCTATGTTAAACGGCATACTTGGGTATGTGGGTAGTTTGTTTGGCATAGACAGCCTAACCATTCAGCAAGTGCTGGGCTATGTATTCCAGCCCATAGCTTGGCTAATCGGCATTCCTTGGCACGAAGCGCAGCTTGCCGGTGGTTTTATCGGGCAAAAGTTAGTGCTCAATGAGTTTGTAGCGTATTCTGATTTTGTGAATTACAAGGATGAACTTTCAACCAGCACACAAGCCATTATTACTTTTGCGCTTTGTGGCTTTGCTAACCTCTCTTCTATCGCTATTTTAATGGGAGGGATTGGTACAATGGCTCCCAGTAGGCGAAAAGACATTGCCGATATGGGATTAAAAGCGGTATTGGCGGCGACCTTAGCCAATCTAATGAGCGCAGCTTTAGCAGGTATTTTCCTCTCTCTTACTTAATACATAGCTAGAGCCAGATATTGGCTCTACGGAGCACATTGCATGAAATTAGAAGCAGTTGATTATCAATCACCAACAGCAGCGCAAGACTTTGTTGAATCGTTGAGACAAACAGGGTTTGGCGTGTTAAAGAACCACCCAATATCACAAGATGTGGTGAGCAGTATTTATACAAATTGGGAAGCTTTTTTTAATTCGGAAGACAAACACGCATTTTACTACAACAAAGGCAGCCAAGACGGCTTTTTCCCACAAGCGGTATCTGAAGTCGCCAAGGGCTTCAAGAAAAAGGATATTAAGGAATATTATCATTATTATCCATGGGGTCAGTGTCCTGCAAATCTCAAGGAAGAAATCGATGCTTACTATTGCGATACATTAACGCTTGCTTCGCAGCTTCTCAACTGGATAGAAGCCTACTCACCTGACAATGTGAGCGCGCATTACAAAGAACCGCTATCGAATATGATTAAAGAAAGCGAGCAAACCTTACTCAGGGTTTTGCATTATCCCCCTCTTTCAGGGGACGAAGAGCCAGACGCAATCAGAGCCGCTGCCCATGAAGACATCAATCTCATCACGATTTTACCCGCGGCCAATGAGCCCGGCTTACAAGTAAAAGCTAAGGATGGTAGTTGGCTTGACGTACCTTCTGATTTCGGGAATCTGATAGTGAATATCGGTGATATGTTACAAGAAGCATCGGGCAATTATTTTCCTTCCACGACTCACCGCGTGATCAACCCAGAAGGCACCGATGTAACGAAAGCCCGTATATCTTTACCCTTGTTTTTGCATCCGCGACCGGATGTTGTCTTGTCTGAACGTTATACGGCAGAGTCTTATTTGCAAGAACGCCTCAAAGAACTAGGCGTCATCTAGTCTGCTAGCGCTTGCTATTTGCTTTTTGTTTGCTTGCCGAGGTGCCTTAGAATGCGTTGTATATTTGCGCCAACTAGCTAACCTCGATAAGCGAGTAAGGAGAGCTTCTTAGAGTATTGCTCACTCACTCGACGATTATTTGAACGCTTTCTGGCTTTTATTAGGGCGTCACTAGAGCGTTCAACATCACCGACTGCATAGTAGGCTTTTGCCAAACCAAAAAAGAATTCATGCGCCCTATTATTTAATGCAATGGCTTTCTTAAAATGTGAAATCGCGTCTTGAGGCCTATTTTCAAGTAAAGCATATTCTGCCAACATCGAATGATAATAAGGGTTTTTTAAGCGCTTTTTATGCAAGCGTGCATCTATGCTATTTGACTCATCTTCTCTTTGTGTTTTGGCGTAAATAGCAGCCAAATTCTCAAGTGCAGACAAATAGTTAGATTTCAACGACAATGCATGTTTATATGCTTCTTCTGCCTCATCCAAATAACCACTACGACTGTAAAGTACGCCCAAGTTTAACCAAGCGCCCTCGTTGCTTGGATCAGCCTCGATAGCTGCTTTGTAATAGGCAAATGCTTTGTCTCGCTCATCATTGATCAAGTATTCTGCGCCTTTATTGTTGTAGAAATACGACACAATTTGACGCCTATTTAATTCTACTGATGAAAACTCTTTCGCATTCCGAGATGGATCAAAATCCACGATAAGATCGCCGTTTTTTGCCAATGGCCCTAGCCGCCTTGTCGGCATTTTCACACGCAAGTTGATATGACGGTTAATGATTGATGCCCCCTGCCTAAACGTCCAAAACTCTGGGATTTGCACATCTTGAAAGCGTGCGTCAATCCCCAAGTATTCCGCCATAGAATAAGCCATCACAGTCAACGACAAGCAATTTGCCGCACCGTTGTAGAAAGTTTCAGATGCAATTGTATTAGCATCGGCTGTATAACCTAAGTTGAGTCCAGCATGATCAAATATTGCAAAAACCAGTGCTGACATGCGTCCCAAATCATCGGTTTCACTTTGTGTGACAAACTCAACGAAATCGATGGCTTCTTGTGAAAGGTGAAAAATCTCTTCAGGGCTTTCTACGGTGTAACTGCTGTAGGAAGGAAAGGCTTCCTGTTTAAGTTCAGGTTTATTCTTGCTCAAAAAAGAAGTAGAGGAGCAGGCCGAGAGTAGTAACAAAGCGCTTATGAAAACAATGACATTTCTCATAAATTTACCTCTTAAATACATACCTCTACTCAAATATTAGACAAGCACAAGTGGAATTACAAATAAATATTCACAATGTAAAAATATTCCATTAACGTTAAAACTAAAGTAGTTTGCTTTCCAGATTGGCTTTGTCTTCTTTGCTTGTGTACTTTAAGAAACAAATCCTTGTACTTAGTTCAAATTGGCGTATCAAGCATGTTTATTTAGTTAATCGTATGGCAATTAATACCTTTGCTTTTCTCAAGCACTATACTATAGTCTAAATTTTATGCTCACCGAGTCGTACAATTGGTGTTAAGGTAGTTTGCGTTGACACGAGCGAGCTCAAGGGTTTTATCTCTTGGCTACACAATAAGAATGAACGTGTTCTTCAAACTTCTTAAAACGAAAATCGTTATGCAGTATTAGGAGTGGAGCAATTAGCATCAAGGACAAACAAATTCAGCTAGAAGCAGCCCATCTGCTTTACGACAATGCGACTAATGGCATCGTTGTGTCTTTGATCGCCTTTTTCGCAATAGTGATCTATTTTGCTGACGTTGAGCAAGGTGTCGATCCTGTGCGCTGGGTGATGTTGGCATGTATGCTAGTGATTACTCTGGGTCGCTTATTGGATGTTTCGTTGTGGCAACACGCAAGACGAATGGGTAAGGCACAAACTGGGCAGCGGGGTGTCTGTCGATTCTTCATTAGTAATGCTTTTGGTAGCAGTATATGGGCAGTTTACGCGTTAACATTCCTGCCAACGATGTCATACCAAGAATTGACCACCACTATCGTTGTTGTGTCGGCGCTAACGGGTGGTGCAGTCAGTTTGCTATCTGGTAGTCGCTATATAGCGATGTCTTATTCGATCATGATGCTACTGCCTTTTTCTCTGGGTATGCTGTTTTTAGGGGAGGCATTTCAAACACTTTTAGGCAGTCTTGGCGTAGTATTTTTCGTGATCATGTTGTCCACGGCTATCAAATCTTCGGCATTTACCCGCTCGGCGTTACAGCTAAAATACGAGAATGAATCATTGCTCATCGATATGAAAGCAGCAAACAAAACCATATCCGAGGCTAACCAAGACCTAGAAAAAAAAGTAGAAGCCCGAACTGAAGAAATATTCAATTTATCGTATCGCGACCCCTTGACCGATTTATACAATCGCAAAGCTTTTGAAAAACACTTAAGAGACGAGATACAACACGCAGCCGACAACAATAGTCAACTTGCATTGCTGTTTATCGATCTCGATATGTTTAAGGAAATTAACGACTCTCATGGTCATGACCTAGGCGATTTTGTTTTACGCGAAGTAGCCAATAGACTCCTCGCTTTTGCAAGTGCCGAAAATATGCTTTGCCGTTGGGGTGGTGACGAATTTATTCTGCTTTGCCGAGATACTGACGAGCAAGAGGCAGTAACACGGGCGAAAAAGCTTCTTTCACTTTTGTCCTCTCCTATAGACCACGAAAAACTGCAGGTATCAGTGGGTGCAACCATCGGCATTGCTTTGTGTCCCGAACATAGCACGCAATCGTCAAAATTGATTGCTAGCGCTGACGCTGCGATGTACACAGAAAAGCAAAAAAGAAGTGCCAACATCGCAATATTTGACCAAACAATGTTGCAGCAACAGGAGCGCGAGTATTTTCTAAAATCTGCTCTAGCCTCGGCCGTTGATAACAACGAACTCTTCTTGATGTATCAACCTATCGTTAGTAATCAAAACGGCAGAGTGCGCGCCTGTGAAGTGTTACTCAGATGGTCGTTAAACGGCGAAGTAATCTCTCCTATGGAATTTATTCCTATCGCCGAAAGCTATGGCTTAATTCATGAACTTGGAATTTGGGTGATCGAACATGCTTTCAAAGATGTGGCGAACTGGTGCTTTGAAGACGATGTTTCGATTTCCATTAATATATCAATCATGCAAATTGAGCATGACGAGTTCATCCCATTCATTGAAAGCGCACTAGCCAAGTCGGAGATTTCTCCCCAAAAAGTAAGCCTTGAAATCACGGAATCTTTGTTTGCGCGAGACAACGCAAAGGTCATCGAAAAAGTCAGAGCACTACAAGCTTTGGGCATCAGTGTGTCGTTGGATGATTTTGGTACTGGGTTTTCTTCATTGGCGCAGCTTCAGTCCCTTTCTGCTAATACGGTTAAAATTGACAAAACCTTTATTGATTCGATTGAATCTGGCGGTCGCGCCATTATTCAAGCCACAAACTACTTAGCTGGTGAATTGTCTTATGAAGTCATTGCCGAGGGCGTGGAAACTCAAGAACAAACCGCTATTTTAAAAGAAATTGGCGTAGAAAATGTTCAGGGCTTTCTGTTTGCTAAACCAATGAAAGTTGAAAAATTAGCAAATTGGAACAAAGTGCATGCTGAAAAATATGGCTTATGCTCCCTGTAAGTATTGCTCCTGCACGAAGTAAAACTTAGTGTTTAAGGTCAGAGACATCCAAGTCTAATTGAGACGCGAGCATCGCAGCCTGTGTTCGGTTATTTATACCCAGTTTTTTGAACACTGCTGTTACATGTGCCTTGACGGTCGCTTCGGCGATATTTAGTTCATGACCTATCTGTTTATTCAATAAACCGTTACCAATTCCACAAAACACTCTATATTGTGCAGGTGTAAGGCGCGCAATTTTATCGGCAAGCGCAGTAAACTCGTCTTCTAGTTCACGTGTTTTTTGTTCTACTTCTTTCGGTAGCCACACCTGACCACCCAGTATCGCTTCAATCGCTTGCAACACTTCACTCAATGTCGATGTTTTTGGTACAAACCCTTTTGCGCCCAATGCAATTAACTTGGCAATCAAGCCAAGATCTTCAGTCGCAGAGACAATCACAATAGGTAGATCAGGAAAAAGCTGTTTGATGCGCAAAAAGCCGTATAAATCACTGCTATCGGGCATGTATAAATCCAAAAACAGCATATTGACCCGATGCTCATCAAGCATTTTCAACGTAGATGCTAGGCTGTCTGACTCCAAAATGTGAAGTGAACAGTATTCGTCATTTAATGCATTTTTTATCGCTTCTCGAAATAATGGATGATCATCCGCGATAAGTAGGGTTTTCATTAAAAGCTAGCCAAGCGTTATGGAAATAAACAAAGAACGCTATGGTAGCCAATTAGCAAACGCTTATATATGAGACAAAGGTGGGGAGTTCCCCACCTTTTGGTGAAATTTTAAGCTTTGTTTAGACGTTTATCGATAAGAGACTCAACAACACTCGGATCGGCTAGTGTAGAGGTATCACCTAAGTAAGCGTGTTCATTCGCCGCTATTTTTCGCAGGATCCTACGCATGATTTTGCCAGAGCGAGTTTTCGGTAAGCCGCCCGTCCATTGCACCAAGTCAGGAGTTGCAATGGGGCTAAGCTCTTTTTTAACCCACTCGCGTAGTTCTTGCGTCAGTGCATCACTCGGTGTTACACCATCATTAGGCATCACATATACGTATATGCCCTGCCCTTTAATATCATGCGGATACCCAACCACCGCCGCTTCGGCGACTTTATTATGCGCAACAAGTGCTGACTCAATTTCGGCCGTCCCCAAGCGATGACCAGAGACATTTAATACATCATCCACTCGACCCGTGATCCAATAGTACCCATCTTCGTCTCGTTTTGCGCCATCACCGGTAAAGTACACATTTTTGTATGTACTAAAATACGTCTCAACAAAGCGTTCGTGGTTACCATAGACAGTTCTTGCTTGGCTTGGCCAGCTATCTTTGATCACTAAGTTACCTTCATTGATTCCTTCCAGCTCATTGCCTTCTGCGTCATACAGCGCCGGCTGTATACCAAATAAAGGGCGCGTAGCTGAGCCGGGTTTGAGCGCTGTGGCACTTGGCAAGGGAGAAATCATGATCCCACCAGTTTCAGTCTGCCACCACGTATCCACAATGGGACAGCGTGATTGCCCAATAACGCGATAATACCACTCCCAAGCTTCAGGATTGATGGGCTCACCGACCGAACCCAATATGCGAAGAGATGACAAATCGCAGCCTGCAGCCGGTTTGTCACCATGCGCCATCAGTGCGCGAATAGCGGTGGGTGCCGTATACAGTTGAGTGACCTTGTATTTTTCGACAACTTGCGCAATGCGTCGTACATCAGGATAAGTAGGCACTCCCTCAAAGAATACTTGAGATACGCCATTTGATAGGGGGCCATACACCATGTAGCTATGGCCGGTTATCCAACCAACGTCTGCCCCACACCAAAATATGTCATCTTGCCGATAATCAAAGACATATTTGAAGCTCAAGGTGGTATATAGCATATACCCACCTGTAGTGTGCACAACACCTTTGGGCTGTCCTGTAGAGCCTGATGTATACAAAATAAACAGAGGATCCTCAGCATTCATATGCTCTGGTTCACAGGTGTTAGCCTGCTGTTCTGTTAGCTGCTGCCAATCAACATCTACATCTGTCTTTTCAATATCTTGGTTACCGGTAAGTGCGTAACACAAAACCGACTCTATGCTTGGGCACTTGTTATTCGCAATCGCTTCGTTCACGTTAGCTTTTAGTGGAATAATTCTTCCCGATCTGCGCCCTTCATCACAAGTAATAATTAGCTTGGCGGTACTATCATTAATCCGGTCAGCAATGGCATTCGGCGAGAAACCACCAAAAATAACAGAGTGAACCGCGCCAATTCGGGCACAGGCAAGCATGGCATAGGCGGCTTGAGGCACCATGGGCATGTAAATCGCCACGCGATCACCCTTGGTGATGCCCAATGACTTCATTCCATTCGCTAATTTACAGACTTCATCATGGAGTGTTTGGTAAGTAATTTCTTGTGTATTGCCTGGTTCATCACCTTCCCAGTACAAGGCCACTTTCTCAGAGTTGTCAGGCAAATGCCTGTCAATACAATTAACACTCGCATTCAATACGCCGTCTTCAAACCAGCGAATATCACAGGCATCAACCGAAAAATTAGTATTCTTGATTTTGCTAGGCTTTTTAAACCAATCCAACCTATCTAGCTGTTGAGTCCAAAAAGCTTCTGGGTTTTCTATAGAAGACTGATACATTTGTTTGTATTCAGCATCACTTATCTGCGGTGCTTGTAACAGTGCCTCTGGCACTGGGTACAATTTAGTGCTCAATGTTACTCTCCCTTTGTCGCTAGCTTGTCTTCTTTAAATAACAGGGTAAAGCAATCATTTTACATAACAAGCCGATTCATTTAACTATATTTTTACATATATCAAATATTTTTTAGGGCTAGCGCTTGTTTACGCAACAAATAACACTGCAGCTAAAGGTATAACAAAAAACACGCCGACAATATAAGCAAGGCCATAAACCTTTTGCTCTGCGACTTTGAGTGAAAGTTGATAGGATAATCGGGGTGGCCACTCTCTGATAAAGGCTAGACCGTAGATAACAGCAACCGCGAGTACATTATAACAAAAATGAACAAAGGCAATTTGTAATGCAAGGTCTGCATTCGGGCCGGTAATAGATAGCGCAGCGATAAGCGCAGTGATGCAGGTACCGATATTTGCGCCAAGCGTAAATGGATATATTGATCGAGCTGTGACTATCCCATTCCCGACTAAAGGCACCATTAAAGACGTGGTAGTAGAACTAGACTGCACAAGTACTGTAACAACTGTACCCGAGGTAATACCGGACACGGCTCCTCTACCCAAGCTCTTTTGTAATATTTCGCGTGCTTTACCCACCATCAGGGATTTCATTATTTTACCCATCCAAGTAATGGATAAAACTATCAGGCCTAAGCCCAATATAATGCGAGCCAATCCGTCGTATACAGCCGGCAGCTGAGTCGTCAGCAGGGTGATCATATCGATAAATGGTGAGGTTAAGGCTTTGACTGGGTTAAACCCTTCTACGCCTGCTGTTGCTCCAGTGGAAAACACGGAAACTAAAAGGCCACTCAATGACTCCAACAAACCAAAGGCAATTTCGAGCGGCAGAAAAATACAGACTGCGAAAATATTGAAAAAATCATGAATAGTGGCGGCGTTAAACGCACGTTGAAACTCTTCTTTATTGCTAACGTGTCCTAGGCTCACAATCGTATTCGTAATGCTGGTGCCTATGTTGGCTCCCATCATCATTGGCACAGCAATAGTAATAGGCAAACCACCGGCAACCATTGCAACAATCACCGATGATACGGTACTTGATGACTGGATCAGTGCTGTTGCCACCATGCCAATAATCAAGCCCATAAATGGGTTAGAGGCAAACTCAAACAGTTGCTTGGCGTGGTCTTGCGTTGCCGTCTTAAATCCACCACCTATCAAGCTCACAGCGGTTAGCATGGCCAACACTAACAACGCTAGCAAAAGCCAGCGAAATGGCTTAGGCCATGTCTGCATGCCCGTTATGGGCGTCACTTGTTGGATAGACGAGCTCATAAACTACCACCTGTAGGATTATGTGCTAGTTTTACTCCTAAATTGTGACGATTTTATTAAAACGGCATGGGAAACTGTTTTAATACATCTCGAATATCCTGAAGACAATCTTCCGATAATTCGATGTTAAAAGCTTGAATGTTTTCTTGCAATTGTGGCAACGAAGTAGCGCCAATGATCGTTGAGCTTACGCCGTCTACTTGCTTACACCAAGCCAAGGCCATGGTAGTGGGAGACAAACCATAGCGCTCTGCAATTTCGCAATAAGCAAGCACTGCAGCTTGTGATTCTGTAGTATCTCTAAAAAGGCCATGGCGATGAACCAAGGTCCAACGACTCCCCTCAGGGCGAGCCCCATGGCGATACTTTCCAGTCAGCAAGCCCGTTGCTAATGGCGACCACGGTAAATAAGCAATATTTTCGTAAACGCAGCTCTCGATGAGGTAAGGGCTATCTTTGGCGTGAACTAGACTAAACTCATTTTGAATCGATACCGGAGGTGGTACGTTCAATTCCTTACATATGTTCAAATATGTATGGATCCCCCAACAAGTATCATCCGACAAGCCCCAATTCTTGATTTTACCTGCATCAATAGCCTGACCGATGGCAATCACAATATTTCTCATGTCATCGCGTTCTGCTTCGACATCAAATTGTGTATGTGTCAGATCACTGGGCCAATGCTTACCAAAATGAGGCGTAGCTCGATTTGGCCAATGCAATTGATATAAATCGATATAATCGGTGTTCAGTCGTGCTAGCGAGTCATCCAAAGCCAAAGGCAATGTGTCACCTGATAATTTTGATCCACCCCTGATATAGCCAAAACCCGCGCCCGCTATCTTTGATGCCAAGACTATATCTTCACGCTTACTTGCATTACGTCCCAACCAATTACCAATAATCCTTTCTGTGTCGCCATATGTATCGCTGTTTGGCGGCACTGGATACATTTCTGCAGTATCGATAAAATTAACGCCTTGTTCCAGTGCATATGCCAATTGCGCGTCTGCATCTGCTTGCGTATTTTGAATGCCCCAAGTCATTGTACCTAAGCAAACCTCAGATACTTTGATACCTGCACTACCTAATGTCGTGTACTTCATTGTTTTGTCCTTTCTTTTTTAAGCAAAAGTATACGTGATCAAAGTAGTGATGTATCAATTGCGCTTTTATTTTTATGATTAACTTATTTATACTCGACAAAAAACAAATAGCAGAGTCTGTAATGAGATTTCTCCACACCATGGTCAGGGTCAAAGATCTTGACGCTTCTCTTCACTTTTATTGTAATTTATTGGGTTTACAAGAAGTAAAACGATACGAAAGTAAAGAGGGCAAATTTAGCCTAATTTATTTAGCCGCGCCTGATGATGTCGAGCAATCCACCAGCAGTGAATCCCCTTTACTTGAGTTAACCTATAATTGGGAGCCAGAAGATTACGCTGATGGCAGAAATTTTGGTCATGTCGCTTACGAAGTTGATGATATTTACGCTATTTGTGCATTTTTACAATCTAATGGTATCTGTATAAATCGACCGCCAAGAGATGGACATATGGCGTTTATTCGCTCTCCAGACGGTATATCAATTGAGTTACTGCAAAAAGGGGAAGCGTTGCCCCCACAATCGCCATGGCGTGAAATGGAAAATACAGGGAGCTGGTAAAGCCAGTTCCTGCATACAATGGCGACTGGTAGAATGCACCTAGCCTAAAACAGACAAAGCGCTAAATGCTACCTCTGACAAAATCACGTACCTTTTCAAAATAAAATGCAGACAATGCGTTATGCTGTTCTTCAGAAAAAGAAGGAAGGCTCGCTGCTTGTGCATTTTGTCGCACTTGCTGCGCGCTGCTTGCGCCGGCTATCACTGTCGTCACCTGGGGGTGATCTAGAATCCACCTAAGCGCTAACTGCGCCAATGGCGCGTCTTTAGGCAACAGTTCTTTTAACTCGTCAACCAATTCCACTGCTTTAGTATATGGCAGGCCGGAAAACGTCTCACCCACGTTAAAAAATTGACCGTCTTTGTTGTAATGACGATGATCATTTTCTTCGAACACGGTATCGGCCTTGAACTTACCACTTAACAAGCCACTGGATAGCGGTAAGCGGACAATAATCCCTACATCAGCCGCCGCTGCTTGAGGTAGTAAACGCTGAATGGCATCTTGTCGGAATAGATTAAAAATAATCTGTAATGCACTTAAACCGGGTTTATCCAAGCAAGATAAACCTTCGTTAATATTCTCGACGCTTGCCCCATAGTGCTTGATTAAGCCTTCTGCCCTAAAATCTTCTAAATAGTGCCAAACAGCGTCACCATGTAAATATTCTGGCGGAATACAATGTAACTGGATCAGATCAATAGCGTCCACTTGCAAGCGAGATAAAGAGACTTCTATACTGGAACGCATCGCTGATTTTGTGTATTGATTGGGGTAGAGGGAAGGATCGCGACCCAACTTAGTGACGATGGTACGCGCTTTGTTGTTAGTTAAAGTCCATTGGCCAATGGATGATTCGCTCTGGCCGGCACCATATACATCAGCGGTATCCCAAAAAGATATACCTACGTCATCCGCTGCTTCCAAAATACTCTTGGTGTTATTTGGACCGGCTATACCGAAGTCTCCGCCGAGCTGCCAACAGCCTAGGCCAACGATAGAAGCATTCAGTTTACTTTTGCCCAACTTACGAGTCTGCATTTACCACTTCCTCAATATTACAGTACACGACGTAACATGAGTCGTATACCTTGTGTTCATTTCCAACAAGGTATACTACTACGCAAAACAAACAATATTAAGGCGCAGCTTCCATACTCTGCAATATTTCGAAATTAGTTTTTTCTTTCTCAACATATTGTTGCCACTGTCTCGATGATGCTCGAGTAGCGGGATACTGCTCTGCTTTGGCTAAGGTATCCAAAGCTTCTGCAAACTTACGCTGATTGTACAAAGATAAGCCCAAAACTAGGTATGTATTGCCTGGTGAGCGTAGGTCACCCTTTTCTAGCGCCTTAGTGGCAGAAGCAATCGCTTTATCATATTGATCAGAGTTGAAATAAATCAACGCGAGTTGAGCATCTAATACACCGTCATCAGATAAATCTGCTGCTTTAGCGTAAACAGGCACGGCCTTTTCGTTTTCTTTCGCCGCTTGCCAAGCCTGTGCAAGAAAACGTAAGTTGCGTAAGTTTTCATCTAGGATATTGTCTTTGATAGCCTGTTCCATAAGAGCTGCGCCTTTGTAAGGTACACCGTTAAAGTAATACAATTGCGCCAAGTTAAAGGTATCGTTTGCGTTGCTAATAAACCCACGTTGATACGCTATTTCCATGGTAGCCAACTGCTTTTCAGGCTGCTCTAACTCGCCGTACATCCCTGCCAATTGCACCCAATACTTGGGCTCGTCGTACAGGCGAATGAGTTTGGCAATTATATCTTTGACTTTTTCAGGCTGTTTTAACTCAAAGTAAATAGCGCGTTGCAACACCAACCAATTTTCGTCCGGCAAATAACCTTCGTTCTCATGTCCAGCAATGGCTTGCTCAATATACGTTTTTGCTTCTTCATACTTTTTACCCTGATAAAGCGCTTGCGCTTTGAGTACGAAGTTTTTAGGTGGAATAGTACCGCTATTGAGTGATTCCCAACGCTCTAGGTATTCGACCACTTTTTCAAAATTACCTTGCGCCATGTTGAGTTGAGCAAGGCTGTATAAGGCAGTTTGTTCAAAGCCAACGGGGATTGGACTCTGTTCAATCGCCTTTTCAAATGATGCAATGGTGTCGTCGAAGCGTTCTTCATTGTAATAAATAAACCCATAAAAATTGTACATAGTCGCAATTTCATAGGCATTCATACTGCTTGCTTTTGACTTAACCTCGTCCAATATTGCTATTGCTTCTTCCGTATTTCCTGCATCACTTGCTGTTTGTGCGCGTGATAACTGTTCGTACACCTTGGCACGCAAGGTCGGAACGCGGCGCGTTTTTACGGTATTTTCTTCTTGAGCATGTAGTTCACTGCTATACGTGACTAACGCAGAAATGGTCACTACACCGCTGAAACTAAACAGACCTGACAACAAGCCTCCTAGTATGGTCGAAGCTAAAAATGTATTGCATTTATTCATCTTTAATTCCTCTCGACTAGTTCAGTTCAAAGGTGACTTGTGTCTGAACACCGGCTACATCTACTGGTTCGCCATTGATCACTCGCGCCTTGTACTTATAGCTAAGCACAGAATTAATCGCGGCTTGTTCAAAAATTCCTTCTGGCTCAGCTTTAATTACCACGGGATCTTTAACCGTTCCCAGCTTAGTTACCGTAAATTCAACAATAACGTAGCCTTGAATTCCTCGCTGCATCGCGCGTCTGGGATACACGGCTTGCGAACGCGCAATCGGCACAAAATCACCGTCACCACCGCCAAGCGATACGCCGCCTTCGAGACCAACATCCGCACTCACGTCTGCAGAAAAGTCCATTCCGCCACCAGCCGCGTCAGGTGAACTCGATTCCATCGGTGGTGCTTCCATAGCTGGAGGCGGTTCTTCAGGTTTTGGCGGCTTACGTGGTTTGCGATCTTTTTGCTCGACTTGCTCTTCTTGCTTAACACGCACAAAATCCAGTACCTTTCCCTGAGGCGGCTCTGTCATTTCGCCGCCACCCGTTTTAATTAGGTACTGCATTAAAAAGAATAAGCCAAGCGTTATCGCAGCAGCACAAAATAATGCGATTACAAATCTAATCATGGCTTATGGCTCTTGTGCAGCAATAGATACGTCTTCAATACCTGCGGCTCTTGCTGAGTCCATCACCTTTATCAGTACTTCTGTTGTGGCTTTTTTATCTGCTTGGATAACCACCGTACCTTGCGGGTTTTCAGCATACAGTCGCTCAATGTTCGCTTGAACCGCACGAACGTCAACCTTGCGTTTATTTATCCAGACTTCACCTTTGTCACTGATCGCAACCAATATACTTGCTCGATCTTTCTTAACCGCCGTTGCTGCATCAGGGCGATTGACATCGATACCTGCTTCTTTAACAAAAGATGCCGTGACAATAAAGAAGATTAACATGATGAATACAACGTCAAGCATGGGCGTCATATCGATATTGGCTTCTTCTTCGTCAACTAAATTTTGAAAATGTTGTTTCATTGTCTATTTCCTTACTGCTGACTATCAGCCAATCTCGCGTTCAAGCTGCAATTCATCTTCAAGATGCATGCGCTCAGTTTTACCGGTTTTTGTTAACCAGGTTGAAGCAAAAACACCGGACAAGGCACCTACCATTCCAGCCATAGTCGGAATGGTCGCCTTCGATACTCCCGAAGCCATCGAACGGGCATTGCCCGAGCCGGTCATTGCCATTACATCAAATACTTCAATCATTCCCGTCACTGTACCCATGAGTCCTAATAAAGGACATAGTGCGACTAGCGCCTGAATTATGGGCACACCGGCGTTTAACTTTAGACTCACTCTGGATATATACGCTGAGCGAATTTGTTCAGCATTCCAAGAGCTGCGCTCTTTGCGCGCGTTCCACTGAGCAATCAGGCTCTTTTTATATTTAACATGAGTCGTATTGATGTAAAAAACGCGTTCAAGGATGAGTAGCCACATCACGAAAATCAGCGCGCCTATGTACACAAGTACATAGCCACCTGTTTCTGTAAAATCGCGAATTGCTTCTAAAAACTCAATCATTGTAACGCCCTATTAATTTTTAGCCGTCTTCTCAGCTCGCTCTGCAATCACGCCCGAAGCTTGCTCTTGGAGGATATACACGATGTTTTTGTTGCGTGTATTCAAGATGGCGTAAAGTAGGGTCGTAGGGATAGCAACAACCAAACCCAGTACCGTGGTGACAAGTGCTGTAGATATACCACCGGCCATCAATTTAGGGTCGCCTGTACCAAACAAGGTAATTTGCTGGAAGGTGATGATCATACCGGTAACTGTACCTAGTAATCCCATAAGAGGTGCAACAACCGAGATAATTTTGATGATTGTTAAGAAGCTACCTAACTTAGGTAATTCACCCAAAATCGCCTCGGTTAGATGCAGTTCCAAGGATTCTGTATCTGCATGCGGGTACTTGTCACGCACCTGCATGACTCTGCCCAGCGGGTTGTCATCTTTGAATGTATCAGATTTAAGCTGTCTGTTGACTTTTGCTTGGGTGATACTCAAGGCAATGAGGCGGTATATAGCAAGGACAAAGCCAAAAGCACCAACGATCAAAATGATATAGCCCACTAAACCACCCTGTTCTACTCGCTCTTTCAAGCTGGGTGCTTGAACCAATAAACCTAAGATAGAGCCACCTGTAGGATCCAAACCAAAACCGACCAGTTCTCCATTTGAGGACTCAAGATTTTCAATCGACGTGAGGAAACGGTCTTGAGGTTGTCTAACTAATTCGGCAACTGTCTCTGTTACGCTGTCGTAATCGAGATATTTACCTTCTGCAACCAAGGCAAAAGGACCGACTCGGGTGATCTCTTTTGACACTTTACTGCCGCCCGCTTCGACGACTTCCGTGGTGAACTTAGTGACTTTACCTGACTCTGTCATCTCGCGTTGGATTTCAAACCAAACACGCTCAATTTCTTCAATCGAGGCAAGTTTAGATGAGTTACCCATTGACTGAGCCATTTCATCCAAAAACTGCGCTCGTCCCGGGATCTGAGCAGAAATCACTGAGTTGTAAAATTTGTTTTTGGTGTCGCCAGCTACTTGCTGTAATACCCCAAATAACTCTTTCAACGAACCTAAACGATTGTCCAAAGCACCTTTTAAATCAGCAATTTTAAACTCGTTTTCTTCAAATTCAGTTTCGAGCTTTTCTGACTCATTTAGCACTCGCGCTTTTAGTGCAGCCGTATCTCGCAAAATTTGTTGCTGCTCTGATTGGCGTGCAGCAAATTGTGCTTCGCGTTGCTCATTTTGCTGAGACTGTGCAAACTTGCCTTCTTCAAGCTGTTTTAACAAGGCATCTAAGTCGATTGCACGCTCGTTTTCTTGCGCATTCACAGCACAAGCAAAAATCATAGCTGTCGCAGTAGCGATGGTCTTACCGACCAATGAATTCAACTTCATTTTCATTTTGTTATTCCTTAGTCAGTAATCGCGACTGGCACCATTAATAAATCAGGTGCAAGTTGTTTCTTGGCAATGCGAAGTGCTTTTGTCACTTGTGTACGATAGCTCGAATCCAGCTCTTCCCATTGACGGGTTTGCTTATTCCATACACCTTGTCGGCTTTGATCACGTGTTTGATAAAGTAAAGCCGTGCGCCCAATTCGAAGAAAATCAACAGCTGTAGGCTCGCCATCTATATCAGTTAGGCCACCATAAGATTCGATAGTGCGTCCATAGTCCATTTCAATTTGAAAGGCCTCCATCACTCGACGGAACTTTTCAGATGGCGCAACACTCGCTTGATCCATAAGGTTAGTCAGATCAGCTATGCGATTTGCACGTTCCTCAGGTAAAAACGGCATATCCAGCTCGATAAACTGAGAAAGCCCTTCAATCATTTTAATCATCAGGGGGGTGATTTGACGCTCTATCACGCTGACTTCGTCAATCGCTGCGTTTAAATCACGCATTTCTTGCTCTTGATTACCAATTTGTTTTCTCAATTGGCCGTTGTATACCTCTAGGCCTTCAATTTCTTTTAGTAGGCTTTTGTATTGCTGAAGTTTGCTGTCGATCTGTTCTGAAATACTATCTATTTTAGTTTGTGTCTTTTCAGCTGACGCATTAATTTCTGTTGCAATTTCATTTGCAGAATCAAGATACTGATCTTCTTGCTGCGCAATAGTCGAAAAAGACAATGCGCTTGTTAAGAAGATAGCACCGAGGGGAGCTAACACCTTCATACAATTTCCTACTTAAATTTTTGGGAGGACTTATTTTTTAACGCGCAGAGGATAGAAATTTTTTGTGACATTTATATTACAGTTTAAAATTGCGAACGACACATCACAAAAAATTCATATAGTTTAGGGGACTAAGATATGAATGATTCGTTTTGAAGTTTTTAGTAATACATTGATTTTACTATGATCATACGAAGTGTGGTAATGTATAAAAACGGTTAAACTACTTTTCAAAAATAAGTCATAAATGGATAGTGTAAAATCAAAATTAAAGTACCTGCTTAGTGTGAGTGCACTTTTTGTTTACTTTAATGTTGCTGCTAGCGTAGGGGGAGTGCACGGCCCTAACGTTAACCCCAAAGACAAAACACTGGAGCTTCGCTCCTCGCTTGCGCAAGCCGATAACGCAGAACAAGATAATGCTTGGACACATCGCCTTCACTACCAACAAGCCCTGAACGACAACCTGCGCGCGCGTATTGTCTTGCAATATCGCGATGTAAATAATTTTGAGTACGATTCGCTGAGGGCTGAATTACTCTATAACTTTAAAAAGCGTGCACCAAACGGCTACTGGTCCAGTGCAGTCAGGTTTGATGTGCGCACACGGCGAAGCAATTTGCCTGAAGATTACTTCGTCACATGGACTAACCAATGGGATTTTAAAGATGGGTGGCGAACCCGAGGGTTGGTGATATTCAGCCGTCAGTTTAACAGCGATGCCGCCTCATCTCGCACGGCCTTTGAGACACGCGCCAGTATTAGCAAAGGCCTGGCAAACGGTATGAGAGTCGGCTTGGATTTCTTCGACACCTTTGGTGAATTCGGTGAATTTGGCAACTTCAATGATCAACGCCACTTAGTTGGCCCTAAACTCGTCGGAAAAATTGGTAAGCTAAATTTCCAAGCCCGATACTTAGCCGGGTTGACTTCAAGAACACGGGACAATAATTTTTCGCTTTTTGTGAGTCGTTCGTTTTGATTGAGCGCAATGTCCCATTTGCATGAAAGATTACAAAATAGACAGTAGTAAATAAGAAAACGCCGGTTTGTAAAACCGGCGTTCTTTACTGACAAATCAAGTGAGTGTTAATTAAAGTCGTACTTGTACGACAAACTAAAACCTACTCCCCTTGTTTCAGACCGCAAGAGTACGCCTTCAAATTCCAATTCCTTTTCTTGATTTAATAGGTTCTGTACTTTGAAAGTAAGCGTTTGGTTAAAATCTGGATAATACTTGTATACTAAATCCAAAGAATGGAAAGGTTTCTCAAAGTTATCATCAAAACCGTCAATACCAGCGATAAGTATGCGTTCACCAAAAACGTTGTACACTAGCGAGCCAGAATGTTCACCGTTATCCGAGTCAAACCCCAATTGTAAGTTAGCTACATATTGCGAATGACCAGTAAGCCTGCGTGTAGTGTTAGTGATCGCAGCAGACACTCTAGTTTGATCAACGATTGCTTGCCGATCTAAGACGATTTCTGAATCACTCAACGTAATATTACCTGACAAGAACATGTTGTCCCACACACCCTGTCCGAAAACCTCTAAGCCTTGTAAAAACTCGAACTCAACACCGTATACTTCACCCGACTCTGCGTTAGCAATTCGGATAAGTGGAGGACCATCCTGAGCTGGAGATTGAACAGATTCAATAGGCGCATCCATATCTTTATAGAACAGACCAATTGATAAGTTATTTCCCGCTTCACGATACCATTCCCAACGCAAGTCATAGTTGACAATAGACGTAGTTTGTACGCCCGGCGTTCCTTGAATCGGAAAATCAGTCAAGGGATCAATATACGTAGTGTTAGACACTTCTCTTAAATCTGGGCGCACCACTGTTTGTCCGATACTTGCACGAAATTGCATACTATCGTCCAATGAATAAGTTAACGCTACAGCAGGGTATATATCATCCTCTTGAAAAGCTAATTGACTTCTATCTGCTTCGTCAGGTAAATCAATCTGATTGCTTCTCGGATCAAAGGGTACAACAGCTTGACGGAAGTCTTCCCAGCGAAGCCCACCCGTAAATCGCCACTTACTCTTGAAGAATAAATCCGCTTCAAAATAATAGGCATCCACTTGCTGTGCTGCAGCATAGTCATCACCCGCAATTGTTGTATCACGAATAATTGGATTTTGTGAAAATTCAGCAGTTTGTAAAACTTGATCACTCAGAATATCTGCAAACTGAGTACCAACAAGCAAGCTGCTATCAGACAAAGCTCTGGTACTTACGTCAAACCTTCTATTCTCAGCAGTACGGGCTTTGTCTAAGAAATCAGCTCCAAACTTAAATTCCATCTCCCAATTGTTTAGCGTATGTGGAAGCGTGAAATTGTAGCCAAAGTTTTCTACTCTATCATGCAAAATTTGGAAAGAATAACGACCGGCAGTAGGTGCATTGGTTAAACGAACATCGTCATCCAAAGCAAACACGCCATCACCATTTTGATCAGTAATAATAAAACGAGACTCAAAATTGCCCGGTGCATCTCGATAAGAACGCCCCACAGAATATCGCCAATCAAATCCTAGGAAGTTATACCTAGGAAAAGTGTGAACACCTCTCAACTGATTGGTAAACAAACGGCGTTCTTCGTATTCGATAACAGCATCGCGAATTCTAACGCCTTCGGCGAGACTTAAGTTCTCCGTGTTACCAAACTGCTCTCGTACTTCATCGCGAGTATCGTTTAAAACGATCAAGCTGTAGTCAATTCTGTGATTTCTGTTGTAATCAATACCTGCATTGAAAAGGCTTGACCATTTGACAGTGCGTTCTGTGGATCTGATGTCATCAAAGAATCTAACCAGTTCAATCGAATCTTGTACGCGATTGGCTTCTTGTAGTTCATACTCTTCTGACACTCTTATCTCAGAATCGTAACCCGTCGTAACCAAGAAACCAGCCTTCCATTTATGATCAATATCGATGCTGTTTCCCAGCGTAAAGTTAAAGTTTCCGTCTGGCCCAATACTTTCTTCAAAAGGGTCATAGTCTCGTTTAACCTGAGAGAACAATTCCAACGCTTCATTCTGTGGTAACCTATCCAGAAAGTCTCTGTTTGCCCAACGGTCAACGATTGCTTGCGGCGCCGCTCGATTACCATCGTCTTGACCGCGCCAATCATTACTGCCGCCATTGTAGCCGAGTCCGTTCTCGTTATTTTCAGTATTGTAGCCCGTACCTACCGATACATTGAATACTAAGTCAGTGGGAATAGTTTTGATTCGTATATCGACGTTACCACCACCAAAAGAAGCAGGCATGGATGGGGAATACGACTTTTGCACAGATAAGCTCTCGATTATATCCGAGGGAAACAAATCTAGTGGAATAACGTTTCTGGTAGGATCGGGTGAAGGCACTGACGATCCGTTTAGTTGTGTACTTGAATATCGTTCACCTAAACCACGTACATAGATAAACTTTCCGTCAACAAGAGTAAGACCGGTTACACGGCGCAAAGCTGATGCCGCATCACCATCACCTGTCCTTGAGATTTGCTCAGCTCCAAGTATATCGGCAACAAAAGCTTGATTTTTTCGTTCTTCAAGAACCGCTGTAGCCGTTCCCTTTAAACGAGTCCCTGTGGTTACCACTTCGTCAATCACATTTTCCTCTTGCGCATTGACTACTTCATTCACAGATATTGCTGTCAAAACCGCAAATGAAATGTGTTTTAGTGGAAACCTTTGTTTAGGTTTAAACATAACTAACCTCTATAACTGTTGCTCTTTAAGTAGAATATTCATTCGAAAAAAACGGCACGCTGCTCCAGCGGCGTGCCGTTTTTGGCTTAATTGCCTCTTAAAGACCTACAGTCCAATCAGCTGTCCAATTGTTATCAGCATCTTTTACTGCGCCCACGAAATCTACGTCAGAGAAGAAACTATCCACAGCACTTAAGTCCGCAGAAGGCGTTGCATCAATTGTAAATATCCCATTTACAACAGCAGTACCATCAGTCAATACCGTATTATTTGGTTGTGCGAGGAACCAAGCGTTAGTATCGAAACCATCAGAATCTTTAACTGCTTCTGTTTGGCAAGAGATAACAGAGTTCTCAAATCTAAGTTGAGGATCATTGGTGCCGTCTACGTTACCGCGTAAAGTCGCATCACCCACCAAATCTAACTCCAAGCACTCTCCCATTCCTTCAGGCCCTGTAATGACGAAGTTGAATAGTTGAGCATTAGTTTGGTCACGAAGTAACACACCTTCGGAATCGTCCTCACCATCAAAGGTATTACCAATAACAGTCATGTTTGCAATCATAGGGTTAGAGAATGCAGTGCCTGCGCCACCATCACCATCACCCTCGATACCACGGTTAGCATCTGAATCGTCATCAGCATGTTTAACTAAAACAAATTGCATTTTGCCGTTGTAACCATTGTCCCAGTCCACAGAGTCATCTTGGATACCCGTTAGAACAAGGTACTTAGCATTCACACTACCACCAAAGAACTCAACACCATCGTCAGCGTTTTTATGAACTTGTAAGTACTCAACCAAAGTACCTGAACCTACACCACCAAACGTTATACCATTTAGTTCATTGTCTGGAGCAATTTCGAATCCACCATGCATTACACGCACAAAACGCAACGTACCCGAGTTATCTTCAGAATTAGTACCGCCGAACACCGCACCTTCTTGAGCACCTTCTACCTGCAAAGAACAATCTGAACCATCCTGCGGACACTTCGTAGACGGCGCGTTACCCAAAATAATCATACCACCCCATTGACCGGCACTACCGTTTGCCAAGCCAGCTTCAACACCATTGGCAATATGATCTTTAGATGTGAAGGTAATTGGAGAAGATTCAGTGCCATTTGCTTCAATTTTGGAACCACGACTCACAATTAAATAGTCGTTGCCAGACGCTCCATATACAACTACACCAGGCTCAACAGTCAGAGTAGCACTGTTCTCATTATCACCACCAACGAATACGGCACCAGATAAAGCATAATGGTTGCCAGCGGTCAGCGTTAGGTTCGATGTAATTCTACCGGTCACTTCGCAAGTCGTAGTGCTACCGTCCACTGAAGGTAATGTAGTCGTGCCCGCGGGACAACCAGACTGAGATTGTACGACTTGAATAGTGCCACCACCAAAGCCAAATGCCCAACCTTGGCGCCAATCATCTTCACCCACGGCACCAACAAATTCATTGGTTTCGAAGAAAGCGTCTAATGTTGCAGGGTTACCACCAGCAGTCAGTAGGTCACTCTGACTGGTTAAAGTGCCATCTATGTTTAAACCAAGATTTGCTCTGTCAGCAAATGCTATCAGTTGGTTACTATCTTGTGTTTCGGTGAACCAAGTTTCTAAATTCACGTCACCTTCACTGAAATTGAAAGGCTCATCACACGCAATTACAGAGTTGGATATGGTAATACCACCGTCAGTCAAATTCCCTTGGACTGTTGCGTCGTTATCCATTTCTAAACACTCACCCATTCCCTCAGGGCCAGTGATAAGTAGATTCATGATTTGCGCACCCGTCTGGTCTCTGAGTAACACACCTTCAGAATCATCTTCACCGTCAAACGTATTTCCTACGATAGTCATGTTAGCGACCATTGGGCTAGAGAACTCAGTACCATCGCCGCCGTCACCATCGCCTTCAATACCTCGGTTAGCATCTGAGTTGTCAGAAGCATGCTCAATATAGACGTATTGGAGCTTACCGTTGTAGCCGTTGTCCCAATCCACAGAGTCATCTTGAATACCGGTTAATACAAGGTTTCTAACATTTACGGAGCCACCAAAGAATTCAACACCATCGTCAGCATTTGCGTGAACTTGCACAAAGTTGACATCTGTAGCCGAACCAACACCGCCAAAGGTAATTCCGTTTAACTCATTGTCAGGAGCAACTTCGAAACCAGCATATTTAATAACAAAATAATTAAGTGAGCCGGAGTCGTCTGCGCTATCAGTACCGCCGAAGACCGCACCCTCTTGTACACCTTCAACTTGCAATGAACAATCTGAACCATCTTGAGGACATTTAGTTGAAGGTGCGTTACCTAATATAACCAAGCCACCCCATTGCCCAGCTTCAACAGAGTCACCAACAACATCATTAAACGATGTCATGATTACAGGAGCAGAAGCTGTACCCTGAGCTTCAATTTTTGAGTCACGGCTCACTACTAAGTAGTCTGCACCTCGGCTACCAAAAATAATCGTGCCTTCTTCAACTTCAAGCGTTACGCTATCCGCTTTATCGTTGCCCACAAAAACGGGACCTTCTAGTGCCCATACTGTGTCGTTAGTTAGGCGAACTACGCCACCATTGACTTCGTCAGCCAAAATACGCCCCGATAAAGTGCGAACTTCAACGCTTTCTCCTAGTGCAGTAGAAACCTGCCCAGATAAGAAAGCAGACGCTGAGCCGGGCTTTGTCTCATCAGGAGTCGTCGGGGTAGGCGCATCAGTATTGCCGCCATTATTGTTGGTGACGCTATTGTCACTATTGTCGATGATATCGCCTTCAGAAATATTGATATCTCCACCACACGCAGCTAAAGCAACAGTGGTTGCGAGTGCAGATACTTTAAAAAGTCCGTTGAGTTTCATTCGTGTCTCCGATGAGAATTATGCTTTAAGTACAAAAACGCAAAGAAGAGTAACGTAGGAAAGTGACAAATTTGTTACATATTGAAACTGTAACAAAAGCTTCATAATAAAATTAAACTATTGTTTTTATTATACTTTTATCTATTTATCTAAAATAAGATTCAACTGCCGCTGCAACAAACGACCAGTAACAGGAAAATAGTGGCTATCACTTACCACCTGTTGACCAGCTTCGGATAACACATACGTTAAAAATGTTTTTTCTAGCAAAGGTAAGGGTGTATTGGGTGCTTTGTTGACGACAATGTAGAGATTACGAGTAAATGGGTATTTTCCAGACGCTATATTTGTTGCGCTCGGTGCAAAATATTGCTCTCCATCTACACTAAGCGATATGGATTTAACATCACGGCTATTGTGACCCAGTGCAGCATAACCAATCGCGCCAATACTCGCGCCCACCGACTGAACTATTGACGAGGAACTCGGCATTTCATTCACGGTGACGGCGTAGTCGCCATCACACAGAGCGAGCTTTTTAAACAAGTCATAGGTGCCCGATGCAGAATTTCGGCCAAACACTTGTATCGCTCTATCACCGCCAAATTTTGTTACACCTAGTTCTGTCCATTTGCTGATCGTGTTCGAATGACCGCAAAAACGAGTAATAGAAAATATTGCATCAAGCTGCGCAATGGTCAGTCTTTCGAGCGGATTGTTTTTTTCGACATAAATATTGATAGCATCTAAAGCGACAACCAATGCAGTGGGCGGGTAGCCGTGTTGACTAATAAAGCGTTCTATCTCTACTGATGTTAACGCTCGGCTCATGGGACCAATACTCGCTGTCCCTTGAGTCAAAGCTTGTGAAGCGGTTGCAGAACCCGCGGCTTGTATTTGAAACTTGATATGAGGGTATAAGCGCTGAAATGCCTGCGCCCACAAAGCCATCAAATTGGCTAGGGAGTCTGAGCCCACTGAACTAATACTGCCGTAAACACCCGGTGTGCCGCGATAATCAAGCTTATCTGTTGTACTTTTGTCTTCTTGCGCGTGTAATGCAGGCAATGCTGTACACGCAATCAGCAACACACCAATCAATATCTTGTTCAAAGGATAGACAAAAGCTGTGAATACAGACTTCATACAAATTTGTGGCCATTCAAGCAGGACTTATACACCCTCTTTTTGTTTGATGAGCTCAACAGGCAATAAAAATGAAAATTCACTGCCTTGCCCCACTCTACTCTGAATTTCTAAGTTGGCATTATGATGGTGAAGTACATGTTTGACAATAGATAAACCGAGTCCTGAACCGCCGGTTTTTCTGCTTCTCGCTTTGTCTACTCGATAAAAGCGCTCGGTGAGTCGTCGCAGGTGCTTGTCCTCAATACCATCGCCATTATCAATCACTGCAAAGTAAGCACCGTTTGCCCTGCGCTTCCAAACGACATCAATGGTCCCGCTTGGCGGTGTGTAATGTATGGCGTTAAAAATAAGATTCGAGCAAGCACTCCTCAACTCGGTTTCAACGCCGTACACAATTAATTCAGGGTCAATGTTAAAAGTGATACGGTGTTTTTTCTCTTTATTTAGTGCTTCTGCTTCTATATTTATTTGTTTGAACATGGCTTGCATATCAACCACATTCTCAAAAATCCGCTCTGCACTTGACTCTATTCGAGAAAGAATCAACAAATCTTCTATCAGGCTTTGCATCCGATAGGTTTGCGTGCCCATTTCTTGTATCGCTTTTGACACGATGGGCGGCGCGTCCACATAACTCGAATCCAACACTTCCAAATAACCATTAATGACGGTTAAGGGTGTTTTCAATTCGTGAGACACGTTCGCGACAAAATCTTTTCGCATTTCCTCAAGATGAGACACGCGCGACACATCTCTCACAATCAAAAGCAATTGATCTTCGCCGTATTGCATGATGCGATATTCAAATGTCTTCAATGGATTGGTTGGTGCCGGAATTTCTATTGGATATTGAAAGTCACTTTTTTCAAGATACTCTACGAATTTTGGATGACGAATCAAATTATCTATGCGTCGTCCACTGTCATCAGGCCACCGCAAGCCTAATTCTATTCGCGCATTGCGGTTACACCAAACTATACGTACATCACTGTCGATGACAACGACAGCATCAGGCAGTGCTTCTGAACCTTCGCGAAAGCGCTTAACCAATTCTCCAAGGTTTTTGCGTTTGTTGCGATTTCGGCGCTGAAGGTGATAAATCCCCTCGTAGATATGATGCCATATACCAGGTGCACTGGGAGGGGACATGGTTCGGCTTTGCCACAACCATTTAGTGAGGCGGTACAAGTGCACATAGTTAGAAACAAGTAAAGCGGCAATGGCCAACAACACCGCAAGCGCAATATTGTCAAAATACAGACCTGCAATCAAACTCCCGCCAATATACATGGAAAAGCGTACCACTGTTCTTGACCATGATTGCGGATAATACATGTTGAATTACCTTGGTCTTTTATTAGATTTTTGCAGAAAATCTATAGCCTGAGCCTCGCACAGTCTGAATCATTGCATCGTGCCCATTATCAGATATCGCCTTTCGCAAGCGTCTAATATGTACGTCTACCGTGCGGTCTTCAACATAGACATTGGTACCCCATACATTGTCTAGCAACTGTTCGCGACTGTATACGCGCTCTGGATGGGTCATAAAGAAATGTAAAAGTTTAAATTCTGTTGGCCCCATGTCTATCGGTTCACCTGCACTGGTGACCCGATGAGATACCGGTTCTAAAATAAGACCATTAAACTCAATAGGCTCCTCTTTAGAAGTCGGGGTAACGCGCCGCATAACAGCTTTAATTCGGGCAACCAATTCTTTTGGTGAAAACGGCTTGGTCACGTAATCGTCAGCCCCCGCCTCAAGACCTCGAATTTTGTCGTCTTCCTCACTGCGTGCAGTAAGCATAATCACAGGAATGTCTTTGGCAAATTCATGCTGTTTTAACTTTTTGGCTAGTTGCACCCCACTGCCACCTGGCAACATCCAATCTAGCAATATTAAGTCTGGATAGGGTTCACAGATTTTGTTCAAGCCAACATCATAGTCTTCAGCTTCATCAACATTAAAACCAGCTTGCTCCAAGACAAAACTCAGCATATCCCTAATCGGGGCTTCATCTTCAACTAACAAAATGGTACGCGACATTTTTTTCACTCGAGTCATTAAATTCGACCGTATTATTAGAGTGCTCTGTGACAGTTTTATGAAACAAAGCGCAAAAGATGTCAAGTAAAGCCACCGTATTGCTCGTTTTATGACAAATTGATGACAACAAACACAAAATCGGTTTGTCAGTGCCGTTCAAGCTTGTTAGTCTCTGTGCCCCCAATTTATTGAAGTAAGTATCATGTGGTTTAAAAACTTAAAGATCTATCGATTTACAACGGACTTTTCCCTAAACACAGACACGCTGCAAACCGAGCTTGAGCGCATGGTATTTAAGCCGTGTAGTTCTCAAGAAATACAAAGTATGGGTTTCGTTAGTCCAGTGCCCAATGGCGAATTACTGTTTCATGCAGCCAACAGTGCCATCGGGATTTGCTTAAAGCGTGAAGAAAAAATACTACCCGCAAGTGTGGTAAACGGGGAGCTTGCAGACAAAGTCAAAAAAATAGAGTTTGAAACAGGCTCACCTGTCGGCAAAAAAGCACAAAAAGACCTCAAAGAAGACATTATCCAAAACTTGTTGCCAAGAGCCTTTAGTAAGAGTGCCGTTACCAATGCTATGGTGTTATTGGATCGACAAGTGATTGTTGTAGATGCGAGCAGTGATAGCGCTGCCGAGGTAGTGCTTTCATGCTTACGCAAATGTATCGACAGCCTTCCCGTTGTGCCTTTTGTAAAGTCCCAACAACAACATATATTAACCGACTGGTTAAAGCATGATGCACCGGAGTTTATCGAACTATTAGATGAAGCAGAATTTAAATCTACCGCCGATGATGGCGCAAGCGCAAAAGTGAAAAAACAAGACCTTGATGCTGACGAGGTACTGGCTCACATTCAAGCAGGAAAACTAGTCGAGAAAATCGCAATAAACTATAAAGACCGTTTAAATTGCATTATCGCTGAAGATATTAGTATCAAACGCCTTAAGTTCACAGACCTAGTCATGGAGCAAAATGAGGATATTCCAAAAGACGAAATAGCAGCTAAGTTTGACGCTGACTTTAGCTTATTCTCGGCAGAGATAGCTGAATTCATCGATGATTTAAGTAAAGTGTTCGCAGAGGAGCAATAGTCTTTTAACGAAGAAGTGTTTATTGAGTGTTGCTGCTATTTTTCACAGCAACACTCAAATGTATAACAGCCTCTAATTACTGACAGGCATTAAATTACGAAAAAATCGCCTTTGCATTTTCTCGCAGTTCCACAAACTCATCTGATTTCAGAGTTTCGATATCTTCAAATACACCTCTCGTTTGAGCTTGTGAAAGTACGTCTTCTGGCTTATCAATCAGTCGAGCTAAAGCCGCGCCCGTTCTAACAAAATCCAAATAGCCAACTTGAGAGGTATTAAATTCAACGTCTCTCCAATGTTCAGCACATTCAATAAACACTTCATTAAAACGCCACTCGCGCATAATACTGCCACCTATTCTGCCTGCTAGTTTATCGATAGCTACATCTAAAAATGATGGGTTGGCAAATACGCTGTCATGTCTTTCCGCTTCGGTCAATACTGGCAATGCACCAATATCTGCCACTAATGCACACAATGCCATGGTATCCAAACTTAGATTATTGTCTTTGTTTTCTTTTTGAAACAAGGTCAACGCAGCCATTGAGTTGGCAACGATATCAATGATTTGCCCCCACTTTTGTGCCATATATTTTTTTACTAAATCATTTTTGGAGACAAAAAGTTGTTCCATCGCAAGTGCAGTAGCGATGTTTTTAACCTGAGACAAACCAATGCGCGTCACCGCTTGTGTCGTTGAAGCGACTTTAACAGTGCGACCTAAATAAGCACTGTTACTTATTTTTATCATTCTTGCGCTTAACGAGGGATCTTGACCAACGACTTCCGCCATGCCATTTAAGTTAATATTAGGATCATCCGCTGCCTTTCGGACTTTTAATGCAATTGCTGGTAAGGTGGGAAGAACCAGCGTGTCGTTATTGATTTTTTCGACGAGTATAGTAAGTAGAGCATTTTGTGTTGACATGTAAGAGCCTTAAATTTCAGTTATACAAGTAACGAATATCCTTACATTTCCACCTACGAAAGACGTAAGCACTCCCTGTTGTAAGTTTAATCTAATCGCTCAGAAAAGCGATATCTTTTGCTATTCAGTTTTTAATCTTTCTTGGTAAGGTGGCCATCCTAGCGGCTTACCGGCAAGCACATGCAGATGAATATGGTAAACAGTTTGACCCCCATCTGGATTGCAATTCATTACCGTACGAAACCCTTGTTGTGCTACACCTAAATCTGCACAAATGTTTGCTGCAACGCGGTACATATAACCAATGAGTGCATCATCATCAGACTGAATGTCGTTTATCGTAGCAATAGGCTTTTTCGGGATAACTAAAAAATGAACGGGTGCTTGCGGACTAATGTCTTTAAACGCAAGCACTTGATCATCTTCAAATAATATATCGGCAGGGATCGTTTTATTTATAATTTTTGTGAAGATAGTTTCTGACATTTTTTGTCCTATTGAGGTCTACTAAGCAAAAACAAAGATAAGTAACACAACACCTAATACCAATCGATAAATAACGAAAGGCAACATGCCAATTCTCGATATCCAATTTAAAAATAGAAATATACAGGCGTATGCGGCAACAAAAGAAAATGCAGCGCCGTAAAGTAAAGCAGACCAATCTATTGCTTCATTGGCGCTTACTAAATCGAGCGTGGAAAACAAACCAGCGGCTAAGATAATAGGAATCGATAACAGAAAAGAAAACCGAGCAGCCGCTTCACGCGTTAAGCCCATCATTAAACCTGCAGTCATAGTAATCCCAGAACGAGAAGTGCCGGGTATTACAGCAACAGCTTGTGCAATACCTATCAGGATTGTTTCTTTGATGCCAATGTTTTCAAGCTTTTTTATTTGCTTCGCTTTAGCATCGGCATACCACAGCAATAAGCCAAACACGATTGTCGTTGTCGCAATAACAAGCGCAGAGCGAGCATAGACTTCTATAATATCTTTCATCAGATACCCAAAGGTTCCGGCTGGGATCGTGCCAATGATCACCCACCATGCCAAACGGCTATCTGTGGATTGTTGCTTGCTAAATCCATGACCAAACCAAGCTAAGCTCAAGCGCCAGATATCCTCTCTAAAGTAAATCATCACCGCAAGCAAACTGCCTACGTGAACGGCAACATCGAACGCTAAGCCTTGATTATTCCACCCCAACACTTCTGAAGGCAGGATAAGGTGAGCAGAGCTAGAAATGGGCAAAAACTCGGTTAGGCCTTGGATAATGGCTAAAATAATTATTTCAAACAAGGTCATTTGGCAGTATTACTCCATGTAAAAGTAGAAGGCCACAAACGCTGAGCAGACTTATCAAAAGCTTGCCACAACTGCGCATAGGTCTTCTTGGTTTTTGGGTGTATTTGTTCCGGCACTATATCTGCCATGGGTTTGAGCACAAAGGCATTAAATAGTATTTCTTCGCGTGGTAATACCACTGGAAAATCACAAACTACCTCATCGTAAGTCAATAAATCTAGGTCAAGCGTGCGATCCGAAAACTTCTCAGCATGCCTTGTTCGTCCGCATTTTGTCTCAATGACTTTAAGTGTTTGCACCACTTCAGCTATATTTGCAGAAGTCGTGGCGCCTACAACCAAATTAAGAAAGGTATGGCTAGTAAAGCCAACAGACTCAGTTTCATAAATCGGTGATAAATCAAGTTGACCAAAGGCTGCATGCAATTCATCAAGTCCTTTTTGCGTATTGCGTTCCTTGTCTATATTTGAGCCGACGCTAATTAATATTGCATGCTTGATCGAGCTCAAGCCTGACCTTCTTTATCTGAGTCAGCTTTGCTGCGCCTCATGATTACGCCGACGCCTTTGGCATTCGAGATAATATCGGGCTTGTTGATAGTCAGCGACACGGTCTTTAACGGATAATAAGAAAACAAGGTATCGAGCATTTCTTTTCCGAGCGCTTCCAGTAATTGAAAACGACTATTGCTCGCCACTTGAGAGAGGGTTTCAGCAATGTGCCCGTAGTCAACAGTGTCGTCTATGTTATCTGTTTCACTTGCTTTACTTAAATCTGTAGCGATTTCGATATCGACGATAACTCGCTGTTTCTCGTTCCTTTCAAAGTCGTAAACACCAATGATGGTTGAAAGTTCGAGCCCTTGGATAAAAACAGTATCTTTCATAGGATTAGTACATCAGACCAGTTGTTGCGCCGAATGCGACAGCTAGCAATACAATCAGCACTTTAGTATTCTTGCGCGTTAGTTTATCGAATTGCTTGTAGCAAGTATATGACAACGTGGGTAGTTTTTTACATCTTAGTGGCATATTTTGCAGGCGCTATCTCCAGCGCCATACCACTATGTCGTATATTGAACAAACCCGATCCACGCGCAGAAGGCTCAGGTAATCCAGGCGCCACTAATGTGCTCAGGGTTGCAGGAAAAGTCCCCGCCTTGACAGTGTTGCTTTTCGACGTGTTGAAAGGCGCAATACCTACCTATCTTGCCTATTTACATGGTTTGCACGATTGGACACTGGGTTTAGTTGCGATCAGTGCATGCATAGGGCATATGTACCCCATCTATTATCGCTTTGAAGGCGGAAAAGCAGTAGCCACCGCACTGGGTGCTATGTTGCCAATAGGCTGGCCCTTAGCTATATCGCTTTTGGCTACTTGGCTACTCGTTTTTCGGCTATCCAGGTATTCATCTTTAGCGGCATTAACCACGCTTATTTTTGCTCCATTCTACACTTATTTGTATAAACCTGAGTTTACTGTTGCCGTGAGCATGTTGTCGGTGTTAATCATAGTAAAGCACAAGAGCAATATAGTTAGGTTATTGAAAGGCATAGAGAAACCTGTCTAAACATTTTTTAACGGAGACAGGTTTTCTAAAGGCCAACGCGGCAGGGAAGTAGCAGAAATCTCAGTTCGCTGGCCCGCTACTAGGCGCTGACAACCGGCATAAGCGATCATTGCACCATTATCTGTGCAATATGCCAAACTTGGGTAAAACACCTCAAATGCGCCGCTTTTTGTTGCGTTTTCAAATGATGCCCTCAATCGCTTGTTCGCGGCCACACCGCCCGCCAATACTAGCCTTTTGTATGCTGTTTGTTTCAATGCACGCTTACACTTGATCAAAAGCGTATCGACGATGGCCTCCTCAAACGCCAAGGCTATATTGGCATGGGTTTGGTGAGCGCCATCACAGCTACGAATAGTATTCGCTGCAAATGTTTTTAAACCACTAAAACTAAAATCTAAGCCTGGGCGGTCGGTCATTGGTCTAGGGAATTGATAGTGTCCAGTCTCCCCTTCTTCGGCAAGCTTAGATAACAAGGGGCCGCCAGGATAGTCCAGCCCCAATAGCTTAGCTGTTTTGTCGAAGGCTTCCCCAGCAGCGTCGTCCACAGATTCACCAAGCACGCGATATTCACCAATACCTTTTACATCGACCAACATGGAATGACCGCCAGACACCAACAAAGCCACGAATGGGAAGGAAGGTGGGTTATTATCTAACATGGGCGCAAGTAGATGCCCCTCCATGTGATGCACCCCAATCATCGGCTTTTTCCATGCATAAGCCAAAGCTCGCGCCATAGAAGAGCCCACTAGCAACGCGCCAATCAACCCCGGACCACGCGTATAAGCAATGCCATCTATGCCCTGTTTATCTAAACCTGCACTTTGCAGTGTTCGTTCAACCAGTGGTACAATCTTTCGTACGTGATCGCGTGAGGCTAGCTCAGGCACAACACCACCGTAGTCAGTGTGCAGTTTAACTTGACTGTATAATTCGTGCGCTAACAAGCCTCTTTGATTATCGTAAATAGCGATCCCAGTTTCGTCGCAAGATGTTTCAATACCAAGAACAATCATGAATACCTCGTTGTTTGAGGCGAGCAGTATAAATCCTGAAACCCAAAGGTCAAAATAAGTTTTCTTTTTTAGGTTTTATTTCTTTACAACTTGCTATGAAAAGAGTACTATTCCGCACCATTTTTTAGCCCGGGTAATTAAATTAACGCAGAGAAATACCCGGTTGATTTAATTTCTGAGGTGAGAATTTAATGCCAATTGTTAAAGTTAGAGACAACGAACCGTTTGACATCGCTCTAAGAAGATTCAAACGTTCATGTGAGAAAGCAGGTGTACTTTCTGAAGTACGTCGTCGTGAGTTTTTTGAAAAGCCAACTTGGGAGCGCAAGCGCAAGAAAGCAGCTGCCAAAAAACGTCACATGAAAAAATTGGCGCGTGAAAATGCACGTCGCGTAAAGCTTTACTAAGTCTTCGCGAATGTTTTTCCGAAAAGGCGTCGATAGACGCCTTTTTTTGTGAGTGAAAAAGCTTACAATAAAACCTATTGAACTAGTCATTACAATAATAAAGGCAAGCTTATGTCCTTACTAGACACACTAAAAACAGCTCAAAAAGACGCCATGCGAGCAAAAGACAAGTTATCGCTGGGCACTATCAGAATGGCCTTGGCCGCAGTTAAGCAAAAAGAAGTGGACGAACGCGTTGAAGTTAATGATCAAGACGTACTACAAATTTTGACCAAAATGGTTAAACAACGTCAAGAGGCAGCCACTCAATTTGTTCAAGGTGATAGACAAGATCTCGCTGACAAAGAAAACGAAGAAATCGAAGTGCTTAAACGATTTTTACCAGCTCCTTTGAGTCAAGCAGAGATCATGGATATTGTCGAAAAAGCAATAACAGATACAGCCGCTACAAGTATTAAAGACATGGGGAAAGTGATGGGTATCGTCAGGCCACAAGTGCAAGGCAAGGCAGATATGGGGCAAGTCAGCGGACTCATAAAAAGTAAATTAGGCTAAATCCATTCTTACAAGGACAAGTCAATGGCAGGCCGGATCCCTAACGATTTTATCGAAGACCTTGTCGCACGAAGCGATATCGTAGATATCATTGATAGCCGTGTAAAACTAAAAAAAGCCGGCAAAAACTATCAGGCATGTTGTCCATTTCACAACGAAAAGACCCCCTCTTTTACGGTCAGTCAAGACAAGCAGTTTTATTATTGTTTTGGCTGTGGGGCTAAGGGCAATGTCATTGGTTTTCTCATGGAATATGACAGGCTCGAATTTGTCGAAGCAGTCGAAGAATTAGCCAATAGTGCCGGGCTGACGGTTCCCAGAGAAGGCCACTCAACCAGCTCCGTACCTAGCCGCAGCAAAAGTGAACGCGAACTCGACTATCAATTAATGGAAGATGTTGCGCGTTTTTATGAGTTTCAACTCAAGCAACACACGCAAAAGCAAAAGGTAATTGACTACTTAAAGGGTCGGGGGTTGTCTGGCGAAGTCGTCAAATACTGGGGGATCGGCTATGCCCCCAACGAATGGGACACAGTACTCAAACAATTTGGCGAAACGCCTGCCCGCCAATCACAGCTGTTGGCACTAAAACTCGTCAACGAAAATGACAACAAGAAGCGCTACGATTTTTTTCGTGATCGCCTCATGTTCCCCATTCGAGACAAACGCGGACGCGTCGTCGCTTTTGGCGGACGGGTAATAGACACCGATGGTCCCAAATACCTAAACTCGCCAGAAACGCGAATTTTTCATAAAAGTAACGAACTGTACGGCCTGTTCCAAGCAAGGAAAGAACACCGTTCTCTTGGACGCTTGCTTGTGGTCGAAGGCTACATGGACGTTGTCGCGCTCTCTCAATATGGCATTCGCTATGCCGTCGCCGCATTAGGCACAGCAACTACGCCAGAGCATATTCAAACCATGTTTAAATCTACTCACGAGGTAATTTGTTGCTACGATGGTGATCGCGCTGGACGCGAAGCAGCATGGCGAGCCTTAGAGAGTGCGCTAGCCTATTTAAAAGATGGACTGGTGATGAAGTTCTTGTTTCTACCTGATGGTGAAGATCCCGACACCATGGTGAGAAAAGAAGGTAAGGCGCAATTTGAAGCACGCCTGAATGACGCGGTTCCCTTATCACAGTTTTTCTTCTCAACGATGCGCGACAAACACAGCATTGGCAACATCGAGGGCAAAGCAGCCTTAAAGGCCGAAGCTATGCCACTGATTAATAAAATTGCAGGTGAAAACCAACGCGATATGATGTTAGCCGAATTAAATAAATTATGTGGAGACGGACACCGTTTTACCACCGAACTTGACATAAAAAAAGCGCAAAAATACAGTAAACCCAAAGCAAAATCGTTTCAGAAAGTGTCAGTAAAACAATCGCCTATCAGGGTCATGATGCGTTTGTTGTTAGACAGCCCCGTTATCGCCAGTAAACACCCACAGGTAAAAGTTGAAGCCCTGCTGAATGCCGACATTCCTGGCGTGCAAGTCTTGCACGAACTGCAACAATACTGCTTTGCCCACCCGCAAGCTAATACTGGAAGTATTTTAGAAGCTTTTCGACAACATCCAAATAGCAATCACCTTGCAAAGCTCCTCACCACAGAGTTATACGATGGCATTGATGTAGAAAAAGAGTATGTCGATTGTTTTAAAGCCATGCTAAAACAATATTTCGAATCTCGACTAAACACCCTTCAATACTTGGCGACATCGGCTCAAGGTTTAAGCCCTGAACAAGAACAAGAGCTTAGTTTTTTGATGAAAAAGAAAGATCAAATGTAAGGCTCTATTCGTATCTTTGTGAGAAGGCGGCGATGTGGGCAAGCACAAGAAGTCACGATGATACTGTACTGGATTATCCCGAAGTAACTAGCATAATAATCCGCTGATATTAAGTTGGAAATTTGAGCGTTTAATATGCTATACTAGATGATTCGCTGCAAAGTGGTATGACGAGTAAACACTAACAGCGCCAGCTGTTATAATTTACTTGATATGAAGACTATTGTGACTGCATTCTTAGCGGTTGCAACTAAACGTGTAAGGTATACTGTGCAAAGTAAGCAATCCCAGATTAAACTCCTGATTGCCAAAGGCAAAGAGCAAGGTTATTTAACATTTGCTGAGGTAAATGATCACTTACCTGCGGATATTGTCGATTCTGATCAGATCGAAGATATCATTCGGATGATCAATGACATGGGCATCCAAGTGTTTGAATCAGCACCGGATTCCGATGAACTCCTTATGCAGGAGAGCACCACTGATGAAGAAGTCGCGGAAGCCGCAGCCCAAGCGCTTGCTACCGTAGAAAGCGAAATTGGACGTACTACCGATCCCGTTCGTATGTATATGCGTGAAATGGGCACTGTCGAACTGCTTACACGCGAAGGCGAAATAGAAATCGCAAAACGCATAGAAGACGGTATCAATCAAGTTCAATGCTCTGTTGCCGAGTACCCAGAAGCCATCACCTATCTGCTTGATCAATGGGACTTATACGAAGCTGAAGAGATTCGCCTAAGTGACATTATTCTTGGCTTTGTTGATCCAAACGAAGAAGATCTTGCCCCTACCGCGACTCACGTTGGCTCAGAGTTGTCTGAAGAAGAGCTCGATGACGAAGATGACGACGAAGATGAAGATGAAGAAGACGACAATAGCATTGATCCTGAGCTAGCCAGAGAAAAGTTCACTGCACTCCGTGAACAATATGCTAAAGCACGTGAAGTCATCGAAAGTAAAGGCAGAGCACATGAGAGTGCAAAAGCAGAAATTAGTGCGCTAAGTGAAGTATTTAAAGAGTTTAGACTCGTACCCAAACAGTTTGACCGCATGGTAAGAAACATGCGCGAAATGATGGATCGCGTGCGTATTCAAGAACGTTTAGTCATGAAGTTCTGCGTTATCAAGGCCAAAATGCCTAAAAAAGACTTCATTCGTATGTTTGCTGGCAACGAAACAACAACAGATTGGCTAAAAGAAGCCTTAGGCAGTGACGCGCTGTATGTTCCCAAATTAGAAACATTTAGCGAAGAAATTGAACGCTGTATCAGTAAGATGAATGCAGTTGAACAAGAAACTGGCTTAAGCATTCACGACATCAAAGACATCAATCGCCGCATGTCTATCGGTGAAGCGAAAGCGCGCCGCGCCAAAAAAGAAATGGTTGAAGCGAACCTACGTTTGGTTATATCCATCGCCAAAAAATATACAAATCGCGGATTACAATTCTTAGACCTAATACAAGAAGGTAATATTGGTCTGATGAAGGCCGTTGATAAATTTGAATATCGCAGAGGATATAAGTTTTCTACTTATGCGACATGGTGGATCCGTCAAGCAATTACTCGCTCAATTGCTGACCAAGCGCGCACCATTCGTATTCCTGTGCACATGATCGAAACTATCAACAAGCTAAACCGCATATCTAGACAAATGTTACAGGAAATGGGTCGTGAACCGACGCCTGAAGAACTATCTGAACGTATGTTAATGCCCGAAGATAAAATTCGTAAGGTGCTTAAGATAGCAAAAGAGCCTATTTCTATGGAGACGCCAATCGGTGATGATGAAGATTCGCATCTTGGTGACTTTATTGAAGATACGACCATTACTCAGCCATTGGATAACGCAACAGGCAACAGCTTAAAAAATGCAACACAAGAAGTGTTAGCAGGCCTCACCGCTAGAGAAGCAAAAGTGCTGCGTATGCGTTTTGGTATCGACATGAACACCGACCACACGCTAGAAGAAGTGGGCAAACAGTTTGATGTAACACGCGAGCGTATTCGTCAAATTGAAGCTAAGGCATTGCGTAAACTTCGTCATCCAAGTCGCTCAGAGCAACTCAAGAGCTTCTTAGACGAATAGTCCTTATCTCACTTATTAGAAAATAACTAAAGCCTCATGTCCTAAAACATGAGGCTTTTTTGTTCGGACTAGTACTCACTATCAAGTTTGAGAATCACTTTTAGCATGACTATTTTGATGCAATGTATTGATCAACGAGTTGTTCAAGTACATTTAAAGGGACTGGGCCATTCGCCAACACAACATCGTGGAATTCACGTATATCAAAGCCTGCACCCATTTTTGACTTTGCTTTTTCTCGTAATTCTACAATCTTGATTTTACCAATTAGGTACGCCGTAGCTTGACTAGGCATCACAATATGACGCTCAACCATTTTTACCGCGTCTGCTTTTGCATTAGGCGTATTCGTCACGTAATAGTCTATCCCCTGTTCCCGTGTCCATTTTTTAGCATGAATGCCGGTATCGACGACTAAACGGCAAGCTCGCCACAACTCCATTGCCAAACGGCCAAAATCTGAGTATGGGTCTTCATACAAACCAATTTCTTTCGGCACATATTCACTGTATAGACCCCAACCTTCGATATACGCCGTATAACGACCAAACTTTCTAAATTTAGGGATACCCTCTAACTCTTGCGCAATCGCAATTTGCATGTGATGCCCTGGCAAGCCTTCATGATACGCCAAGGCTTCCATCTGATAGCTTGGCATGGACGCCATATCGTACAAATTAGCATAATAGGTACCAGGACGCGTGCCGTCCATTGACGGCTGTTGATAGAAAGCTTTGCCCGCTGACTTCTCCCTAAAAGGTTCAACCGCTTTAACAATCATATCGGCTTTGGGCTGAGTAATAAACAAGTCATCCAAGCGAAGCTTCATATCATCAATAAGTTTAGTGGCTTCGCTTAGGTAGCGCTGACGGCCCTCATCATTTGAAGCGTATACAAACTGTTTGTTATCTCGCATAAATTCAAAGAATTCAGAAAGATCCCCTTCAAAGTTTACCTTCTTCATGATTTCACGCATCTCGTTGTGTATGCGCGCTACATTGTCTAATCCAATTTGGTGAATATCATCTGCGCTTAGGTCGGTCGTTGTCGTTCGAGCCAAAGCATTGTTGTAAAACGCTTCGCCATCAGGAAACTTCCACGCGCCATCGCGTGTATCTGCTTTCTTTTCCAAATCTTCTAAAACAGTGACTAGATTTTCGTAAGCTGGCTTTACAAAGTTGATCAAGGCCTGAGAAGCTTGTTCAATTAGTGAATTCTTTTGCGATTCGTCCAAGTCAAGAGAGGTAACTTTACCCGTAAAATCGGCTAATAAGGTACTCGGTTCTTCACCTGAAAATGGTGCGCCAGTAATAATATTTCGACTATCGCTTATCACATAAGGGTAAACGAATTTAGGCGCCAAAATACCATTCTCAGCATTTATATGAAGGTTGGCAGTCAACTGTTCAAATAGTTTGGGGATGCCTTGCAAGCGAGAAATATAGTCTTGAGCATCTTTCAAGTCTTGAATGCGATGCTGATTGATTAACAGAGAGGCCACACTTGAGTGTAAGCCAAACATTTGGTTTACAGGGTAGCTATAGTGCCGCCATTTAAAGTCTTCTATTCCATTCTTAAGTTGTTGCTTTATCATGGCTAAACTCAGCGCCGTCTGCTCATCCAATATAGAAGCATCTAAAGCATTAACTTGTTCGAGATGCTTTTTCTGAATAGCCAAATCTTCGAGTGCACGCGCCTCGGAAATATCATCCCATTTGTCTTGGTCGTCTTTAATACCTAAATACGATTGATACATTGGACTCCGCATGACATTTTCCATAAAAATGTCTTCGAAGAGTTGATTAGCTATCTCAGATTCACTCTTAATTGTTTGACTAGTTAATGGCGAAGTGCTGCTACTTTCTTCATTTGTGATGCTAGTAGCGGACTCGTTTCCGCATGCTCCAAGCAGTAACGCAATAGAGATAGATGTCGCTAGGTATGTGAGTTTTTTCATTATTTATTCCTGTTCGCTATTCGGCTATATTCGTTGTTTTTTGCCGAAGCGACAGTGTAACTACCTTGCTAGGTGGGCGCAATCATCCACATTTCTATCGATAAATTTAACGATCGCAAGACTTGCATAATATGATCAACAATCACCAATATGCGTAGCAAATCATATTTTTATTTAAGTCATTAAACAATTTGATTGTTCTTCCATTCTTTTAATTTGGCTTCTCTCGCAGCCTCTTTTTCCATCTTAGCTCTTTTTCTATCACATGGCTCTGGACAATCACAAGCTTTGGCAACCCCCAGCGCCCCTAAGCCGCCACATGAGCCAGATATGCTCTTACGCTGGAAAACATAGCCCACCGCCATTGCGGCAACCATCAATAGAAAAAAAACAAACGCCAATATAAACGTGCTCATTACTAACTCCAATACTATTGAATAACTGTTACAGTTTGCCCAAACTGCTCGCTCTGGTACTCGACAAACTCATTACCTTCTTTAACAATAAAAATGGCAGCTATGCCTTGTTGTTCGGCTAGTGCAAGTCCGTCTTCTAAACCCATTACAATCAATGCTGTGGACCAGCCATCAGCGCGTAAAGCAAGCTTATCTACAACGCTAACCGACACAACCTTGTGTTGTATGGGTGAAGCTGTTTTAGGGTTGATAAGATGGGAATACCGTACCCCATTTTCTTCGAAATAATTTCTGTAATCGCCAGAGGTTGCAATGGCGTTATCACCAATAGATATCACACGATGTACCGCTCTCTCATTTGTTTCGGGTTTTTCAATCGCTATCAACCAATCCTTTCCACCTGCTTTTTTTCCGGCAACGCGCATCTCACCACCAATTTCGACTAAGTAGTGGCGTATCCCTTTTGATTCTAGCAATTCTGCTACCACATCAACGCCATAACCTTTAGCTATAGTAGATAAATCGACATATACCTTAGGATGAGACTTCACGACTTCTCGATCATTCAATATAAATTTATCTAAACCGACATACTGAGCCAACTCTTGTAAACTCTCTTCAGTCGGAATTACTTCTGGTCGTTGAGAGGGACCAAAGCCCCAAGAGTTGACCAGAGGGCCGACGGTTACATCCAGCATGCCTCCGGTAACCTCACCTATTTTTATCGCCTCTGACAATACATATCGCGTTCCTTCGCTCAGTTGAAATGGCACACCCGCCGGTGCCTTGTTGAGTTTCGACAATTCCGAATCCGGTATATAAGTTGACATCAAGTCATTCACATCGACTAAAGCCTTGTCTATCTCTTTCTTGATACTTTGAGGACTATCACTGCCTGTTTCACTGCTGGGTAATAAAAACTTAACGCTATAGGTTGTTCCCATTGTTGCGCCATTTATCATGTAGTATTGATCTTTTTTAGGTGCACAAGAGGTGACAACCATGCATAAAAAAAGTAAATAGCCGGCATGCGTAAGTCTTTGCATAATTGGTTTATTTTCCATGCTAGATAGTCTGAAATTGGCATTTTCCAAGAAACATAGCTATCACTTGTTTCTATAGGAAAGCTGACTCATAAATATAAAAAAGGGGCCGAAGCCCCTTCTGAAATTAATTGATATTATATTCGTTAACCACCAAAGTCGTCCAACATAATATTTTCATCTTCAACACCTAAGTCCTTTAACATGTTGATGACCGCCGCGTTCATCATAGGTGGTCCACACATATAAAACTCGCAGTCTTCAGGTGCTGGGTGGTCTTTAAGGTAGTTTTCCAACAAAACGTTGTGAATAAAGCCGGTGTATCCCTCCCAGTTATCCTCTGGTTGAGGGTCAGACAGGGCAACATACCAATTAAAGTTCTCATTTTCGCTCTGTAACATGTCGAAATCTTCAACATAGAACATTTCTCTCAACGAACGAGCACCGTACCAGAAAGAAATTTTACGATCTGTTTTGATTCTGCGTAATTGGTCAAAGATATGCGAGCGCATCGGCGCCATACCTGCACCACCACCTACAAACACCATCTCAGCGTCTGTATCTTTGGCAAAAAACTCACCGAAGGGACCAGAAATAGTCACTTTATCACCTGGTTTAAGTGACCAGATAAATGACGACATTTTACCAGCTGGTAGACTTAAATTATTAGGCGGCGGCGTAGCAATACGCACGTTTAGCATAATAATGCCTTCTTCTTCTGGGTAGTTAGCCATTGAGTAGGCTCGAATGGTTTCATCATCGACTTTCGATTCTACATCAAAGAAACCAAAGCGTTCCCAATCACCACGATACTCTTCTGGAATATCAAAATCTTTGTATTTGACATGGTGAGGTGGCGCTTCAATTTGGATGTAACCACCTGCTCTAAATGGCACACTCTCGCCATCAGGAATACCCAACTTAAGCTCTTTGATAAACGTCGCTTCGTTGTTATTTGAGATGACTTCGCAATCCCATTTTTTGACACCGAACACTTCTTCTGGAAGTTCGATCTTCATGTCTTGCTTAATGGATACCTGGCAAGACAAACGGCAACCTTCGTTAGCTTCACGCTTAGTCACGTGGTCAAGCTCAGTAGGCAGAATCTCACCGCCACCGTCTTTTACATCTACACGACATTGACCACACGAGCCACCGCCACCACACGCTGACGACACAAAAATACCCGCATCGGCTAATGCACCCAGTAGCTTGCCGCCTGGCTGAGTCGTGATCGTGTTTTCAGGGTCGTCATTAATAATAATTTTAACATCGCCACTTGGCACTAACTTTGACTTTGCAAAAGTAATGATCAGAACTAGGACCAGTACTATCGCAATAAACATACCTACACCGAGGTAAATCTCAGCTTGATTCATTTTCTGCTCCTCTAAGCCTTAAAGTGAAATACCAGTGAAAGATTGGAAGCCCAAGGCCATCAATCCGGCGATCATAAACACCGAACCCAATCCACGAATGCCATCAGGCATATCAGCATATTTCAGCTTTTCTCTAACGGCGGCTAGGAGAACAATCGCAATTGCCCAACCCATACCGCTACCCACGCCATATACGACGCTTTCACCTAAGGTATATTCACGTTGCACAGCAAATGCTACACCACCGAATATCGCACAGTTTACGGTAATTAGAGGAAGAAAGATCCCTAGAGCGTTGTATAAAGCAGGGAAAAACTTGTCAAGGCTCATTTCCAGTATTTGCACCAGTGCAGCAATTACACCGATAAAAGTTAAGAAATTTAAGAAACTTAAGTCGGCGTCAGGAAAACCCGCCCAAGCTAGCGCGCCAGGTGCTAACAAGTTTGTATAAATTATCTGATTGACGGGTACAGAAATACCCAACACAACGATAACCGCCACACCTAGACCCATAGAGGTTTTTACTTTCTTAGAAACCGCTAAGAATGTGCACATTCCTAAGAATAAAGTCAAAGCCATGTTTTCAACAAAAATAGCTTTAATAGCAAGAGAAATATAATGTTCCATGGTGATTATTCCTTAGGCTCAACTTGTTCAGGGCGGAAAGTACGAATTGCCCAAATCATTAATCCGATAAGGAAGAATGAGCTAAACGGTAATATCAACAAGCCATTACCTTGATACCAACCGCCATTTTGTACGAGTGGTAAAATTTCATACCCTAGAATAGTACCAAAACCAAATAGCTCTTTTACCGTACCGATTACAATCAAAACAAAGCTGTAACCTAAGCCATTTCCAATACCGTCAAGGAAGCTCATCATTGGCGGAGACTTCATTGCGTAAGCTTCTGCTCGTCCCATCACGATACAGTTTGTGATGATCAAACCAACAAATACGGAGAGCTGCTTTGATATTTCATAAGAATAAGCTTTAAGTATTTGGTCAACAACAATCACGAGAGAAGCAATGATTGTCATCTGGACAATAATCCGCACGCTTGACGGTATTTGATTGCGAATAAGTGAGATAAATAAATTTGAAAAAGCCACAACTGAGGTCAATGCCAATGACATCACTAGTGCGGTTTCTAACTTGGTAGTAATCGCCAAAGCAGAACAAATACCAAGTACGTGTAATGCAATTGGGTTACTGTCAACAATAGGCCCGAACAGGGCTTTTTTCATTTCTTTAGTATCAGCCATTTTCGTACCTTATGATTTCCAAGATTGACGCTTTAAGTAATTACCATAACCATTTTCACTGGCCCAGTATTGCAAAGTGTTTTTGACACCATTACTGGTTAATGTAGCACCAGATAAAGCATCCACTGCGTATTGATCACCCGCTTGAACACTTTTGTCTACAGAAATAGCGACCTGGCCATTTTTATAAAGTTGCTTACCATCCCACTTTTTCTGCCAATCTGGATTTTGAATTTCGCCACCAAGTCCAGGCGTTTCTTTGTGTTGGTAATAAATCAGTTCTCTGATTGTTTCACCATCATTATCCAAAGCCAAGAATCCGTACATCAAATCCCATAATCCACTACCGTGAACCGGCAATATTATTCGGCTAACTTCGCCTTGTTCATTTTTGACGTGATACACACTGGCGACAGAAGAACGACGTAAAAAGCCAACATTGCTGCCCTCTACATCAACCATGTAGTCAGGATTTTTGGCCGCTTTATACATGTCGTATCCGTCAAAAGGTTTATCAACGTATTGACCTGTTGCTAAATCCACGTATTTTTCTTCAACACGCGAACTGTAAACGTCGTTAATTTCAGCCTTGTTTGTTGCAAGTTCAATCAAACCTGCAGCAGTTAAGATATTCGATTTTTTATCTAAGGCGGCGTTGCTGTCTTGTAGAGCTCGTAAGCCGACGGCGGCGCTTGACACGACAATTGAACATGCAAGACACACGGCGACAACTACACCGATAGTTTTACCTAAGGTTTCTTTTTTAGCCGACACGTGCAATTCTCCGTTTTATGTTTTTCTGTGCAACAAAGTAATCAAACAATGGTGCCCATAAATTTGCGAACAATATCGCCAACATTATACCTTCAGGGAAAGCGGGGTTGATTGCACGAACCAATACGGTCATAAAACCAATAAAGAAACCATACATCCATTTTCCTTGATTGGTAAACGAAGCGGATACTGGGTCAGTCGCCATAAAGAACATACCAAACGCGAGGCCGCCAATCACATAGTGATAGTACCAAGGTAAATTCATCATCGTATTAGTCTCAGAGCCAACTACATTGAGTAGAAGCGCTAAGAATGCGACACCAAGACCAACACCAGCGACTATGCGCCAACTAGCAATCCCTAGGTATATAATGAATAAACCGCCGAGCATGATAGCAAGTGTAGATACCTCTCCCACTGAACCGGGGATATTACCCATAAAGGCATCCCAGAAGTTTAGTGCAGGCTGCATCGCACCTTCTTGATTGACGTAACCGGCTTCAGTTGAAGTAAACTTACTTAACCAAGTCGCACCTGAATAACCGTCTGGTAACTGTGCAGCTATCCATACTTGGTCACCGGAAATTTGAGCGGGGTAAGCAAAATAAAGAAACGCTCGTCCGGAAAGGGCAGGATTCAAGAAGTTTCTTCCCGTACCACCAAATATTTCTTTTGCGATTACAACGCCAAAGGTAATTCCCAAAGCCACTTGCCACAAGGGGATTGTAGCGGGCAGGGTGAGTGCAAATAACACAGAAGTTACAAAGAATCCTTCATTCACTTCGTGTTTTCTAATTGATGCAAAGAGTACTTCCCAAAAACCACCGACTACAAAGGTAGTGGCATAAATAGGAAGAAAGAAGCAAGCGCCGTAAAAGAACAACCCCATGACCCCAGTATTAGCATCTATACTGCCACCTAAAGAAGAAAACAACGCTGCTTGCCATGTATCAGCAATCGCACCGCCCATAGCAACGGCATCTTGAGCTTGCGCTCCGACGTTGTACATGCCGTAAAACATGGCAGGGAATGTCGCCATCCAAACCATAATCATAATACGCTTTAAATCTATCGCATCTTTTACATGAGTATTGGCTTTATTTACCATACCGGGTGTGTAAAAAATGGTCGCCGCAGCTTCATATAGCGCATAAAACTTTTCATATTTACCACCAGCTTCAAACTGGGGTTCAATTTTTTCTAAATATGCTTTTAAACCCATTGTTAACCCTCTGCTTCGATCTTGGTTAAACATTCACGTAACACAGGCCCATAGTTGTATTTACCCGGGCAAACATATGTGCATAAAGCCAGATCTTCTTCGTCTAACTCCAGAACACCTAACTGTTGCGCACTGTCAGTATCACCAGACAAGATATCTCTGAGAAGTAAAGTAGGTAATACATCCAAAGGCATAATACGCTCATAGTTACCAATCGGTACCATGGAACGATCTGAGCCGTTGGTAGTAGAAGTCATATTAAATAGCTTTTTACCTGCTAGATGCCCCAAATATGCACGAGTCACGGAGTGTTTATTCGCACCTGGCGCAATCCATCCAAAGAAGTGTTTTTCTTTGTCTTCTTTAATAAGCGACACTTGGTTGTGATAACGCCCCAGATACGCGTGAGGCCCTTCAGCAGTAGTACCATTTAATACAGAGCCTGAAATAACTCGCGTGGGTTCGCCACCAAGCTGATCTTTCGTTAAATCGACGGTGCTTGCCCCTACCTGAGTTTTGACAATCTTTGGTGTTTTCGCATTTGGTCCTGCGACAGATACGACTTTTGTCACATCCAACTCACCTGTCGTTAATGTCGCACCAATAGAAATAAGATCTTGGTAACCCACGTGCCACACAGTTTTACCTGCACCAACAGGTTCAAGGAAATGCACGTGTGTACCGACCAGACCCGCAGGGTGAGGACCAGCAAATTCGGTGCTAACAACCTTATCTCCGCTCACATCAATTGAGGAGCCTGAAGCCTTGTTTACATACACCGTGCCATCAGTCAACTTGCTGATAGCCGCTAGACCAAGATCAAACTCAGCTTTGCGCTCTGCAATCACTATTTCAGGATTAACGGCAAGAGGGTTAGTATCCATGACTGACACAAAAATAGCTTTCGGCGTGCTATCAATGGCGGGGATCTTACTGTACGGCCTTGTGCGGATTGTTGTCCACAAGCCAGACTCGACCAAGGTATCGACAATAGCTTGTCGCTCAGCACTTTGAATCTGTTCAGGTGTAAACTTTGCAAACTCGACAGCATCATCGCCTTTAATACCGATGACTACAGATTGCAAAACGCGTTTGGCACCACGGTTAATTTCGACCACTTCACCAGAGGCAGGAGCAGTATATTTGACACCAGGATTTTTTTTATCCTCAAATATAATTTGTCCTTTTTTGACTACGTCCCCAACTTGCACATGCATAGTTGGGCGCATACCGTTGTATTCCTCTCCTAAAATCGCCACTTTAGAAACCGAGACTGCGTCTTGGATCTTCTGTTCTGGCGCACCTAGGATAGGAAGGTCTAGACCTTTCTTTATCTTTATCATACGCAATTGACTACTCTTAATATAGAAACCAATTTAAACGTGCCTGTTCAATAAACAAGCAAGTTTAAATTAGTCCCTAATCCCTCAGGTATTATTCACAACACATAGGTATAAATTTGTTGAGTCTTTGATATTAATCAACAAATCCTATAAAGCTTTGTTTTTATTGTTATTAAATTAGCAGAAAACCGAAATTTAATTTGCAACTGCGGGATGCATTCAGCACACAACGTTTAACGGGCGTGATTTTAGCATTAACCATACGTAAAAGGCTATCGGAATTATACCAATAGCCCTTTTAATTTCTTAGCGTTGTTAAGTTAAAATTCCACCTATGTATCAGTTATTCCTAAAAAATACGGTGTACAAATAGTATTCGCATAGGTATGTAGACTAACAACTACTTCCATTCTACTATTGGACTTACATCGGCTTCGTAGTCCACATCTTGAATTTCAAAACCAAACAAGTTCAAGAATTCTCGGTTGTAACCGGCATAATCACTCAATTGATGGAAGTTCTCCTGGGTAACCTGATCCCATAAATCTTTGATTTTAGCTTGCGTCGCATCATTGGTTTCAAAACCATCCATTCGATATCGATTCATCTCATCTACAGGCGGATTTTCTACATAGAGCCGCTCTGCAAACAGACCCGATACCTGCTCAATGCATCCCTGGTGAGTCCCTTCTTCCTTCATTACTTTGTATATCAAAGAGATATATAAAGGCATAACAGGGATCGCCGAACTAGATTGAGTCACGAGCGCTTTGAGCGAGCTTACATGAGCAGTCACGGCTTTGCTGGCGAGTGACTGCGTAATAGCCGTTGCGGCACGGTCTAAATCCTCTTTCGCTTTCCCGATTGTAGCTTGTCCGTATATTGGCCAAGTCAGTTCTTTACCAATATACGTATACGCCGTCGTTTTACAGTTATCAGCCAACACATCTGCTTCGGACAGCTGCTGCATCCAGCGTTCCCAATCTTCGCCACCCATAACTTTAACGGTATGGGCAATCTCTTCTTCGTTCGCAGGCTCTAAGGAAATATCATGGACGAGATCTTTGTCAGTATTATAGGTCTTAGTTGTGTACGCTTGCCCGACAGGTTTTAGTGTGGATTTGAATGTTTCACCGGTGACAGGATCTGTGCGTCGTGGCGAGGCCAATGAATAAACGACTAAATCTACTTTGCCTAGATCTTGCTTTATCTTATCAATAGTCTGCGCCTTGATTTCATCAGAAAACGCGTCACCATTGATCGTTTCAGCATATAAACCCTCTGCTTTTGCAAAGTCGTGAACAGCCGCTGTGTTGTAAAATCCAGCCGTAGCAGTACGCTTTTCCGTCGGCGGTTTTTCAAAACAAATACCTAAAGTTTTTGCGCCATAGCCAAATGCTGCGGTGATTCTGGATGCTAATCCATAACCAGTTGAGCAACCAATTACCAAGACATTTTTGGGTTTGTTTTCACCAAGTTCTTGGCTTTTGACATATTTAATTTGATTCTCAACACTCTTTGCACACCCTACTGGATGGGCATTTGTGCAAATAAAACCTCTTACTTTAGGCTTAATTACCATGGTAACTCCTGTCGTTTACAGACGACGCATTGTATTTATATATGTGGCTACGCTCAATTGAAGGTAACCCTAACTTTGTAGCTACACTCCCTTCTCGTTCTGATATGAACGTGGAATGTAGCAATTGTGAATTGGCCGAGCATTCTACTGAGCAACAAAGAAAAAACAAATCAGTCCAGACATTTTGTAAACAAGCAGATTAGCGATTCAAATAATACGCTTGTTCGGACTGCTCGTGATACTGCTTAACGCCTTGGTAAAAACTGTCGTAGGCAGTATAGATTTTGTCAAATGATGGGTCTTCCGCACGTTTTTCTTTTATGACTTCTTGCGTCGCTTCTTTCAAGGCGTTTATAACTTCAGTAGGAAGGGTTCTGACCTTTACTTGATGAGTTTTAACAAGTTGCGTCAAAGCCTTATGATTTTCAGAGGTATACTCGTCCAACATATCTTGATTGATCGCACGTGTGGCGACTGCTACGATTTTCTGTAAATCCTTTGGTAAGTCATTCATTGCTTGTTCATTAACGATAAATTCAAGCAAGGTGCCTGGTTCATGCCATCCACTGGTATAATAGTAGTCCGCTGCTTTATACAAACCAAAGGTTTGATCGTTGTATGGCCCAACCCACTCCGTCGCGTCAATCACGCCAGTTTGCAGCGAAGTAAAAATTTCCCCTCCAGTAAGCGTTAAAGGTAGCCCACCTACTTTTTTGAGCACCTCACCACCAAGCCCCGGGATCCGCATTTTTAGACCCTGTAAATCCGCCAGCGTATTTATTTCTTTCTTGAACCAACCCGCCATTTGTACACCCGTGCTACCACCTGCAAAAGGAATTACTCCAAATGGTTGATACAATTCGCGCCATAGTTCCATGCCACCGCCGTAGTGCAGCCATGCATTCATTTCTGTCACGTTCATGCCAAACGGGATGGCCGAAAAAATTGGCGCAGCAGGTATTTTTCCCTTCCAATAATACGCGCCAGAATGCCCCATTTGTGCACTGCCACTGGACACAGCATTAAACACCTCAAAACCCGGTACTAGTTCACCCGCACCATATACCGTAATGACTAAGCGCCCCCCAGACATTTCATTGACATAGTCAGCGAATCTCTCTGGTGCGCTACCCAAGCCTGGGAAGTTTTTTGGCCACGAAGTAACTAATTTCCATTTGTATTCTTTAGCTACTTGAACAGACTGCGCCTCCGCGCCCGTGTCTTGGTTGCCACCACATGATTGTATTAAAAATAAAGTAATCAGGATGCCCAGAGGTTTAAGTAGTTTCATCATAGTCGTCCAAAAATAGTTAAGTTATGCAATGTTGCTGGTGTTAACCATAAATTATGCTTGGTAACCACGTCACAATTGGGGGGGCAATCGCAATGATTAGCAAGAGTAGCAATTGAATCACAATAAATGGAACAACACCTCGATAAATTTGCTCTGTTTTCACCAACTGGCTGGCCACACCTCGAAGATAAAATAGGGCGAAGCCAAAAGGCGGCGTCAAGAATGACGTTTGTAAGTTGACCGCAATCATAATGCCAAGCCATATTGGATCAGCTCCCATCACAATCAAAATTGGCGCGACAATCGGCACCACAACAAATGTGATCTCAATAAAATCTAAAATAAAGCCAAGCAAAAAGATGATTAGCATGACTAACAACATCGCTGTAAACATGCCACCGGGTAAAGAAGTGAAAAACGACTTTAGTAATTCTTCGCCGCCAAACCCTCTAAACACCAACGAAAAAAGGCTTGCTCCTATCAAAATTAGAAAAACCATTGACGTGACTTTCGTTGTTTCGCTTGCCACGTACTTAAAAGTAGACGCATTTAACGCCCCCTTGAGGCCAGCTAAAAAAAGCGCACCAATAGCGCCTACACTTGCTGCCTCAGTCGGCGTAGCATAACCCAATAGAATAGAGCCCAACACACAAGCAATGAGGATTAAAGGCGGGGCTAGCGCAACCAACAAAGATCGCAAAGAAGCGTGTTCATTTTCTTGTCCTTTGGCTGGCACCTGTTGAGGCGAAAAGCGACTCACACCCCATATGTACAGTAAATACAAGACAACCAAAAGTAAGCCAGGAAATAAAGCGCCAACAAAGAGGTCTCCGACCGAGACTGAATCAGGCGAAAAAATTCCCAAGTCCAACTGCGCCTTTTGATAGGCGCTACTTAAAACATCTCCAAGCAACACAAGCGCAATGGACGGCGGAATAATTTGACCCAACGTACCGGTGGCACAAATAGCGCCTGAAGCTAAAGAAGGTGAATATCCGCGCTTGAGCATAGTAGGTAAGGACAATAACCCCATTGTCACTACCGTGGCTCCGACGATACCAGTGCTGGCTGCCAATAACATACCGACGACAATAACCGATACGCCTAAGCCCGTTTTAAATCGGCCAAGAACGGCTGACATGGAGATAAGCAAATCCTCGGCGATTTTTGCCCGTTCGAGTATAACTCCCATCAAGACGAAAAGCGGCACCGCAATGAGCGTAGTATTGCTAACAATACCAAATAGACGAGAGGGTACAGTTAACAAATAACTCGTATCAAATACGCCAAATAATGCGCCTATTCCCGCAAAAATAAGAGAAACACCAGCTAGTGTTAGAGCAACAGGATACCCAAGCAACAACGCAGCACAAACGGCAAAGAAAAGTAGAACGGACAACCATTCCATTAATACGCTTCCACCCGCTTATTTACAATCTTATTCCCTTGGTTGATTAATTCTGCAATGGCTTGCAGCGCCATAGAACCGGCAAACAACAACATAAATGACTTCAAAATGTAAACAAACGGCAAACCACCGGGTTCTCTGCTTGCCTCCATTAGTCGCCAAGACTCAAACACATAGTCGATGCAAACCACAAATAAATAAACACTCACAGGCAACATAAAAAGAAGTGCGCCAAAAAAATCGACTACAGCGCGTTTTCTCGCATTGAAACGCCGATAAAACACATCAACACGCACGTGACCATCATGTTGATAGGTAAACGCCGCGCCAAGCAAAAATACCGCTGCATGTAGATAGGTGACAGACTCTTGCAAGCCAATCCAACCGACATTAAAACCGTATCGCAACAAAACAATGACAAACATGACAATTGCCATGACAATCGTTGCAAAACTCACAAAAGCACCAAGTTGGCGATTAATGAAAACGATAATGCTTGCAAATGACGACATAATTTATTGGAGAGACTTCTTTTTTCTTTGTATTGTGACACAAGAATAACAGCATGAGAATTGCTGATTTACTAAAAGTTAACAAGTCTGAGTGACAAGCTAGGGAGGGTATTGAATAATATAGAAAAAGAGCAGCATGTATGCTGCTCTAGAAACTGTTTAGGCGACGATATCGAGTAACTCTACGTCAAAAACCAATGTGGAGTAAGGACCAATTGCAGCACCCGCGCCTTGCTCTCCATAAGCGAGATCATAAGGCACATGTAAGCGCCATTTGTCGCCGACAGACATCAATTGCAAAGCTTCCGTCCAACCTTTGATTACGCCATTTACTGGAAATTCAGCAGGTTGACCACGCTCATAGCTACTGTCGAACACTTTGCCGTCGATTAGGGTGCCGTGGTAATGCGTTTTTACAGTAGACGTTGCTGTTGGCTTTTCGCCGTCACCTGATTGTAAAACTTCATATTGTAAACCCGATTCGGTTACCGTTACTTCGTCCCTTTTCGCATTTTCTTCGAGGTAGTTTTTGCCTTCAGCCATAACCTCTGCGTGTTGCGATTGTTTTGCCGCTTGCATGCGTTGATGAATTTCGTTAAATGCAGTCCGCAGAGCGTCGTTGCTGACTTCTGGAGACTCACCAGAAAAACCGCGCTTAACCCCTTCTAGCACGATGTTTATGTCCAAACCTTCAAAAGGGTTTGATGTTAACTGCTGACCCATTTGAAAGCCAATGCCGTAACTGGCTTGTTCTTCTACACTAGTGTATTTTTCGCTCACGTTAATTCCGTAGTTCTTAATAAAGGACGGAAGGATAACATGCCAACAACAGCAATCCTAATTGCGTTATTTTCGTAGTTATATCTCGTTGTTTGGTGTGTTTATGTATATCAAATTTGATTGCTTATTGAGCACATTTAACACCCATTTAACATCAACAAGCAAAGCATTCTACAATAGACGGGATCTATATAGAGAGCGTCTAGACATAGGCTCGCTATCGAAGTATGGTTAATCTAGAAAAGCAATATAGGAATCATTGAAAATATGAAGCAAGATTTGGTCACTCAGTTGAAAGACACCATTAAATATCTGGGCGCAACGCTAGGTGAAACAATTGAAACAGAATTGGGGACTGAATGGTTGGCGCGTATTGAGCAAATTCGTCATGACGGCAGAGAATCGGCAAATGGCGATGAAGCATCAACACAAAAACTTGCAGACACATTAGCCTCACTCGATAATAAATCTTTGTTGACAATAGGCCGCGCATTTGCACAGTTTTTGAACCTAGCCAACATTGCTGAACAAGAATTCAATACGGCAGCCACATCAGCAGACTCGTTGTCTTCACAATTGAACAACTTGTTGGAAACCTCTGGTAAAGACATAGATGAAAATGCGATTAAGCAAGCCATTGAACACCTCAATGTAGACTTAGTTCTCACCGCTCATCCAACTGAAGTAACGCGCCGCACAAACATTCACAAACACCGCGAACTTGCGAGTCAACTATTGACCCTACACTCTGAAGAAATCAGTGAGTCAGAGCGCGCCCGCAGTAAAGCAAGAGTGGCAGACTTAATTGCACAGGCTTGGCACACAGAAGAAATTCGCTCAGTTAGACCCACGCCCGTCGATGAAGCGCGCTGGGGCTATTCCGTGATTGAAAACTCGCTATGGGAAGCGGTGCCCGAGTTTATGCGCGAATTAGATGATTTCTTACAAACGCGTTTTTCTCAGCGCTTACCCCTGACCGCAAAGCCAGTGCAATTTAGTTCCTGGATGGGCGGGGACAGAGACGGTAATCCATTTGTGACAGCATCGGTCACGCAAGAAGTATTACTTCGCGCCAGACGTCGCGCTGCCAAGTTATTTCTGGAAGATTTCCACCGCTTATATACCGAACTGTCAATGAACAAATGCAGTGATGCACTGCGTGAATTTGTTGGCGACGAGAAAGAGCCCTATCGTGCGATTTTAAAGCCGCTTATTCTTAAATTAGAACTTACCCGCGAGGGCAAAGCCAAAACCAAGAAATGGATCCAAAGCACAGACGAGCTACTTAAACCATTAAATTTGTGTTACCAGTCTCTCTGTGAATGCAACATGCAGGTCATTGCAGACGGCGCCTTGCTCGACACTTTGAGAAGAGCGCACGCCTTTGGTGCGCAACTACTAAAACTCGACATAAGACAGGACTCCCAACGACACGCCGACGTCTTCAGCGAAGTTACGCAGTATCTTGGTCTGGGTGATTACAACACCTGGAGTGAAAAAGAGAAGCAAACTTTCTTACTCAAAGAGCTGTCGTCTCGTCGCCCTCTTTTCCCCAAAAATTGGGCACCATCTGAAGAAGTACAAGAAGTATTAGACACATGTGAAGTCATAGCTAATAACGATGAAGATGGCTTTGGTATTTATATTATTTCCATGGCGCGCGAGCCCTCAGATGTGCTCGCTGTACAATTGCTACTGCAAGAAGCAGGCGTATCATGGCCTATGCCGGTAGCACCTTTATTTGAAACACTGGATGACCTAAATAATTCGCCAGAAGCGATGAAAGCGCTGCTAGATATTGATTGGTATAAAAAGTATATCAATGGCCGACAGTACGTAATGATTGGCTATTCTGATTCAGCCAAAGATGCAGGCTCACTTGCCGCAGGTTGGGCACAATACGAATCACAAGAGGCCTTAGTTAACTTAGCGAGTGAAAACAACATTCAACTCACCCTCTTTCACGGCAGAGGAGGCACAATTGGTCGAGGTGGTTTACCTGCTAAAGCCGCGATACACTCACAGCCGCCGGGATCATTAGAAGGCGGCTTTAGGGTTACCGAACAAGGCGAAACCATTCGTTATAAGTTTGGCATGCCACAATTAGCCAAACGCAGTTTATCTTTATACGCCTCGGCTGTCGTCGAAGCGATTACCTCTCCGCCGCCAGCACCCAAACAAGCATGGCGCGAAATCATTGCACAAATGGCAGACAAAGGCCGTGATAACTATCGTCAAACCGTTCGTCACGATAAAGATTTTGTCCCGTATTTTCGGGTCGCCACACCTGAGCAAGAATTAGGCAAATTGCCTTTGGGTAGCCGACCAGCAAAACGTAAACCTCAAGGCGGCATAGAAAGTTTACGCGCCATCCCTTGGATTTTTGCTTGGGCGCAGACGCGCCTTGTATTACCTAGTTGGCTGGGCGTAATGCGCGCTATCGACAGCATAAACACAGCCGAAAACAAAGCGCTTGTGCAAGAAATGATAGAACAATGGCCTTTCTTTGCTTCACGTATTTCGATGCTAGACATGGTGTTTAAAAAAGCCGATCCCAACATCAGTGCGGCATATGACAAACGCCTGGTGCCGACAGAACTGTCCCACTTTGGTGAGGCTTTGCGCACAGAGCTAAGAGACAGTATCGACTCTCTATTGTCCATCACCGGCCATGAACACATGATGGAAGACGACCCCCACGGACGTACTTCCATGAACATTAGAGCAACCTACTTGCAACCTTTGCACTATTTACAAATAGAGCTTCTTGATCGCATAAGAAAGGCAGAAGCGTCTAATTTCAGTGACAATGACGTTGAAACATTGGAGCGTGCTATGATGGTCGCTATTACAGGCATCGCTGTCGGTATGCGTAATACTGGATAAACATGCCTTTTAGTATTGGCCTTGTTAACCCTAAAGCCGCTACCAATGTAGCGGCTATTTTACGCGCAGGTGGCTGCTTTGGCGCCAGTTCCATTTTTTACACCGGTCAGCGATTTGGCTACGCACGTGACAACAGCAAAGACTTTGCCCAAGATACCAAAGCATTTAGGCGCAGCATTCCAACTATTGGCGTAGACAACTTGCTCGACTATAAACCCAAGCAAGCTAAAACAGTAGTGGTAGAATTAGTTGAAAACGCTACGGCGCTGCCAGAATACCAGCACCCAGAGAGTGCTTACTATATTTTTGGACCAGAGGACGGAAGTGTATCGCAAGCGATTGTCAATCAAGCAGATGATGTAGTGTTTATTCCCTGTCGCAGCAATTTAAATTTAGCAGCGACAGCTAGCGTCTTGTTTTATGACCGCTTAAGCAAACTGGGTTACGACAAAAGCAACGCAGCATTGCGTGCAGCCAGAGATACAAACAACACGCTGTTAATTTAAGCCGCTATCGTATTGACGCATTTCATGATCCACTGCTTAAGCTGCGCCTCACCTAAAGCCCCCGACACTCTATCTATCTCACTACCCTTGTGAAAAAATATCAACGTTGGAATCGAACGAATACCCGCTTCGGCTGAAACTTGTTGCGCATCTTGTGTATCTACTTTTGCAAATAGTAGACCATCAGATTGCACGGCAACTGACTCAAATACCGGTGCCATGACTTTGCATGGACCACACCATGACGCCCAAAAGTCTACAATAACAGGTAAATCATTCTTTTCGACATAGCGATAAAAGCTTTGGTCAGTTAAGTCAACAGGCTTCGCTTCGTATATCTCAGCTTTACACTTCCCACATCCGGCATGCACATGAGACTTGTCTTCTGGTATCCGGTTAATTGCACCACATTTACTGCACACTATATGCATACTTACCCTTAAAATATCGATAGTTTCAACAAAAGACCTGCATGTTCAGCATTTAATTTCTCATCTGAATAAAAGCCAACAAAAAAGGCGCGTAATGCGCCTTTTTTATATATTGCTATAGCTTAGCCTTTTACGAAATCCACACCAAGCTGAATGTCGCCGCGTAAACCTTCTAGCATGTCTTCTTTTGCTTTTTGTTCAAATGCACTTAATTCACCATAAGGCAAAATTTCTTCGACACCGTTTTTGCCAAGTTTTACTGGATGTGCGAAAAACGCTGCGTCTTCAGAGCCATCAACTTGTACATAAGTATATTCGACCACTTCTTCACCTTGAAGCGCCTTAACCAGTGACAAACAGAATCTAGCAGCAGCCTGCCCCATAGAGAGTGTGGCAGAGCCTCCACCGGCTTTTGCTTGAACAACTTCTGTACCTGCATTTTGGATACGAGGAGTGAGTTCTGCGACTTCTTCATCCGTAAAAGACACGCCTTCAACCTGAGAAAGCAAAGGCAAGATAGTAGTACCAGAATGACCACCAATAACGGGAACGTGGATCTCGGATGTACTCTTGCCTTTTAGCTCAGCAATAAAAGTTTCTGAACGAATAACATCTAGCGTCGTCACACCAAATAGTTTGTTTTTGTCGTAAACACCTTTTGCCTTTAAGGCTTCAGCAGCGATAGCAACTGTTGTGTTCACAGGATTGGTAATGATGCCAATGCATGCGCTTGGGCAATTGTCAGCACAAGCATCAACGAGATTTTTCACGATACCCGCATTGATATTGAACAAATCAGAACGATCCATTCCAGGTTTACGAGGAACACCAGCAGGAATTAACACGATATCACAAGCTGTCAAGGCATCTGCCAAGTCGTCTTTTCCAAAGCCCTTAACCGTTACGTCAGTGGGGATGTGGCTCAAATCAACAGCAACTCCTGGAACTACTGGCGCTACGTCATACAATGACAATTCAGAACCGGCAGGAAGTTGAGTTTTTAGCAATAATGATAATGCCTGACCGATACCACCGGCCGCGCCTAATACGGCTACTTTCATGTTATGTCTCCTGATTATAGGGCAATATTTTTCGAGCGAGAGAGTAATATAAATAAGCTTAAATCTCAATCATTCTAGCGTGTTATTGTTTTTGATGTCAGTGCGGTGCCGTACTTTACAATTAAGTCGCTCTCGTTGATCACTGGGACGTTAACACGCGGGGTATGCTATAAGTACGATTACCAATCAGTGGAAAGTTATGTCGCCATTTAGATTGGCATACTATATTAGGTATATATACTCTTGAGTATGTGAGAGATATTCGAACATAAACGATTGGATAAGCAACTTTCGAAAGCGCCTCTAGAAACTCAAAAGTGCTATGAAAAACGGACGGATATTGTGATCATATCTCACCCTTCTGGATTGCGCTTTATTAAAGGTTTCAAAGATGAAGCACTTTCTGGAAATTGGAAAGGATTTCGCTCTTCTCGTTTAAATCAGCAATATCGAGTTATTTACTCTGCTGAAAACGGAGCGATGTATGTCCAAGTGGTAGGGCTTACACCCCATGATTATCGTAGGAGATCATAATGATAGATTTTCAAAAAGCTAAAAAACGAGTCTCTATTCCTAGCGGCGAATCAGTCCGTATCATTCGCGAGCTTCAGGAGCTAAGCCAAAATGATTTAGCTAAAATGACAGGCATTCCTCATTCAACGATATTAGCAATAGAAAATGATCGTATCAACTTAGGGGTAGAGCGCGCAAAATCTCTGGCTCGCGCTTTAACATGTCACCCAGCGGTACTCGTGTTCCCAGGCTGGGAAGTAGAAAGTGAACACGCGGCTTAAAAAAAATCAAGCTGCTCGCTACCGCTTGTATTAAGAGTTGATGCTGCAGAGAAGGCCACTTTTGATTTGCCTATTTAATAGGCATAACATCGAGCCGAGATACAAGGAAGATCAATGCCTTTGCCTGAAACAGAAATTAAAGCGTGTGTTTACATTGCTCTTCAATATCATAAACTCAAGCACCTTCCCTTACTAGGGGCATAAAAATCACAACAAGACTTAGCACAAGGGAACGTAAGTGATGGTGGAGACTTTTAACCGACTTGTAACTCTTTATGTTGCAGAAAATCTCAGCTAAGTCCTAATTGCTTATTCCACAACCATCAGGCAGAATGCATTACCCTAAACTTTTCACGACAAGAACTAAGCGTAGCAAATGGCTGTAAGCAAACAGGACGAACTGGTCAAAGCATTTAAAGAGCTCCTCAACTCTGAAAGTTACGGCTCACAGGGTGACATTGTCAATGCTTTGAAAGGGCTTGGATTTGATAATATTAGCCAATCAAAAGTATCGCGTATGTTAAGTAAATTCGGTGCGGTAAGAACCCGTGATGCCCGGGGAGATATGGTCTATTGCTTGCCACCAGAATTAGCCATGCCAACGGCAAAAAGCCCCCTAAAACAATTAGTTTTAGACGTCGTACACAACAATGTGATGGTAATTATCAGGACAAGTCCCGGTGCGGCGCAACTCATCGCTAGACTACTCGATTCGCTCAGTCAAGCAGATGGTGTACTGGGCACTATCGCCGGTGACGATACAATATTCATTGCCCCTGCCAATATCGAACATATAGAAGATTTACGGCTACGCGTGCAGACCCTGTTTGACAATGTCTAGAGGCTGTTTATCTTATGCTGATACTGTGCTGATACACTTGCTTCTTATTTAAAGAATACTGCTCCGCCACCACTGTAGCTGCTTTTTTCGGTGGTAGCAAAGGCAACAGTAAGCCCAATAGTTTTTTTGCCTCATCGGGTAGTGCGTCAGGCACTTTTTCCTTTGCCTGATATACAATTAAGACAAACTCGCCTTTTTGCCTTGCTTGTTCAGCACTTAACCACTTAATTAAATCAGTAGCTGCGCCCTTTTGATAAGTTTCAAATGTCTTACTCAGCTCCTTAGCAATCACCACTTGCGCCTCGGGTCGATGCTTTTCAATTGACGTCAAGGTATCGAGAATACGCTTGGGTGATTCGTAAAATACATGAGTATGGGCAGAGTCTATTGCCTGTAAGAGCGACGATTCCCGCGCTTGTATTTTTACTGGCAAAAACCCTGAAAACGTAAACTTATCAGTAGGTAAACCACAAGCAGACAGGGCGGTAGTGAGTGCGCATGCACCCGGTAGCGCTGACACCATCACTCCCTTTTCTCGACACCGATTAACAAGCTCGAAACCTGGGTCACTAATTAGTGGTGTGCCTGCATCTGATATGAGCGCAACATTTAAGCCCTCAAGTAACTTATCAACAATATACTCGCTTCGCGCACTCTCGTTGTGTGCATGCAAACTAATTGCATTTGTCTTAATTTCAAAATGCTGCAGTAGTTTGCCTGAATGACGCGTATCTTCGGCTGCAATGAGATCAACGGATGCTAAGACCTCAATTGCTCTTGGTGTCATGTCTGACAAATTACCAATTGGAGTGGGCACAATGAATAGACTTCCTGCAGACATAGACAACCTAAAAATAAATATGGACGAGTTTGGATGATCAATAGTTTACACAGTCTTTCGATCAGTTTCTGTAGCCGTAGCTGGTATTTTTTTAGCTTGCAGGTAAACTAGGGTTTCGATTTGATTTCAGTAAAGATATAGGGGCATTAATTGCGTATTCATCGTCTACTGCTTGCATGTGTAATTAGCATTATTATGAGTGCTTGTGGCGGTACACCGAAACAAGCACCGTCCCCAGTTGTCAAAAAACAAGCTACACAACAACAAGAAGTCACGCGCAGCCCAATCGAAGAAATTACGGATCGTTACGAAAAGACTAAAAACAAACAAAGTACAGTTGAAGCTCTGTTGCACTATGCTTTTGAGCTGCAACTAGACAACAATTGTGACGACAGTAACACGATTGTTTTTCACTTGTATAATACTCAGCTATCAAATAAACAATTAGCTGAATTAGAATTACTGCGAAGTGAATGCTTACTTAAAGAAATTTTGGACAAGCCAAAAGATACGTCTTCCGCTCAAAAGCTCGATTATGCCGATACTTGGTTAGCGAATGCAAAAGACCTAAGTCATGCCAATTACTCGCTCACCGATAGTTATACAAGTCGCCTAGCGTTAGCTAATGCGGTAAAACAAGTGCTTGCTGGGCAATATAACGAAAGCATTGAAATGCTTGCCCGCAATATCTCAAGCCCGTCGATACTCAGTACTCACCGAGTAAGCCTGTTATGGCAAGCACTCAGTCAACAAACACAAACTCAACGCAAAGTATTGTGGGCGAATACGCCCTCACTGCGACCGTACATTGACTTGTTAGCCATTGTTGAAGATGACGCACTCGCAGACACTAGCCGGCAGGAGGCGGTAAAAGCTTGGCTGCAGAGTAACGCCAAGCTTGAGGCCTCGGAACAAATTCCTTCTATTGTATCTACTTTCACGAATCTGACACTCTCTGAGAAAAGAGATATCGCCGTCATTATTCCCTTGTCAGGGCGTTTAGCCAGTCAAGGCAACGCCATAAAACAAGGCATATTGTCCGCATACTACCGCTATGCAAATACTTTAGGTGGCGATCCGAGTGAAGAAGCCCGCTCAATAACATTCATTGACAGTGGTTCATCAGAAACCTTGAGTGAGGATGTAAGTAAGCTAAACTTTGAAGAATTTGGGGTAGTCGTCGGCCCATTACTTAAAAGCCATATTCAAGAAATATCGGACTTGATCCCAAGTCAACTAGCACGGGTTCATCTTAATTCACCCTCTACTAGTGAGCATCAAGGAGAAGATACCTTACTAACGAGTTATTTCGCACTGTCTCCCGAGCAAGAAGCTCAAGAGTTAGCCTCATTGGTAGCGACACAAGGGATCAGTAAACCCATTGTTATTTATGAAGAAAGTAATATTTCTACTCGTATGAAAAATGCTTTCATTGAACGCTGGAGTGAATTATCAAACCAGCAAACCGAGACGCCAAATCGCTTAACTGAAGTGAGTTTTACCGATAGCAAAACCATGCGTACAGGGATTACTTCTGCATTGGATGTACTACAAAGTAAAAAACGCATTGACCAGCTTTCTGCTCTTAGCGCTGAGGTAGTGCATAGCGTGACCAGAAATCGCCGTGATATTGAAGCCTTTGTGGTATTCGCTAGCCCTCAAGATCTCGAGCTTCTCAATCCCATTATTGAAAGCAGTATCAGTTTATTTAGCAATAAAAAAGTCCCAGTATTCGCAACTTCATACAGCTACAACCACAAATACAACAAGAATAGTATCCGCGATTTGCGCAATGTGGTGTTTATAGATATGCCCTTTGTCCAACCAGAAGCGCGAAACTCCGATTTGTCTGTCACTGTCGATGAGTTGTATAACCAACCGTCCAGTACGTTCTTGCGTTTGTTTGCTTTTGGCTACGACGCGCTGACGGTGGCAAAAAATGCCTTGCAACTCAAACTGTTTGAGCAAGTTTCAAAGAAAGGGTTGAGCGGCGAGTTATCAGTATCACGAGATGGCTTAGTCAATCGACGCTTATCCCCCTTGGAAATCCAAGATACAGATAATATTGATGGCGATTAAACAATGGGAAGCACCGAACATTGGTGCTTTGGCTGAAACGAAGGCAAAACAATATTTGCTCGACCAAGGTTTAAGGTTTGTTGAGGCCAACTATAAGTCCAAATCTGGAGAAATCGATCTTATCTTCAAGCAAGCGCAACTTTGGCTGTTTGTTGAAGTCAAATACCGAAGTGATAATTCTCATGGTAGTGCGGCTGAATTTTTTACGCCGAATAAAAGACGTAAAGTAGTCAATGCAATAATGTGTTACTTTATGGAAAAACAACGTAATATTCATCACGAACACATTCGCGTAGACCTCATTGCGATTGATAACAATACCTTGCAATGGATAAAGAATGTATAGAGATCAATGAGCTAAGAAGTGCATGTTAGATAATATTAAAAAGAACTTTACAGAAAGCATTCAAACAAAAATTGCGGCAGCAGAAGCCATCCCTGAATCAATAGAAAAAGCATCAAAAATGATGATTCAAGCCTTGATCATGGGTAACAAAATACTTACCTGTGGCAACGGTGGCTCCGCTGGCGATGCGCAACATTTTTCGTCAGAGTTGCTCAATCGATATGAGCGAGACAGGCCCCCGCTACCCGCGATAGCCTTAACTACGGATACTTCCACATTGACATCCATTGCTAATGACTTCTCGTATGACGACGTTTTTTCTAAGCAGGTCAAGGCATTGGGACAACAAGGTGATATATTGCTCGCCATTTCTACAAGCGGAAACTCAACTAATGTTATCAATGCCATGCAAGCCGCGCTAGCGCGAGACATGACCATCGTCGCCCTTACCGGAAAAGATGGAGGTGAAATGGCTGGCTTTATTGGGGAGAATGATGTGGAAATTCGGGTGCCATCTTCAAGAACGGCAAGAATTCAGGAAGTGCACTTATTGGCGATACACTGCTTATGCGAATCCATAGACAATGCACTGTTCCCAATCGCTTCAACATAGAATATAGAGATGAAGTATGCGTAAACGCCTAGTAATAACTATACTCTGCACACACTTACTTGTGTCTGGCTGCGCCTCTGTTGTCGCCGTAGGCGCGGCAGGTACCGCCGCCTCTTCAGCCTCAGATAGGCGCTCAGTCGGCACACAAATAGATGATAAAACCATGGAAGCCCGCGTTAGTTCAGCAATCAACGCGATCCCCGACATTGATGAGAACTCGGCAATCAGTGTCCATGTATACAATGGGCAAGTTTTGTTGACTGGACAAGCCAATCAGTCGTCATTTATTGAAGCGGCACAACAAAAAGCAGCGAGTGTGACCAATGTAAAGCGTGTTCACAACCAAATTCGCCTAGGTAGCCCTATTCCTGCTTCTTCCACCATGCACGATATATGGCTAGGTACGAAAATTAGAACACTCATGGGTACCAACAAAAAAGTCCCACTACTAAAGCTCGACTTAATTGTTGAGGACAGCGAAGTGTTTATCATGGGCAAATTGACACGCAAAGAAGCACTAGCTGCCGTTGATGTCGCCAGAAATGTCAAAGGTGTGAGTAAAGTAGTTAGAGTGCTGGAGTTGACGGACTAATAAACCATGATCAGTGTATTTGACATGTTCAGTATCGGCATAGGTCCGTCGAGCTCTCATACCGTGGGTCCAATGAAAGCTGCCAATGCTTTTGTATCTCAGTTATGTGAGGACAAACTAATAGACCAAACAAGGCGTTTTAGTGTTCAGTTGTTTGGTTCCTTAGGACAGACCGGCAAAGGGCACGGTACTGGAAAAGCCGTGATTCTCGGCCTAATGGGTTTAACCCCAGAAGGCGTTGATGTCGATCATATTGAGTCGCTACTCAAAGAAGTAGAGCAGAAGCAATTACTTAAGTTGCAAGGTATTGATCACTCGGTAAATTTCCCCAATCGTGACGCAATTATATTTCATCGAAAAAAGTCGTTGCCTCTGCATCCAAATGGCCTAACCTTTTATGCTCACAGCGAAGACGAAATCCTATTCCAAGAAAGCTACTACTCCATCGGAGGTGGCTTTATTGTCAAAGAAAGTGAGTTTGCGGCACAAAAAGAAAAAGCCTTGATAACTGCCGACATACCCTACCCTTTTGAAAAGGCAATAGAGCTTGTCGAGACCTGCAAAACCTATGGTTTTAGCGTCAGTAAACTGATGCTAGAAAATGAAAAAGCCATACTACCAGAAGCGGAAGTCAACTCGCGCTTACTCGACATTTGGACAAACATGAAAAAATGCGTTGAGCGTGGTATCCGAACAGAGGGTATTTTACCTGGAGGACTTAAGGTACAGCGCAGAGCACCTGGTCTCTATCGACGACTATTAAGCGAAAAAACAGATGATCCCATGTCAGCTATGGACTGGGTAAACTTATTCGCGCTAGCGGTTAACGAAGAAAACGCAGCGGGCAGCCGAGTGGTCACCGCCCCAACTAATGGAGCGGCGGGTATCATTCCCGCTGTGTTATGTTACTACGATAAATTTATTCGTCCAGTAGATGACGAGACTGCTTGTCGCTATTTACTCACCGCTGCAGCAATTGGTATTTTATACAAAAAAAATGCGTCTATCTCTGGTGCAGAAGTAGGCTGTCAAGGCGAAGTGGGCGTTGCATGCTCGATGGCCGCTGGCGCCTTGACAGAAATCATCGGTGGCTCTGTTGACGCCGTTGAGAACGCGGCAGAAATAGGCATGGAACACAATCTCGGTTTAACCTGCGACCCTGTGGGCGGTCTTGTTCAAGTGCCATGTATTGAGCGCAATGCAATGGGCGCGATCAAAGCTATTAATGCTAGCAGGCTTGCTATGCGAGGCACAGGACAACATAAAGTGTCTTTGGACAAAGTGATTAAAACCATGTGGGACACGGGCAATGATATGAAGTCCAAATACAAAGAAACCGCCAGAGGCGGTTTAGCTGTTAACATAATAGAATGTTAATGTAATTAAACGCGAGACTTATTTGATCACTCGTAAATTAGCCTTACTTTTTGGTTTTTCTGGAGATGGCTTAGGTGGCGTAGAGTCATTATTGTTGTCTTCTACCACACCTAACGACGTATTTTGCTGTTCCTCAACTGCAGGTAGTTCCTGTGTAAAAACAGTGCCAGCACCATTCTCTTTTGCGTAAATAGCGCCTACAGCCTCACATGGGAACATAACATTGGTCGGTTGCCCACCAAAACGTGCCTGAAAAGACACGGCATCAACATCCATTACAAAGTTAACACAAGCAGCTGGGGAAATATTTAATACAATCTGATCATCTTTGACAAACTGCATCGGGACATCAACATTCGGCCATCGTGTACTGACGACAACGTAAGGCGTTAAGCCGTTGTCCACAATCCAGTCATAGAAAGCTTTTAGCAAATAGGGTTGATTGGATGTCATTCCTTGCTGCATAACAATACCACTTACAATGGGTTGTGAATTTCTCTTTCTTGATCAGTCAGTGATGCTTTAAACGAACCGCGTTCAAAAATACGCTTCATATAAGCATTTACTTCGCGGCTGCCAGCTCCGCTTAGCGTAATATCTAGTGCAGGTAGGCGCCACAACAAGGGAGCAAGATAACAATCCACTAAGCTAAATTCTTCACTCATAAAGTAAGGGGTCTCAGCAAAAATCGGTGCCAGCGACAATATTGCTTCACGTAACTCAGTTCTGGCTTGTTCTGCTCCTTCCTCATTTCGGAATATACGAGCAGCGAGACTATACCAGTCTTGTTCAATTCGGTGCATCATTAAGCGACTCGTTCCACGAGATACTGGATACACAGGCATGAGTGGAGGATGCGGAAAACGCTCGTCCAAATATTCCATCACAATATGTGATTTGTACAATACTAGTTCACGATCAACTAGGGTAGGAACAGTACCATAAGGGTTTAGCTCTAACAGTTCTTCATTCATCTGAGAGGGATCAGTAAAAATTATTTCTACCCCTACACCCTTCTCTGCAAGCACAATACGCACCTGATGACTATATATATCTATATTGTCAGAAAAAAGAGTCATTATTGAACGTTTGTTAGTGGCTACTGCCATTAAAACCTCCGTTAGCTGATGCTGTGTGTTGTATTTTGTTGAAAATAAATGCATAAAAAGGGGCTACAAAGCCCCTTTTTAAAAAGGTCGTGAATTGTAAACTATTACTTCACGTCTCGCCAGTATTCTTTCTTAAGAAGTAGCGCGAAGACAAAGAATATTACAATAAATATTAAGGCGCCGCGTCCAATACTCTCAGACTCCAAACGTGAAGGCTCACCGGTATATTCCAAAAAATTGACTAAATCGCGAATAGCCGTGTCGTATTCCTCTGGCGATAAAGCACCATTTCCATCTGACTCTACAGTGAATACTTCAGATTTAGTCATTTTCCCATCTACCATGACTTCTTTGTAGACTTTACGAGGGGTACCTTGTAAAGGCTCCAATACATGTGGCATCCCAACATCAGGGAAAACCAAGTTGTTTACGCCAAACTTTTTATCTTCGTCAACATAAAAGGTACGCAGGTAAGTATAAAGCCATTCAGGGCCTCTAACTCTCGCGACCAAGGTTAGATCGGGTGGCGGACCACCGAACCATTTGGCGGCGTCTTCAGAAGGCATAGGCGTCGTGATGTAATCAGATACTTTTTCCCCAGTAAACTGTAAGTACGCTTCACCCAATTCCTCTGGAATACCCAAATCATTAAAAGTACGCTGATACCGCTGATACTGCATTTGGTGACAGCCCAAACAGTAATTCATAAATATCTTCGCACCGTTTTGCAGTGAAGGTTTATCTTTTAGGTCGATATCAACACTGTCTAGTGGGTAACCTGAGCCTGCCGCGAAGCTAATACTAGGAACAAACAATAATAATGCTAACCAACGCTTCATTTTGGGATCCTCGTAGGTACAGGTTTAGTTTGCTCACTCTTAGAATATAAGAACAAGGCAGCAAAAAATGCAAAGTACATGATCGTCGCGACTTGTGAAGCGATGATTTTCCAGTTTTCTTGTGGCGTGCCACCTAGGTATCCAAGAAACACAAACACAATAGCGAACACAATTAAGTTAACCTTGTGTAAGCCACTTCTGTACCTCCACGAGCGCACATTACTGCGATCAACCCACGGCAAAGCGAATAGCACACCAATAGCTGCAAACATGGTCAAGACACCAAACAACTTATCTGGCACCGCCTTCAAGATAGCGTAGAAGGGGGTGAAATACCAAACGGGGAAGATATGCTCTGGCGTTTTCAGGGGGTTAGCAATTTCGAAGTTAGGGTGCTCTAAGAACTTACCACCCATCTCAGGTGCAAAAAACAAGATATAGCAAAATGCAAACAAGAATATAGTAAATGCAACTAAGTCTTTTAATACGATATGCGGGAAAAATGGCACAATATCGTCCGCAATGTCGTACTTGCTTGTATAGTATTCGTGAATAGTAAACTTAGTTTTTTCTTCCTCAGACAAGCTACCTTTTTTGTGTTTGATATTGACACCATCTGGGTTGTTAGAGCCAACTTCGTGTAAAGCAATGATGTGTAAAAACACTAAAATAACAATAACAAGTGGTAATGCAATTACATGTAAGGCGAAGAAACGGTTAAGCGTTGCACCTGAAATAACATAATCGCCCTGAATCCAAATAACCAAATCTGGACCAATGACTGGGATTGCGCCAAAGAGTGATACGATAACCTGCGCACCCCAATAAGACATTTGACCCCATGGCAATACGTACCCCATAAAGGCTTCAGCCATAAGTGCGAGGTAGATCAACATACCAAAGATCCACAATAGTTCACGAGGCTTTTGATAAGAGCCATAGATCATGCCTCTGAACATATGTAAATACACTACAACGAAGAAAGCCGAAGCACCGGTACTGTGCATGTAGCGAATTAACCAACCGTAATCAACTTCGCGCATGATATATTCTACCGAAGCAAACGCGCGTTCTGCAGATGGTTCAAAGTTCATGGTAAGCCAAATACCAGTGACGATTTGATTTACTAGTACGATGGTCGCCAAAAACCCGAACACATACCAAAAGTTCATATTGCGTGGAGCAGGGTATTGAATGGCGTGCATATTTGCGACACGCATTAAAGGAATACGTGCCTCAATCCAATTAAGAAAAGCATTCATTAGGCAGCCTCCCCATCAGAGCCGATAAGTAAGGTATTGTCGTCTAAAAATGTATATGGCGGCACTTGAAGGTTAAGACCAGCAGGTACATTTTGGAACACACGCCCAGCCATATCAAACTTTGAACCATGGCAGGGACAGAAGAACCCGTCTTGCACACCCTCTGCATACTGTGCAAATGCACCATTAGACAAATGCTGAGGAGAACAGCCTAAGTGTGTACATATACCCACTAGCACCAAATACTCGTCTTTAATCGAACGATACTGGTTTTTTGCATATTCAGGTTGTTGTGGCTGGTCAGAAGCGGGATCTTTTAGCTGATCTTCATGCTTTGCCAAGGCTTCGAGCACTGCTGCAGGACGACGAACGATCCACACAGGCTTACTTCGCCACATTACACGAATTAACTGGCCAACCTGAACACCGCTTATGTCGACTTCGACATCAGCACCGGCTGCTTTTGCTTTAGCACTGGGGTTCCACGAGGCAATAAAAGGAACGGCAGCACAACCTGCACCCACTGCACCAACAACTGAGGTTGCCACAGTCAAAAACTTGCGTCTGTTACTGCTTTCTGGTGCTGAAGGGTCTTGGGCTGACTTATTCGCATCTAATGATACTTCACTCATCAACTGTTCTCCGAGAGTTGGAAAGGTATTTCAACCTGTAAAAATTTGGTAGACATTAGGCGTTATCGGCAAATATTCGAAAAATCGAACAGTACACAATACATACACTAATCCACTAAATAAAAATTGTCGTGTATGGTAAAAGAAAACACCCTGTGAACACAAGGATTTACTGTCAAAAACACTAGCTTGCAATTGTTTTAAGTCAAGAAATCTGCACACCGAAGAAAATTTACTCTTTACGACTGCCCATCAACGCGATCTCGGCGCATATTTTCAAACAGTGAAGGCTCCCAAGGGCGCATAGCAAGTAGCATTCCCGTGTGTGTTCGCTGATGCAGTGGAAGGGCTTGGTCTTCGATATTGAGTTGTGCTGCTTCTTTAGTTAACTGATTCAGTTTGCGTTGAATAATTTCAATGGAGCTTTGTGAGTATCTACCGCGTAAGTAAAATCTAAAAATCCAAGGTTCGCCTTGCTTAGGTGCCATAAATTTAACCATCACTTCTTGTTCCATGAAGCGCTCTAGCCTGCCACCAGGTATCCAACGAAAATCTTGCGCAATCAATGACCGAAAGCGATTGTTGGGCAAAAAATCGATAATACGTAGCTTATCAAGTTTAGCGAGTAAACGAATACATTCAAATTCATCAATTTCATAGTAGTTGATAATGTCTTCAAATCTCCAACCATCACGCACACAAACGGCCACCAATAATACCCGCGGATTGTCTAATAGTTCCTGCTCTTGGGCGTGGGTCAACTGACTTATTTTTTCCAAACTTTCCTGTGCCATCAAAAATAAATCAGACAACGCAATATTTAAGTGATCGCAAATCTCTTCTAATCTCGTCAACGAAAAACTCTTCGACGCAAACATACGCTTTACATTCGCTTCGCTCATATCTAATGCAGAGGCAAGCTTCTTATAAGTGATCCCCTCGGATTTGAGCAAAGTTTTTAGAGTAGTGATGAGGTTGTTTATTTGGCTCATAGTAACAAACACCAATCAGTCTATTATTTATAGACTTAAAAGCTAATATATTACTACTAAGTTTACAATAGTTTACGTAGTAAATACTCGGCGCTATGGTTAGCCCAACACTTAATCAAAGAGTTCTACGTTAATGACAAAGAGGGATATCAATATGAACACCACCACTAAAACTGTACACGCGCCAACATCAGCATATAGAGGTGCGGCGATGATCGCGCTAGCAGTAGGTACTATTTCTTACTGTATAGGACTGTTCAATGCAGAAATGGCATTAAATGAAAAAGGCTACTATTTATCCATATTGCTATATGGCTTATTTTCTGCCGTGTCGCTACAAAAAACAGTGCGTGACAAACAGGAACACATCGAAGTTTCCGATGTATACTACATGCTCTCTTGGCTCAGCTTAGGTGCTGCTGTGTTGCTTCTTACTATCGGACTATACAACGCTGAGTTATTGTTAAGCGAAAAAGGATTCTTTGGTATGGCTTACACATTGAGCCTATTTGCGAGTATCACCGTTCAGAAAAACATTCGAGATATGAAAAGTGTTGAAACCGACACCCCGGAGCAAGGCGTGAGTGAGCATTTCGACCTTGAAGAAGACGAGTAGCCAACACATTAAAGCATAAAAAAACCCAGCTAAAGCTGGGTTTTTGATATGTAACTTGTACTGTACGTGTAATCTTAACGCTTCGAGAATTGAGGGCGCTTACGTGCTTTATGTAGACCCACTTTCTTACGTTCAACGCGACGTGCATCACGTGTAACGAAACCTGCTTTACGAAGAGCAGGACGAAGGCCTTCATCGTATTCCATCAATGCTCTAGTGATACCGTGACGGATAGCACCTGCTTGACCAGAAATACCACCACCTTTAACAGTCACGTATAGATCAAACTTTTCTAACATTTCAACAAGTTCTAATGGTTGCTTCACGATCATACGTGCAGTTTCACGACCAAAAAACTCGTCCAATGGACGTTTGTTTACAACGATGTTACCACTACCTGGACGTAAGAATACGCGAGCAGTAGAACTTTTGCGACGACCTGTGCCGTAGTACTGAGATTCTGCCATCTTACTCGCTCCTTAAATATCCAATACTTGTGGTTGTTGTGCCTGATGCGTGTGCTCTGGACCAGCAAATACTTTCATTTTGCGGAACATCTCACGACCTAAAGGACCTTTAGGAAGCATACCTTTGACTGCTTTTTCAAGAACCATTTCAGGCTTTTTCTCGATAAGCTTTTCAAACGTTGCTTCTTTTAAGCCACCTGGGTAACCAGAATGCGCGTAATACATTTTGTTTTTCGCTTTGTTTCCAGTTACTTGGATTTTTTCAGCGTTTACAACAACAATGTAGTCACCAGTGTCAACGTGAGGCGTATACTCTGGTTTATGCTTTCCACGTAGTCTAGATGCAATTTCTGCAGCCAAACGACCTAAAGTTTTGTCCGCAGCGTCAACTACGTACCAGTCGCGCTCAACGCTCTCTGGCTTTGCAACAAAAGTTTTCATTAAATTAATCACCCGAAAATTAAAATTTCACCAATAATATCAACACTATAGCCCCTTCGAGCTCGTTGATCATCCATCGTTCCCAACGATGGGTGTAACTGGGCAGGTCGCGAATTATACAGAAAAGTTTAGAAAATCAAAGTTTTTTATCGTTTTGTTTCCACATGTCTTACGGCGAGAAGATACTGTACTGAATAGGGTTTCAAAAACTATCCGCGACTAACCGAAGTAATATCCCTGACTTGCTGCAAACGACGCATAGCTTGGGTAAGCTTGTCGGTATTTGGCACTTCTACAGTGATGTTGATGACCGCAGTCCCCTTTTTAGTGTCACTGTGACTGCTCACGCCTAAAATATTCACCCTTAAATTTGCCAACTCAGTGGTTAAGTCGCGTAACAAGCCATCTCGATCGGTACTAAATACCTTGATGTTGGTTTGAAAATTACCTTGTTCTTCTGTTTCCCAACTGACTTCTATTTCGCGCTCAGGATGTTGTTTCAACATATTGTTGAGCTGCGCACAAGATGCCTTATGCACACTAATCCCCTTACCTAAAGTAATAAAACCAACGATAGGATCACCAGCAACAGGCTGACAACATTTGGCAACTTTACTCAATAAGTTACCGACACCTTCGGCAACAATACCTTGCCTTTTACCTTTGCGCATGGGTTTAAGGAGCTGTTCAGGTAAAACCTCTGGTGGTTCAACCGGTTCGTGCAATTGCTGCAGATAATGCACAACTGTCATCACCCTCAGATCACCGGCACCCACTGCCGCATGTAAATCATCCAATGATTTCATGTTGTATTTGTCGACCGCTTGTTCAGGTACTTTTAAAGGCAAATGTATTTTCGTTAACTCTCGCTCGAGCATTTCCTTACCCGCTTCGCGATTTTTGTCTTTGTCTTGCTTTTTAAAGTAAGAATGAATCGTCGCTCTTGCTCTAGCTGTGTGAGCATAACCCAACCCAGGGTGCATCCAATCTCGTGACGGAGTGCCGTTTTTGCTGGTCAGCACAGTCACTTGATCACCCGTCTGCAATCGATACGTAAACGGTACTATGCGATTATTGACTTTGGCGCCGGTGCAACGATGACCCACGTTGCTATGAATATAATAGGCAAAATCCAAGGGCGTTGCCCCAGATGGCATGTCGACCACATCACCCTTGGGCGTAAATACATATACCCTATCGTCAAAGACCTGATTTTTAAACTCTTCCAGCAGATGACCTGACTCTGCCATTTCTTCTTGCCATTGCAGAATCTTGCGCAACCACATTACGCGCTCATCTAAATCTGCACTCTTACCAGCACTGCCCTCTTTATAACGCCAATGCGCAGCCACACCAAGCTCCGCATCTTGATGCATTTGTTCAGTACGAATCTGAATCTCTATTGACTTACCTGCAGGGCCAACAACAACCGTGTGAATACTCTGGTAACCATTGGGTTTGGGTGTTGCAATATAGTCGTCAAATTCAGCAGGTAAATGGCGATAGTGCGCATGCACTGTGCCCAAAGCGGCGTAGCAGTCCTGCAATCGATTGGCAATGATACGAAGGGCACGAATGTCAAATAACTGCTCAAAGCTCAGTTGTTTTTTTTGCATTTTTTTATAAATGCTGTAAATGTGCTTAGGCCGTCCAATGACTTCTGCCTGAATATGCTCTTTGTCCAATAAGCTTTGCAAGTCATCAACAAAATCAACAATATATTGCTCGCGGTCTTTGCGCTTTTCTTTTAATTGTTTGGCAATTTTTTTATATATATCGGGATGCAGATAACGAAAAGAGAGATCTTCTAGTTCCCATTTCAATTGTCCAATACCCAATCTATTTGCCAATGGTGCATATATCTTTGCGCACTCTCTAGCAACAACCACGCGGGTTTCTTCGTCTTCTTCCTTAATGCGATGCAAAGTACATATGCGTTCAGCCATTTTTATCACTACGGCTCTCACATCTTCGGCCATCGCAAGCATCATGTTGCGTAACTTTTCAACTTGTTCGCTATTTTGTTCTAGTGTGGACTGAATGGCTTTAATATCGTCCATTTTACGCACTTTGAGCACTAAGCCAGCAATCGCTTCACCAAAACTTGCTACAATTTCGTCTGCACTTAAGTTGTGAATTTGGCAGTAAGGAAATACTAATGCTGCTTGAAGTGTTTCGTCATCCATGTGTAATTCATGGAGAATTTCGACCATTTCTTGGCCAATCAATAGAATATCCGGCGCCTCCGCGACGCTTCGAAGCTTATCCTTTGTCTTATCAGGCAGGGGGAGTTGTGCGAGCCACTCAGAAAATTGCGGCCGCTCGTCTTGATGCACGCGCCTAATGGATACCATTGGCTGACTTCCTTATTAATTCTTCAGCAATCTACACAATTGCAATCCTGGCTCAGTGGTATGAGTGTTTTATTTTTTCCTCACCAACAAGGCCATTACTTCCATATGTTCCGTAAACGGAAACATATCTAGGGTACAAATTTTTTCAACCCGGAACGTCTCTCTCATGATACCGAGATCTCGAACAAAAGTGCTTGGGTTGCAAGATACATATAATACCTTGCGAACACTTGATTTTGCTAACTTTTCCGATAACCTTTTTGCCCCACTCCGCGCAGGATCCAGCACAACCAGTGCGTCCTTTTGCAGACTGACAGTACTCAGTTCATTTTCAGCGTCTAAATCCGCCTTTGTCGCACTGACTTTGCCTAGACCATTGAATTGCGCATTTTCTTGACAGCGCTTAACCATATTATCAGATACTTCGTAGGCATATACTTGAGCTGCTCTAGCTGCCATTGCCAGAGAAAAGTTACCTGCACCAGCAAAAAAATCATACACAATGTCTTGCTTTGTCGGCGACAACCACGCTATCGCTCGTACTAACATTTGTTGATTGACCGCTTCGTTAATCTGCACAAAGTCAGACATCCCGACCTGTAAGCTTTGCTGCAAATTTTGTTCCTGATAACCTTTTACACGCAAAGGCTTGGACGCTTCGCAAGTCTTGTCTTCTTGCTTATGCAGGACACGAAGGTCAATTTGCAATTGCTTAGCCAAAGCAGCTAGAGAACTTGCATCATTATCGCGCAACTTCTTGCTGCAATGCACCGCCATCGATACACCGTCTATGCTTTCAAAAAATACTAAGTGCCCGATATTCCTTACGCTAGGCAAAAGCTTAATGTGCGGGAGTATACTAAATATAGCCTTCTGTAGTGGTAGGGTCAGTATTGCGCAAGCGCTGATATCAACCACAGTATTTGAATTCACAACGCGATAGCCAATCTTCACTTGTTTTGGGTTGCGCGCATCGACAGACAAACGCACTTTACGCCGATACTGAGGCGGGGATTCGATACTGGGCTGCCAAGTATCTTCGCTTAACGCCAATTTGTGGGCTAAATGCGCTTTCAATGCTTGCGTTTTTTGGCTTATCCCCTGAGCCTGACTTAAGTGCTGCATACTGCAGCCGCCGCACTGATCGTAATGTTGGCAAAATGCCGCTTGCCGCTGCTCACTTGCTTCAATAATTTGTTTTATTCTCGCCGTTTGAACCTTTGTACCGCTTTTGTGCAGACTGACAAGCAATCGTTCATTGGGTAAACCACCAGATACCAAGGTAATAGGCACTGTCGACAAGCAAACACCTATGCCGTGATAATCAAGGGTATCGATGCTTAGTTCAACAGGTATTCGTGCTTGATGCTCTGCAGAACCACGTCGTGATTTCGCTTTAAATACTTTAGCCATATATACTCACGAAGATCAATTGGATTCGGCAATCGCCATTGCACAGGCATAGTGAAGCTCATCTGAAATACTAATATGCATATGCTTTAAGCTATTTTCTTCAGCCCATTCAGCCAATGCGCCAGAAAGCTCGACATAAGGTTTGCCACTGTCCTCATGTTTGATTGTCATATGCTGCCAACTGACACCGTTGCCTATCCCCGTTCCTGTCGCCTTTACGACGGCCTCTTTAACCGCAAACTTTTTGGCGAGGTAATGCAATGGTTTATTACTCGCTTGATATTCAAGCAGTTCTTCTTCAGTCAGTATTCTTTTTGCGAAAGCCTCGGACGGAGCGTTCAAATTCTCAAACCGTGCTATTTCAACAATATCAGTACCAATACCTAAAATCACCTTGCTGCCTACTACTGGCTATTTGTTTGTGTAAACGCTAGAAAATCTAGCCTCTTGCATGAGAGCCCGCATGTCACTCACCGCCTTCGCCAGACCATCAAAAGCTGCACGCGCAATAATAGCGTGACCAATGTTTAATTCAACTAACTGAGGGATAGCCGCTATGGGCTTAACATTGTGATAGTGTAGTCCGTGTCCCGCATTTACCTTCAAGCCTAAACGCGTTGCATACTCAACACCTTGTACTAATTTAGTCAATTCCAACTCTGCCTCGCGTTCACTTTTCGCTTCTGCATATTGCCCAGTGTGAATTTCGATATACGGTGCGCCTACGTCTACAGAAGCTTCAATTTGTTTTTCGTCTGCATCAATGAACAAGGAGGCCAAGGTGCCTTGCTCACTCAATTGAGTACAGGCTTGTTTGATACGGTCTAGGTTACCGGCCACATCCAAGCCCCCCTCGGTCGTGAGCTCTTCGCGTTTTTCAGGCACTAAACAGCAAAACTCAGGGCGTACTTTGTCTGCAATAGCGAGCATTTCATCAGTGACGGCCATTTCTAAGTTTAAACGGGTATTAATCGTTTCTTTTAATAGATATACGTCACTGTCTTTGATGTGACGCCTGTCTTCACGCAGATGCACGGTAATGCCATCAGCGCCAGCACGTTCTGCTATATCAGCCGCATGTACTGGGCATGGGTAATTTGTACCTCGTGCGTTACGAAGCGTGGCGATGTGGTCGATGTTTACGCCAAGAAAGATGTCTTGCATATAGTGCCTCTAACTAGAAGCTTAAGCCTCTAATCACAATATAAATGATTATAAAAATAGGAGTTTAACAGATTATTTTTGCCTTTTCTGGCTTGCTTTATCACTTAGCGAACACGTATGCGGTTGGCTAGTGATTTACAGTATAAGGGGACAACAAGAACCAAAAACGCTGCAAGTATATCCATATACGCTTTGGTTTTTCATCCATGAAAAACAAATTTTGATTCTTGTCGTCCCCTTATACTGTATATCACTAGCCTGCCATACTAAGGCAAATTGGGCTGCTCTTCAAAGTTGAGAAAACAACTCTCGACTCTTTAAGGGCTTATCACCGATTGCTAAAGGAAGTGTCACGCGCACAATATATTTTGCCACTTTTAGCGCACGTAAGGATAGATTTCCATTGCTAATTTCATGTAGCAAAGTACCTGATATGGCGTGCACGGCGCTTGCTTCACAACGCACAAAACCGTGCTCAAGTTCATACTTGTAATAGTGTGCCTCGGCTATTGCTTCACCGTTCGTTGCGTTACTAGAGAAATCAGGAAGGTATCCCAAGTTTTCCAGCAAAGCGAACTCAAACTGCCTGAGAATCGGCTCAATAGCATCATTGGTATCATGGATTATTCCGGCCAATGAGTGCAATGTTTGCTGATATATACCAAATAAATGTTCAAATGCCTCACCTTCTGGCAAAGCGCGCTGAATTATTTCGTTGATGTAAAAAGCACTATATAGAGCTTTACCTTTTAGTGACAAGGCATTGTCTAGCGAATCCAAATGACCTAAATTCTTCAAGTTCGTTCTTCCAGCACATTCAAACTCTATATACTGTAAGGGCTGCAATAAACTCTTTCGCTCAGATTTACTGTTACCCCTTGCCCCCTTTGCCACGGCGCTCACTTTACCACTTTCGCGGGTAAAAAAATCTACCAATAAACTGGTTTCTCGATATGCTCGACGGTGTATCACATAACCATTCAATACTAATTTTTGCATTTCACTGGATTCTATTCATCGTCGCCATACGGATTTTGCAAAACGGCTATTTGGCGTTTAGGCAGCAACAAGATCATTGACCAATAGTTGCACATTGACTTTGTTATTAAACTCATTGATGTCCAGTTGATACGCAATGTGAACACGTGTTGCACTATTGTCTGGCCATTGTTTCAAGTCGACATTAAAAGCTATCGCATCAAACATTCGCCCGCCTTTGGAAAGTAATAGTTTAAGGTGTTTATGTCCAACAATGCGCTGCTGTATCAGGTCAAATACGCCGTCAAAAAGCGGCGCTTCAAACCCTTGCCCCCAAGGCAATTGACACTTCAGAACTTTCGCATTTTCAAGATTCATTTCGTGAGGGCTTAGCTCACCATCAGACATCATCTGTTGTGTCAGGGGCAAGCCTCTTAAGGCCAATTCTACCGCTTCACTGAATACTTGGGTAAACTGCGTGTACGCACTTTTAGGTAATGACAAGCCGGCAGCCATTGCATGACCACCAAATTTAGTAATAAGCGTTGGAAAACGGCTGTGGATTGACTCCAAAACATCGCGAATATGCACGCCAGGAATGCTCCGAGCTGAACCCTTTAAGCTAAACTCATCTTCTTCTGCAAATACAATACTGGGACGGTAATATTGTTCTTTTAACTTCCCCGCGACAATGCCCACTACACCGGCGTGAAAACTCTCATCGTACACGCATATTCCCGCAGGTAAATCATTTGAAGCGAAAGGCAGTGCTAAGAGAATTTTTTCTGCCTCTTGTTGCATATCTTGTTGGATAACTTGCCTAGAACGGTTAAGGGCGTCAAGCTCACTGGCTAACTGACGAGCAGTATTGATATCTTCAGTAAGCAAACACTCAATACCTACTGACATGTCTTCTAACCTGCCTGCAGCATTTAACCTAGGCCCCAAGGCAAAACCCAAATCAGAGGACGCCAAAGTATTGGCTTTTCGTCCAGCGACATCTAGCAAGGCCTGAATCCCTAATCGAGTTTTACCACAACGAATGCGCTGCAAGCCCTGATGCACAAGTATGCGATTATTTTTATCCAAAGCCACAACATCGGCCACCGTACCCAAGGCAACAATATCTAGGTAGTTAGCGATATTCGGTGCAACCCTGTTTGTTCGATCGAAATACGCAGATGCTTGTAACTTAGCTCTTACTGCAAGCATTAAATAAAAAGCCACGCCCACACCCGCTAAGTTTTTTGAACGGAAGTCACAATTAGGCTGATTGGGATTCACGATTGCGTCAGCAGCAGGCAAGGTATCTGCAGCAAGGTGGTGGTCAGTCACAAGGACTTTAATACCTAGCTCCCTTGCTCTCGCCACTCCCTCAATGCTGGATATACCGTTATCCACGGTAATCAACAAGTCAGTGCTCATATCGTGAGCCAAATCAACCACAGGTGTTGACAAACCATACCCATAGTCAAAGCGATTTGGCACAATATAACTGGCCTGCGTATGACCAAAGTCACGTAAACACAACAAACAAAGCGCTGTACTGGTGGCGCCATCAGCATCAAAATCTCCAACAATCGTTATCGTAGACTGATTGATGATTGCCTCACACACTAGTTCAGCCGCGACATCGATATCTTTCAACCGCTTGTAATGCAACAAAGACTTGGTCTGCATGTCGATTTCATCAATAGACTGAATACCTCGATGACGAAGGACTCGGTCTAAAATAGATGGCATCGAAGTATCGAGAGGCGAGGATATAAGCGCTTGGCGTTTTACTATTTGCACAGGTATTTTTGTTCTGGTTATTCTATTGCAAATGTTAACGTGAGATGCCCTTTTGCGCTAGACATAAAAAAGTGATTCGCGATTTGGTTTTTTATCTTCGATATAAGAAACTGCGAATTCAGCCTGAGGGGAAAGCCAACATTGCGCCCATGCCAACGGTATAAAGCCATACTCCATACAAGCTATGCTCCACAGATACCAACCAAAAAGAACGACTCACATGGTAGGTGTACGCGAATAGCAGACCTCCACAGAAGGTCAAAATCATGACCAAAGTGTTAAAAAACATCAGATGTGCAAGGCAAAAAATGACGGCATTCAACAAGATGAAAATAGCGTGATTTGGCACCAAGCTTTGGTAGCGCGTAAAGAAAAAACTACGATACAAAAACTCTTGTGGCAGAACCGAAAACAAACTGTAAAAAACAGAAATAGCGAGCCAGAGAAAGGTATTGTTGAGCACGACATGAAAAAGCTCATTCGGCATTGTTACATAAACAAATAGACTGGTTCCTATTGCAAACAGGATGAACATAATCGAAAGCCGAATTAACACTACCTTGTATTTTTTTAAAAGTGCATTTGTATCTAGGCACAATAAACGTGACAACGTAGGCTTGATCTTTTTTTGGTAAAACGCTCGCCACGAACCCTCTCCCCATATGCGCTTACTAATGACTAATAGGTACATTAATGCCACTAAAATAAGCACGATACTGATGTAAATGATTGGGTTAAACGCGATAAAAAACGGCAAAACTACAAAAATCAGGCAAAGCTCAATCGCTTTGTACACACCACTATTGATATTTATTTCCAAACTGCTGCTGCCTCAGAGAAAGTTGAATTATTATTGGCCACATTCCCTTTAACGGAAACAAAAACCAAACTTTTTTTCTATTGTGTCCCTTTTTAATATGCCCATACGTTATCTTATTGCATCAAGTGATGTAAAAACTTAAATTAACTTGGGCTTGAGATAACAAATTAACGCAAGCCTTTTTTAAAAGGAGATAAAAATGCAAGATTACATGTTAGTTTACAAAGGTGGTGACCCCGATTGGCATATCAATACCCCACCCGAAGAAATGCAAGCGATAATGGGAGAATGGGAAAAGTGGATGGTCGCGTTAAGCGAAAAAGGTAAATTAGTTTCAGGTGGAAACCCACTCCACTATTCAGGAAAGCGCATAGAAAACACTGATGTTGTAACTGATATTGCTGTTTCTGAGTATAAGGAATTAGTCAGTGGTTATTCTATTATTAAAGCTGAATCACTTGATGAAGCCACTGAACTAGCGAAATCCTGCCCAGTGCTATTCAGCCCAGATTGCAGCGTAGAAGTCCGCGAAATTATGTGCATGGAATAGAAAAATAGAAACAACCAAGTCTAAACAGGGCTTTGGACGTTTATACTCACTTCAATCTGACGGATAAGACACGCGTATTCCTTATCCGTTAGACCCTGTTTTTTAGCTTGCTTGGCTTGCGAGTAAGCGGTCTCAACTTGACCACTTAGCGCATTAACATATGCAAAACTAGCCAGTACGCGTTGGCTGAGTTCTCCGCCACATCCATTACTTAAACCTTGAAGTATGTTAACGGCTTTATCAAACTTTCTGTTATGTGCAAGTGAAATAGCATAAGCAATCTGCATCAACGGCGAATGACTAAGCGAGCACAAAGCAGCATAATGCTGTTCGATGATTGGCCAATCCGTTTTCGAAAAACACTTAGCTCGGCAGTGTTCAAATGCAATTAACGCCTCGAGTAGGTAAACGCTGGGTTTGCCATTTGCTAAGCGCATGGCAGAAGCCATGGCATACGCCCCTATTTTGATTTCATTGCTGTCCCACAACTTCCTGTTTTGAAGATTTAATTCAATTGCCTGACCACTAGAGTCAAAACGCGAGTCTAACCTAGCCAGATGAAAATGCATGAGTGCCAACAACGCATAGGTGTCACTATCACTGTACACACTGTTGTTTGTATGGCGTAAGGCAGACAGTTCATTGCTATTTTCGGAAAGCATCAAGCGCAAAAAGCGCAACGCACTCAAACAGATATCTCGTCTATTTTCATGATCGCGATAGTGCGTACTTATGCCTTCATTGAACATCAAGTATAAACATTGATGCACACGATGAATGGCACTTTTTAGTTCACTATCATCTGGAATTTCATATTTTACTGAGGATAGGTGTTTTTTACTTCGCGTTAAGCGTTTTTTTATTGTTTCGGGTTTAGACAACAATGCGCGCGCAATTGCCTCTACCGACATTCCACCCAGCGCCTTTAATACGAGAGGAAGCCTTATTCCATCGGCCAAATCAGTACTGCTTATCCAAAACAATAGGCGTAACTGGTCATCTTGAATGGCCTCATTAGAAAAAGCTTGCTAAATTGCGTAGGTTCGACTCCATTCACTCATAAGACTTGGAGCCAGCGAGTCCTTAGTAATGCGCAAGCGATTGCTAGATTGACGCAAATGATCTAGTGCCGCGCGTTTAGCCGTCAGCATTAACCAGCCGCCGGGGTTCTCAGGTAATCCATTGCTCGCCCAATTGTCCATGGCTCGATGAAAAGTATCTTGCAGTATGTCTTCAGCCAAATCCACATTGGATGCACCAACAAGCCGCATCAAGGTCGCGAGTATTTTTGGCGAATTTTTAGAGTACAGGGCTGATATATTTGAGGGAAGGCTATCCATAATGCATTACCAAACGAGTATAGGTCAGATGCTAGAGGAAATTGAGTGATAAATCTATTGCCAGTAACATTGCCATTAACCACGTAAATGACCAAGAGCAGCTGAAAACATGTGTGATACAACGAGCTTTCCGCATCGCTTATGCCAAAACAATACCTACTGTTGCTTTTTATACTAAACACATCTTTGAGTTTTGCCGAAATAAGCTTATAAATGAGTTGAAGCAGGGTTGGCTCGGCTACGGCACCCTTCCTTGGTAGTTGAAGGTAAAGCGAGTAATAAACGAGTATAAGATGGATTAACACTACTTACTACCCTCTGTGACAGCTGACTTTAAGGCTTTTTTGATGCATTGCAGATTCAAAAACAGCGGGTAATTACGGAGTAAATGTAGTCAAGATATGAAAATAGGCTGGCCATTAGTACTGAAAACTTATTTGTCATGTGAGGAAGGTAGAGCCTCAACACATTGGTGTTAAAGCGGTATTGCAGCGTCTGTAATGCATGCCATTATCTTGACCTTAGTACTCTCACACGCCTCACATATAGTGACATCAATATTGAATACTCGCTTCAACCTTTGCGCCCAACTCATGCTGCGAGCATGGTACGGCTTATCTGGATCTTTCGGACGTTCTGCTAAGCGAGGACTATTCTTCCCACGCTGAGAAGCCGTGACCTTTGCGCGTACATTGCTATTAGGCGCAAACACGCCATAAAATCGAGTCAGGTTAAGTCTAGGCGGCGGTACCAGTGCAGCCAACTTAGTAAGCGTCATTAGAACCACACATTCCTCAAAATGTCTCACACAATAGGAAATAGGGTTTTCAATTACCGAGAACCTAGCATGAATAAACGATCCATAAAAATGGCAACATATCATGCAGATTCATGCGCAATATACGGGTACAACAAAGCAATTTTGCGCTGGGTCGAAAGGGTTGGACGGTAGGAAATGGTGGCCCCTCCCAGACTTGAACTGGGGATCTACCGATTATGAGGCCCCATTGGCAAGCTTATAATCCCTTTATAAGTGCGTGTTTTAACGTGGTCATGACCAGCAACTTACCGATATTGTTACCACCTATGAATTGTATGGTGTAACTCAAATTGATTCTTACCAGTTCTGAACTAAACTTTATTGTGGTAGTATAAAGTAGGATTATATCCTTACGAGATTTCTTTCATTGGAGGTAAATTATGGCAATGGTAAAGAAAAGTATCACAGTAACTGATCAACAAGAACAATGGATGCAAGCTCAACTTGCAACAGGTAATTATGCTAGTGACAGCGAGTTATTACGAGATTTAATCAGAAAAGAGCAAATGCGTACTAGCCAAGTTGAAGTTATTAGGCAAGAACTGATCAAAGCAGAGCAAAGCGGTTTCAGCTCTCGTTCTCCTGAAGATATTGTTAATGCGGTGATTGCTAGAAAACAAACTAATGGCGAAGTATAGATTAAGTAGTGCTGCCGATCAGGATTTCGAGCAGCTATTTGAATATGGCATTGATAACTTTGGTTTAGCTCGGGCTAAATCATATGTTGATGGGTTGATTATTCAGTTTCAAAGCATTGCGGAAAACCCGCTGCATTATCAGGCTGTTGATCACATTCGTAAGGGATATAGACGCAGCGTATATGGAAAACATGCTATTTACTACGTCGTTTCTAATGACTGCGTTGATGTCATGCGAATACTAAGAGCAGAAAACCTTAAAACTGCTTTTGAGTAATTAATGTGTCCAGTTCGTTATCAGATAGGCTCTTAGATATTGATAATCGGCTTCAGCAGCTCGCTGAAGAAAAAGAGTCATTGTTAAATGAACGTAATAGTATTCTTGCACAACAAGAAGTCGAGCTAGCCAAACACTTTAACCAACACGTTCCTCCTAAAGCTAAAGTCGATTTATTCATTTCTTATTTTAAAGGTCGAAATGACGTTTACCCGTTTCGTTGGGAATCGCAAAATGGGCGAAGTGGTTATTCGCCAGCGTGTTGGAATGAATGGAAACCTAAAATCTGTAATAAACCACGGATTAGCTGCACGGAATGCTCAAATCAACAATTCAAGCATTATGATGGTCAGGTGATATTTGATCACCTGAAAGGCAATCAAACGATTGGGATTTACCCACTTCTTGATAACAACACTACTCACATTCTAGCTGCTGATTTCGATAAGGATGATTGGATTCACTCCGTTAAAGCTTTTTCTGAAGCCTGTGATTTATATAAAGTACCTCATATTATTGAACGTTCTAGAAGTGGTAATGGAGGCCATGTATGGATTTTCTTTTCGCAAGCTGTTGAAGCAGCCAAAGCTAGAAAACTAGGTAACGGCTTATTAACGAAAGCCATGGAAATGTATCCTGCTCTCTCATTTACTTGCTTTGATCGTTTGTTTCCGAATCAAGATGTAATGCCAGAAGGTGGCTTTGGTAACTTAATAGCATTACCTCTTCAATTAGAGCCAAGAAAGCAAGGTAATAGTGTATTCATAGATTCGTCAGGGATACCTTATAAAGATCAGTGGGCTAAACTCGCTTCTATCCCGAAAATTGATAATACGGCACTTGATAGCTTGCTGGGCGAAATAACGTTAATCGATGAAAAAGCTAATAATGATTTGGCAGACACACCTTGGAAGAAACTCTCTTCTATTGATAATAATGTGATTGCCAATTGCCCAGAAGAAATAACCTTAGTTATTGCAGATCAGATTTATATTCCTATCGATAAACTTCCCAGCAAATTAACATCAAGGCTTAAACAGTTAGCAGTATTTTCTAACCCAGAGTTTTATAAACGGCAAGGCCTTCGCTTATCTACTATTGGCATTCCAAGATATATTTGCGCCGCTCATATTGAAGGTAAATTTTTAATTTTACCCAGAGGGTGTTTATCATCTGTAGAAACTCAATTAACTGAACAAAAAATTGAAATAAATTTCGATGATAAGCGGTTTTCAGGTGACAACCTTGCCAAAGTTAAGTTTACCGGAAAGCTGAAAAGTCAGCAGAATAAGGCTGTTAATGCGTTATTAGAATCATCAGTTGGTATACTGGAAGCTTCTACTGGCTTTGGTAAAACTGTCACAGCTTTAGCACTGGTTGCTAAACGTAAAGTAAACACATTGATATTAGTTCACAGTCGGCAACTGGCTGAACAGTGGTTAGAACGTATTAATGTTTTTTTAAAAGATACTGAAGTTGGTTCATTACTTGGTGGTAAGGAAAAGCTGTCGTATCAGGTTGATGTAGCCACATATCAAAGTTTAGTTAGTCGAAACGGCATGGATATAAAGCCATATATTGAAAAATATGGGCAAATAATTGTTGATGAATGCCACCATTTGCCAGCCTCAAACTATGAAAGCTTGATCAAGTCCAGTCATGCCAAATTCATTCATGGATTTACAGCAACACCAAAACGCCAAGATGGCTTAGAAAAGCTGATGATATTTCAACTTGGTGATATTGTTTATAAAGTAGTTAAATCAGGTTCAATGCTTAGTCAGCAGGTTATAGCATATGAAACTGATACAAAGTTTCCTAAAGAGTGGCTTCAACATGATACTAAACCTCATATTTCACAAGTTTATAAGCACTTAGTAAATAGTAATAGCAGAAACCAAAAGATCGTTGACGATATTCTCAGTTGTATAGATGAAAAGCGTGCAGTAATGGTGTTAACCGAAAGAAAAGAGCATATAGAACACCTGTCAGCTTTACTAACGCAAAAAGGTCTACTGGTTGTAGAACTGCATGGTGGAATATCAGCTAAGCAGCGGCAAGAGCGCATTGCTATGCTCGAAGAAAACAAAGATCTAAGTAACGATAAACAGGTAATTCTTGCAACGGGGAAATACGTTGGAGAAGGCTTTGATTTACCGTATTTAGATACTCTATTTATCACTTTACCTATAGCGTGGAAGGGGATACTAGCTCAATATGCTGGCCGAATTGGACGAGAATGGAGTAACAAAAATTCGGTTCAAGTTTATGATTACCTTGATACCTTCCCAACACTTAAGCGAATGTTTTCGAAACGTGAAAAGGGATATAAAGCACTTGGTTACGAAATAACATACCGTTAACAATACTTGAGTATATAACCAACAATTCGGAGTATAAGATGGATTAACACTACTTACTACCCTCTGTGACAGCTGACTTTAAGGCTTTTTTGATGCGTTTCAGATTCAAAAACAGCGGGTAATTACGGGGTAAGTGTGGTCAAGATATGAAAATAGGCTGGCCATTAGTACTGAAAACTTATT